>CABXWS010000017.1 GCA_902515965.1 uncultured Pelagibacteraceae bacterium
TTATTATTTATTACAAATTCCCATCTTCTTCTTCTACCAACGTTTCTACAATATGTTGCTGGTCTTACTTTATTTGAAAATTGAATTGTTCTATCAGGAAGATTAAATTTCTTTTTTTTTAAAATTAAATCAACAACTGCCCATTTTTGAGTAAAACCCAGATTTTGCATCTTAGTATTAATCAAAGATCTAACTGTTGAATTTGCACCATCACAACCTACTAAATACTTGGTTTTGACAGAAAAACTATTTCCTGTTTTTGCCTCCTTATAAAAAATTTCGACATTATTTTTGTTATTTTTTGCTTTTAGTAGTTGTGTGTTTTGTTTTATATGAACTTTTTTAAATAATTTTAATTTATTTCTAATTTGTTTCTCTAAATCAGGTTGATGAAATCTATAACTTGGGTACCATCCGTTTTCAGTGACTTGCTTTGGTCTTGGCCAATCTAAAATTACATTGCCTTTGCTATCAACAAATTTAGTTCCTTTGTTTATTAATGTAAATTTTAAAAATTTTTTTGTTATTCCTATTGTCTGGAATACTCTCATAACTTCATCATCAAAATGGACTGCTCTAGGAAGAGGATAAAAATTATTTTCTTTTTCAAGTATTAAAATTGAATGACCTTGTAAAGCTAAAAGATTTGCTAATGTTCCTCCTGTTGGACCTAATCCAACAATTACTACATCATATTCTTTCATCGTTTTATTAAATTTATTTTTTTTTAGCAATATTTGAATATAACCAAGGACAATCTATTAATAAAGGTGCTTGTTTTCCTTCAGCGGCGGTTTGCATTCTTTTATCTCTAAATTTTTTTCTTTCATCCTCAGGTAAATATAATCTTTCATGTCCCCAAAAACTTGGACCCTCAAAAGTTTCAATAGGTTCCCAAGTTTTAGGATCAATCACTCTTCCTCCCCATCCATTTTCAACAAAAAAACCTGAAGGCGTAATTGAATAAAAAGATGTCATATAATCATTGGTATGTCTGCCCATTGTATAAGCAATTTTATCGTCCTTTAAATTCATTAGATCGTAACCTTGTCCTACATCATCCAAACTATTGTATTCAACCATAAAATGGTGAAACCCTTGTTGACCAGACCCAAATAATGCAAAACTATGATGTCTTCCGTTAACATGAAAGAAGCATAATGAAATTGGCGTATTGCTGTAATCACTTATTTTGAAACCTAAAAGATCCCTGTAAAACGGAACCAATTTATTAAAATCTTTTGCATGCAAAACAATATGACCCATACCCAAAGCGCCAGTTTTAAAACCTGAAATTGGTCTAGAGGGTTTAAAAGGATCGTTATCTTTCATGGGATCAAAAATAATTTCAATTTGATTGCCTTGTGGATCCTTAAAAAATATTAAGTCTTTTACAAATCTTTTATCTGCAAATGATGATTGGCCGTAACTTACTTGAATATTATTGTTTTCTAATTTGTCAGCATAAAATTTTAAATCTTCTTTTTTTTCAACTTCCCATCCAACAAACGCTAAACTATCTCCGGTGTCTCCTGTTACGACTAATCTTTGTTTTTGGTCATCCATTCTAAAAGACAAAGAGTCTTTAGCTCTATCTACCTGTTGCATTCCTAAACATTTTTGGGAGTAATCAGACCAATCTTCTATACGGTCAGAATTTACGCCAATATAACTAAGTGCATTTATTGCCATTCGATTATTATATAGGAATAAGAGTGAGCCTGCATTATTTAATGCAGGCTCATAACAATATTATTTATCCGTCTATTTTAGATATTATTTGTCTAGCTCTTTTAAGAACAGCGTCTCCATCTAGGCCTTTGCCTTTCATTTCGGCAAGCCAGTTTGTCTCAATTGGAGCTAAAATTTTCTTATATTCTGCAATTACATCATCTGATGCAACTATGATCTCATGACCAGGTTTATTCTTAACTTCAACTCTCATTTTTGCATTTTGACCATCAATTAAACTTGAAGCCCAATCACCAAACCATTGACCACTAAATTTATCAACACATCCTTTTCCTTTAGCAGATAATCCATCGTACTTACTTTGATTCATTATCAATCCAAAAGTTGCATTAGTAATATTTACTTCTGTGTGATATTTGGTTACATCAAACAATCTAAATGATCCTATTGCAGTGTAAGGAAAAGGAGTTCCATCTATCACTCCTTTGTTAAGTGCTTCTGATGTTCCTGGAGCTGGTACTCTAACACCTGTTGCTCCAAGAGTTTTCAAAATTGTACCCGCAATTTTACTTGGCACTCTCATTTTTTTTCCTTTGAAGTCAGCAGGTCTAACTACCTTGTCTGTCTTCATGTGAATTTGATATCCAGGGTTTGAATGTAAACCAATTAGTTTGATACCAGCCATCTCTTTATCTAAATAACCTTCTTCATAAAGAGTATTTAGTGCTCTTGATCCAGCTTTTGAAGTTTTTGTTAAAAAAGGTAACTCGACTACAGAACTCAATGGAAATTGTCCTCCAATATATCCTAGTACTGTCCATGAAATATCTGCCACTCCCTTAGTAACTATATCATATTGCTGTGGTGGTTTTCCAAGTACACCTCCAGCAAACATTTTAACGTTGACTGCACCTGCTGAACACTCATTTACCTTATCAGCCCATCCAGCAAGAATTTTGCTTGCAATAAATGCTTTTGGTGGTTCAAATGTTGCTAGTTTAAGTTCAGTTGCAGAAGCTGCATTTACCATCCCTAAACTTAAAACAGCAAAAATAAATCCTATTATTTTGTTTTTCATATTTCTCCCTCTAAAATTTATATTAAAATTTTAACTCTAATTTGAAATTATTTCATCCTTAATAGTGTTAGATAAAACACCAATATCAGTTATTTCTACTTCAACATTGTCCCCTGGTTTCATGAAAATAGGTGGATTTCTTTTAAAACCTACCCCACCAGGAGTTCCAGTAACCAAAACATCTCCTGCCCTCCATGCCATGGCTTTTGAAACATATGAAATCAAAATCGGTATATCAAAGATTAATTGGCTTAGCTTTGCATTCTGCATAACTTCACCATTTAATCTTGTTTCAATAGTTAAGCTTTTATAATCTTTTATATCTTCGGCTAGAACCATGTGTGGACCAAAACTTCCTGTCTTTTCAAAATTTTTTCCCATACCAAATTGTCTGGTATGTCTTTGCCATTCTCGGACTGTGCTTTCATTGTAACAAGAAAAACCTATGATGTTTTTTAGAGCATCTTCGGGTTTGATGTGTTTGCCACCTTCGCCCATTACCACTGCCATTTCACCCTCAAAATCAAGACTTTCTGAAACTGTAGGTCTTTGTATTGCTTGCAAATGTGCAGTTTGGCTTTCTGGAAACCTATGAAATATAACTGGGTTTTCTTCTACTGTTCTATTAGTTTCTTTTACGTGTTCGCTATAATTTAAACCAACACAAATAATTTTTCCAGGATTTGGTATTACTGGCAAATAATGAATTTTTTCTGGATTTATGTTTCCTGGATTACTTTTTACATAATCTTTAGCTTCATTTATCTTATTTTCCTTTATTAATTCTTTTAAATTTACTGTACCAGAAATTTTTCCAGTTAAATCAGTTATTAAATTATTTTCAATTACACCAAATTTTTCGGTGTTGTCATGAGTGAATGAGATAAATTTCATAATTTTATAACTTTATACGTTAAACTCTGATAAATTAGAAGAAAGTTTATCAAATGAAATTAAAAATTAATCACATATTTGATCTTTCAGCTATAATTTCTGGATTAATATTATTATCATTAGCTGTATTAACTTTCTGTGACGTGTTTGGAAGAAGATTTCTAAACTCACCTGTTACAGGTACAATTGAATTAGTAGAATTTGGTATGGCTTTAGTTGCATTTCTTGCAATGCCAAGAGCCTTCTTTTTAAATGCTAATGTTTCAGCAGATTTTATAAAAAATATTCCAAGTAATACTTTTCAAATATTTATAAATATTTTTAGATTTGTTTTAATGATTATTGTCATGTCGATGATGGCATATGCAACTACTAGAGAAGCATTTGCATTCTTTAAAAATGAAAGAGTTACAATTGATCTGGAAATATATTTTTATCCATTTTATTATGCAGCATCTATTGGAATGTGGCTGAGTGTTGTAGCTATTATCTTCTGGTTAATTGGTGCTTTGAGAGGTAATAATATATGAGCTTTGATCCAATTATAAGTGGTTCATTATCTTTCTTAATTGTTTTAATACTTATGGCTTTAAATGTTCCAATAGGTATTTCAATGTTAGTTGTTGGTTTTACTGGTTTTGCTTTAATCACAGGTTTTGATCAAGCTCTTTTTGTTTTAGGGACAGCACCGTTTGAAGCAGTATCAAAATATACTTTATCAGTCTTACCTCTATTTGTTTTAATGGGTAATCTTGCAAACAGAGCAAACTTGTCGAGAAATTTATATGATGCGGCTTACGCAGTCGTAGGTCATTACAAAGGTGGATTAGCAATGTCTACTGTTGGTGCTTGTGCAGGTTTTGGAATGATTTGCGGATCTTCAATTGCGACAGCAGCAACAATGTCTCAAATGGCAGGACCAGAGATGAAAAGACATGGTTATAGTGATGCTTTAATTAGCGGTTCTGTTGCTTCTGGTGGAACATTAGGTATTATAATTCCTCCAAGCGTAATATTGATTATATACGCCTATTTAACAGAACAATCCATTCAACAACTATTTTTTGCTGCACTAATTCCTGGTTTGATTGCAGTGGTTTTATACATGATAGCAATTAGAGTTTACTTACTAATTTATCCAGATCAGGGTGGACATGGAGAAAAAATGACGACAAAAGATAGGATCTCCGCATTAACAAAAGTTTTTCCAATTTTTTTAATTTTCGCAATTATTATGGGAGGTTTGTACCTTGGTTTTTTTACTGCAACTGAAAGTGCTGCTGTTGGAGTAATTTTAGTAATTTTATTTATTTTTTTTCGAGGTGAACTAACAATTGATCTTTTAAGAAATTCAATTTGGGATACTATAAAAACAGTCGGAGCTCTTTATCTAATAGTCATTGGTGCAAGTGTATTTAATTTTTTAATAACTGTTACACAGCTTCCATTTACAGTCGTAGACTTTATCAATGATCTTAAATTAACTCCTCTAGGAATAATTCTTGTAATTTGTGCGATTTATTTAGTTCTTGGAACTGTAATGGACTCTTTAGCAATGCTATTTTTAACAATTCCTGTTTTCTATCCTGTTATTGCGGATGCAGGTATTGATCCTATATGGTTTGGAATATTTGCTGTTATAGTTGTGGAGTTTGGACTTATATCACCACCTGTAGGAATGAATTTATTCGTTATCAAAGGAGTGATGAATAAAACTCCGTTACAAACAATTTGGTTTGGAACTTTGCCATTCTTGATAACTGATGTTATTAGACTTGCGTTATTAATAGCTTTTCCAGCTTTATGTTTATATTTGCCGAGTTTAATGTATCCTTAGATTACCAAACACCAATCATTATACCACCATCTTCAGAATAATCTCTCTTTTTCAAAACAAATTCATCATCAGCTGCAGTTCTATTTTTTCGATCTGTTAATCTTTCTAATAAAATATCTTTCATTTGATTTAGTATATTTTGATGATCTTTAGATTGCCCAAGGTCGTTAAATTCATCTTTATCTTTTTCTAAATCAAATAATTGAGGTGGAAAACCTTTATAATATATATATTTCCATTTACTATTTCTTACCATATAAGCTCTTGCATCAGATGCTCCTATATTTAAAATTTTCCTGGCTTCATTAAATGAGTAATCAATTTCACTAAATACGCTTTCTCTCCAGTTGTTAACCTTTTCTCCTCTGAGTATTGGAATTAGAGATAGTCCTTCGAGTCTATGTTTGCTAGCTTTGCTTCCGACTGCATCTAAAAATGTTGGCAATAAATCAATAGCCTCTATAAATCTTTTTTCTTTTTTTCCTCTAGTGTTATTTGCGTTTTCAGTTGGATCGTAAATAATCATTGGAACTTTTACAATTTGTTCATGAAATAACTCTTTTTCTCCAAGCCAATGATCACCGTGATAATCTCCATGATCTGAAGTAAACACTATCATTGTGTCCTCCATATTTCCGTTTTCTTCTAGAAATTTAAATAGTCGTCCAAGATTATCATCTATTTGCTTTATTAATCCCATGTAACCTGCAAGAACTGTCTCTCTTACATTCTCTTGTGAAAATGTTTTTGAAATACTGTTTTCTCTAAATGCCTTATAAACAGGATGGTTAATCTCTTTTTCCGCGTTTGACCTTTGGACGGGGTAAAATTGATTTTGTGAATACATATTGTGATATGGTGCGGGTGCAATGTAAGGCCAATGAGGCTTGATATAGGATAAATGTAAAAACCATTGTTCTTTAGTTTCTTTAATAAAATCAATTGCTCTATTAGTCATGAAAGCAGTTTCTGAATGTTTTTCTGGCAATCTCGATGGTTTATTCGAATTTCTTAATCTCCATCCACTTAATACTTTGCCATTTTCACCCTCAACTGAATTTGCCCAACTATCCCAAGGATTATCACCATCATATCCTAATTTATTTAGCCACTTATTATATGTTAATTTTTTTTCTGTATTTTTCATAATGTTGTTGGGATGTAATCCATCATCTCTTTCATATGGATCAAAACCTGGCTCCATCACTATTGAACCTAGCTCAGTATTTTTTGAAATTCCCAATCTATTCATACTGTTAGTATCAGGCCTCATATGAGTTTTACCAACAACACAGGTCTTTATTCCTGATTGTCTAAGATAGTCTCCAATAGTTAATTCACCTATTGGTAATGGAACTTGGTTCCAAGTTGATCCATGACTAAAAACTGTTCTACCAGTGTAATATGAGGCTCTTGAAGGACCACAAACTGGAGCCTGTACATAGGCAGACTCAAACATAACACCTTTGTTTGCTAAACTATCTAAGTGCGGGGTTTTTAAGTGTGGGTGACCGTAACAAGACAAATAATCCCATCTAAGTTGATCGGCCATTATAAAAAGAATATTTTTAATTTTCATTTAAACTCCCGAATATATTTATATTTTTATAATGAAAATTTACTAATCTCAACCAACAAGAGATTTTTGGGGCTTCATATCATTTTTGCTAATACCTGCCACTTTAACAGGTTTTTTCATTGCATCTCTTCTGAATGGCTCACCTAATTCTTGATTTAGAATAACTTCAATAAATGTTGTAATTCCTTTTTTCTGGTCTTCGCATGATTGCTTTATAGCTTTTGTTGTTTCTTCCATTGTATTTGCAGTTACACCTTTTAAACCACAAGCATTAGCAACCTTTGCGTAACTTAATTCTGGATCTAATTCTGTACCAACAAAATTATCATCAAACCATAATATAGAATTTCTTTTTTCAGCACCCCATTGATAGTTTCTAAATATTACCATTGTAATAGAAGGCCATTCTTCTCTGGCACATGAACTCATTTCATTCATACTTATTCCAAAAGCTCCATCCCCTGCAAAACCAATAACTGGAGTTTCTGGACAACCAATTTTTGCACCTAATATTGAAGGAAATCCATAACCGCAAGGTCCAAACAGACCGGGCGCTAAATATTTTCTTGGTTTTTCAAATGTCGGATACGCATTTCCTATTGCACAATTATTCCCAATATCACTTGATATAATTACTTCATCTGGAAGACCTGCTTGTATTGCTCTCCATGCTTGTCTTGGAGACATTCTATCTTTATCTCTTTCTCTTGCTTCTTTGTTCCAAACTGTTCCTGGATCATCATCTTCATGATCAAGACTTGTCAATGCTTGCAACCAAGATGATTTTGTTTGATGAATTAAGTTTTTTCTATCTTCTCTTCCATTATCGCCAGCAGTTGTAGATAGTTTATCTAATATTTGTTGAGAAACCATTTTAGCATCTCCACATATGCCTACTGTTACTTTCTTAGTTAAACCTATACGGTCTGGGTTCATATCAACTTGAATTATAGTTGCATTTTTTGGCCAATAGTCAATTCCATAGCCTGGTAAAGTGGAAAATGGATTTAGTCTCGTTCCTAATGCCAGAACTACGTCTGCTTTAGAGATTAGTTCCATTGCAGCTTTTGATCCATTGTATCCAAGTGGACCTACAGCTAAAGGATGGCTTCCAGGAAAACTGTCATTATGTTGATATCCATTGCAAACTGGTGCATCTAATTTTTCTGCAAGTTTTTTACAGTCTTCTATTGCATCACCTATAACTACTCCTGCGCCTGATAAAATAACAGGAAATTTTGCTTCAGATAAAAGTTTAGCCGCTCTTTCTACTGCATCCTTGCCTCCTCCTTGTCTTTCAAATCTTACTATTGGTGGTAATTCAATATCTACAACTTGTGTCCAAAAATCTCTTGGTACGTTTATTTGAGCTGGCGCTGAACCTCTAAAAGCTTTTTCAATAACTCTGTTTAACACTTCAGCCATTCTTGAAGGATCTCTTACTTCCTCTTGATAACAAACCATGTCTTTAAATAAGTTCATTTGTTCTACTTCTTGAAAACCTCCTTGACCCATAGTTTTATTTGCTGCTTGAGGTGTTACCAATAGCAACGGGGTGTGATTCCAATAAGCTGTTTTGATTGGAGTTACGAGACCTGTTATACCTGGACCATTCTGTGCAATAACCATCGACATTTTGCCAGTAGCTCTAGTGTAGCCATCAGCTATTAATCCACCATTAGTTTCGTGGGCGACATCCCAAAAAGTTATTCCTGCCTCAGGAAATAAATCCGATATTGGCATAAATGCCGATCCAATAATTCCAAATGAATGTTCAATACCATGCATCTGTAAGACTTTTACAAAAGCTTCTTCTGTTGTCATTTTAGCCATAACAAATCTTTCTAAATTTTATTTTTTAATTGTTAAAGGCTACAATTCATATATAAATTGTATCAAATTTCAAACAAAGAAATCGTCACAATGGCTGGCACAGATATAATAATCCATGATGAAAAAGACAACGTTGGTGTAGTAGTTATTGAAAAAATAACTCCTAAACAAAATTGCGATTGTTGGATTATGGAAAATGATAAGTCTGTTCAAATACAATCGATGGATGAAATTCCGTTAGGTCATAAAATTGCAATGACCAATCTTAATGAAGGAGATACAATATTAAAATACGGTCATGATATAGGAAAAGTTGTTAAATCAATAAAAAAAGGTGAGCATGTACATGTTCACAATGTAAAAACAAAGAAATGGTAGAATGGAAATTCCAAAAACATTTTTAGGATACAAAAGAGAAAATGGTAGAACGGGTACAAGAAACCATGTGATCATACTACCTGTTGATGATATTTCGAATGCGTGTGCGGAAGCTGTAGCAAGTAATATCAAAGGCACAATTGCTTTACCGCATTCTTATGGAAGATTACAATTTGGTGCAGACCTTGAACTTCATTTTAGAACAATGATCGGAACAGGAAAAAATCCAAATGTGGCTGCAGTAATCGTTATTGGTATTGAACCTAAGTGGACGAAAAGAATTGTAGATGCGATAGCTACAACGGGTAAACCAGTGGAAGGTTTTAGTATTGAGGGTGTTGGAGACATAGATACAATTGCTAAGGTATCAAAAAAAGCACAAGAGTTTTCTATTTGGGCGTCAGAAAAACAAAGAGAGGAATGTCCCTTAAGTGATTTGTGGATATCTGTAAAATGTGGTGAGTCTGATACAACATCAGGATTAGCATCTAATCCTACAGTGGGTAACCTAATGGATAAATTAGAACCACTTGGTGTTCATTTATGTTTCGGAGAAACTTCAGAGCTCACAGGTGCAGAGACAGTGTGTGAAAAAAGAGGAAAAACTCCAGAAGCACAAGAAAAATTCATGAAAACCTGGAACTCATACAATGATTTCATATTAAAAGAAGCTACAGATGATCTATCAGAAAGTCAGCCGACTGCAGGAAATATTGCTGGAGGTTTAACAACTATAGAAGAAAAAGCCTTTGGTAATTTTCAAAAAATAGGTGGTTGTCAATTCATAGATGTTTTAGAACCAGCGGAGGAACCGAACAAGGGAGCTGGATTATACTTTATGGACACCTCTTCCGCTGCTGCAGAGTGTGTCACTCTTCAAGCTGCGGGTGGATTTAATATTCATCTATTTCCAACCGGACAAGGTAATATTATTGGTAATCCTATTGAACCAGTTGTAAAACTTACCGCAAACCCTTTGACTGCAAAAACTATGAGCGAACATATAGATGTAGACGTATCTAAAATTTTGTCACGCGAGATGAATTTAGATCAAGCAGGAGATGAATTAATTAAAGCAACAGTGAGAGTTGCAAATGGAAGATTAACATGTGCAGAAGCACTGGGTCATAAAGAATTTGTTATGACTAAGTTATATAGAAGTGCTTAATTAACTTTTTAATTTAGCAATTCTTGCATCATTCCATTTGGAATAAAAATTTCTTAGTATAGCGGCACCAATTCCTAATGTCACAGCTAAAGCCACTGAAGTTAAACCATAAAAAGTTGGTAAATCTTTTGAATAGTTTAAGATGAATTCAGCCAAAGGACCTAAAGTATTCAAACCATTTGACACTGTATCCAAAATAACATCTTCTTTTATGAAAGTATCGTATGCAATTGCTATACCTACAAGCAAAAGTAATATTGCTAAAATAGTTTTGAATTCTGAACTGTCTACTTTTTCACCAATTTTTTGACCAAACTGAACTCCTATTATTGAGCCTAAAATGAGAACAAATACTAATATTAAATCTATTGTTCCATAGTTAAAAGCGTGAAGCACTGTAACAATTGCACTAACAAAAATTGTTACAAACAAAGATGTACCAGGTATTAATTTCGTTGGCATTCCTATAATATAAATCATTGCTGGAACTAGGATAAATGCTCCTCCAACTCCCATTATTGCTGCAATAAACCCTACTATCAATCCAATAATAATTGGTGTGAAAGCACTTTCATATAATTTAGATTTTTTAAAACGCATTCTTAATGGAAGGCCGTGTATCCAGTAATGAGTGTGTAATTTTTTTTTTACAACAATTTTTTTTCTTGCTTTATCTATTTCAGATACACCCTGAATTAACATCAAAGTTCCAAGTATGGCTAAAATATACATGTAGGCTAAAGAAATGACGATATTTATTTTTCCAATATCTTGAAAGTAAGAAAAAGTTAATATTCCGAGTAAAGTTCCAATTGTTCCACCAACTACAATCATCAATCCCATTTTATAATCAAGTGTGCCCTTTAAGTAGTGAGTAGTTGAACCTGAAACAGATGTACCTAGAATATTACTTGCTTCATTAGGAACTGCGTAAGCTGGTGGAATTCCTAAAAAAATTAAAAACGGCGTCATCAAAAAACCCCCACCAACACCAAATAATCCTGATAAAATTCCAACTACTAAACTTAAACCAAATATGAAAAGTAAATTTATTTCTACTTGTGCAATTGGAAGAAAGTATTCCATAAGATTTAACTATTCCTCTGTCAAACCAAAGTCAATGATAATGAAGTAAAAGTTAGATAAAATTTTGGAGAGTGCCCAATAGAATTAATGCCCAGGTAAAAAAAATAAATAAATATAAAAAAGACTTAATTATTTTACTTAATTGATTTGTAAAAAAAATTGGGATTTTTTTTATATTTTGGTTAATATTTTCAATCACAATTTTCAGATAGCATAAGATCTCTAAATTTCAAAGAAGAAATATTGGAAATTAGAAAATAGTTGCGCCAAAAACTTTTATATCTTCTCCCTCTTCTCCGAGTACCAATCTTCCCAAAAAGTCTCCTGGTATCTCTGTGCTATTCTGCTTGTAGATTACGGTGACGTATAAACCACGTCTTAGACAGCCAATTGCTTTACATCCTTCTTTAAGACTAGATATAAGCTTGTTACTTGCCCACTGCTTACCCAGCTCAACTTCGTTAGCTCCATAAAGCATCTGTGATGATAGATCTTTAGTAAAGCCACCATAGTCCTTCATATTTGAACATTTAACCATGTTTTCCCAGATAGGTTCTGCAATTTTAATGATCTCCTCGTCGGATTTCTCAGTAATACTCATTCAAAATGTTTACGAAGCCTGTTTTTTCTCTTTATCATCAACAATATGATAAACAGGTTTTTTCTCCAATTCGAATTTACCAGTTTCTGGATCTCTTCTTGAAACGGTCAAACAGTGCCAGTTTTCATCATCAAGTTTCATATGATCACCTCTATAATAGTAACCTGGCCAACGTGTCTCTTCTCTAAATAATGTATGATGAGTAACACATTCTGATGTAATTGCTCTGTGTTTAAGTTCCCAGGCTCTCATTAATTGATGGTAATCTTCAGCTCCAACATTATCTAAATCCTCTTGAAGTAATTGTAGCTGTTCTAGACCTTTTTTAAGCAAATTGTCATTTGTCATATAATTATTTGTTAAACCACCACAATATTCATCCATAATTTTTTGTAATCTCTGAAGACCTTGAATTGGCAATATATAACTCGGTGATACGGTACCTCCCGTGATTTCATTTCTACCAACTGTATAATTTTCAATAGGCTTAAATATTGTTTCTTTAAGTTTCTCTAGCTGTTCGTCAGAAACCTCAATTTCATCAGCTTTTTTGTCTTGAATATATTTAACAGCTGCTTTTGACGCTAATCTGCCTTCTGTGAATGAACCTGATGAAAATTTATGTGCACTTCCACCAACTGCATCTCCAGCTCCAAATAATCCATCAATTGTCATCATTCTGTTATAACCCCAGAAATATTCATCAGGAGCTATATCCTCCGGGCCACTAACCCAAGCTCCAGAACATGTTGCGTGAGATCCCATAACGTATGGCTCTGATGTTGTTAATTCCGGGTTTGTATATTTAGGATCTATATTTTGAGAAGCCCATACAACCGCTTGTCCAACTGTCATACCTAAGAAATTTTCCCACCCAACAGTTTCTAAATGAGGGTCTTGAAAAGCTTCTTTTGTCACCATATGAATTGGTCCACCTCCTGCTGCAGTTTCTTGAATAAATGCATGATTTCTTAAACATGTAGGTGTTGGATGGTGATCAATATATTCACCAACTAATTTTTTTGTGGCATCATACCATTTCTTCTCATAATTCTCTCCATTTGCATTTTGAGTATATGTTTTTAAATGTAAAAAATATGCTCCAACAGGACCATATCCATCTTTAAATCTACACAAAACAATTCTGTTTTCCATTTGAGTCATCTTAGCTCCTGCTTCAATTGGAAGTGCATATGCCGATCCGTTACTCCATGGTGCATACCATGTTCTACCCATGCCTTCTCCTACAGCTCTTGGCTTAAATATATGTGATGCTCCACCAGCAGAAATAACTACCGTTTTTGATTTGAATACATGAAAATTTCCAGTTCTGACATTAAAACCAACTGCACCTGCAATTCTATTTTTATTTTTTTCATCTTTTAAAAGATGAGTTATCATAATTCTATTATAAATCTTATCTGCAGATTTTTTCGCTGCTTCAGCAACTATTGGCTTATAGCTTTCACCATGAATCATTATCTGCCATTTACCTTCTCGTTGGTATCTTCCTGTCTCTTTGTTTTTCATCATTGGGAGTCCCCATTCATCAAACATGTGAACAGTAGAGTCTACGTGTCGAGCCATATCATAGCCCAAATCTTCTCGAACTAATCCCATCAAATCATTTCTGGCGTATCTAACATGGTCTTCGGGCATGTTCTCACCCCATTGCATACCCATGTAACAGTTAATTGCGTATAATCCTTGTGCGACAGCTCCACTTCTATCAATGTTTGCTTTCTCCACACATATAATTTTTAAATCTCTACCCCAATGACGTGCTTCAAAAGTTGCACCTGTTCCAGCCATTCCTCCACCAACAACTAATACATCACATTCTTCGATTATTGTTTTGTGCTTGGCCATTAATAATATACGCCTTGCTTAAATGAATTTTTATCTAAAGTAGGTAACTCTTTTTCAGTATTTAAACCATGAGGCTCATTATATAAAATTTGTGAATTAATTTCACCTTGGTTTGGTGTGTCTGCTTCAGCTAATTTTGGGATAAATTTTCCCCAAGGTTTTGTTGTAATAGGTGATACAAAGTTTTTCTCTGTTCCGTTTCTAAATTTTATTCTCCAAGAAATAGTTCCTTTTTCTTCTTCTCTTCTTACTCTAACACTATGACCCATTGGAGCAAAATCAGCATAACCTCTCACATCTATTGCATGATTAGGACATGCTTTCACACAAGAATAACATTCCCAGCAAAAATTTGGTTCAATATTTTTTGCTCTTCTAATAGTTTCATCAATGTGCATTATATCTGATGGACATATATCCACACAATGACCACAACCATCACATCTCGTCATATATACAAAAGTTGACATAGTTTATTTATTACCTTTCTTTGAAATTTTATCAATCATATTAATAGTGCTTTGGTGCCTCACGCTTAATACCAAGCCCAAATTGTTCTGGAGCTTCTGCTGGTGGAGGTAAATTATCTCTTGATCCATCTGCTTCAGCCAAATTTTTTTGAATTGCTGCACCTGGTTTATAGAACATATGAGCGAACTTAGACCAGTAAACTCCACCAAATAAAACAAGATTAGCTACAGCAAATAAGATTAAAAATAAAACACTCAGACTATTTGATCCTGTGTATTGGAAATATGACCATGCTAAACCAAATGTTGAAGACAAAACTAGTGCCAAAACAAATAAATCTGCTTTAATAATTCTAAAAACTGAGTGAGCTTCTGCGGATACATCAACTCTTAAAAAAAACCAAAACCAATAAGCGCCTAAGCAAGTAAGAATCGCACCAACATGCCATATGACTGGCCATATTATTGGAGTGGATACATTGGGAGAAGAATAAGCAAATATCATAACAGCTGAACCTATCCAAAATAAAATAGTTCCATACATTCCTAAAACATGTGCAGCTCTTCTTTTTCCAAACCCTAATTCAGATGTTGTGCCAATATCATGAACAACTGTTTTAGAAATTATTGCCGTTTTTTGTCCAATGCTTAATTTTTTGCTTGCAGATTTTTTTGCTTTCTTTGCATTATTAAAAAAATATTTAACATTTTTCTTATGAATTATGTCTGTAAGTGTTCCTATGATTATAAGTGCAACCATTAATAAGACAAAGCCCTGCAGCACCATAGATGGAACAGTTGAAGAAAGTACAGCAAATGGATTAGTCGTAAACATATTATTATCTCCGCTAAATATAATACTAATTAAATGACATAATCCATAAAAATTATAAGTTCAACTGACTAATAACCTCATGCAAAGTTAAAAATGTTAATAAAGTTTACTTTTTTCTAATATAATGCTGTTTTGAAGATATTACAGCCCTGACACCGCCTTGAGGATTTTTTACATCATTTTTTCTTCTAGGAATCAAGTGCAAATGACAATGATTAATTGATTGACCAGCCACCTGACCTGAATTTGTACCCAAATTAAAACCCTTTACTGATTTATCTTTGATTTCAATATTTTTTTTTAGTTTTCGAATAATTTTATTACAAGCTAAAATTTCATTATCAGTTAATTCAAAATAACTTTTTACATGTCTCTTCGGAACTATCAAACAATGAAATTTTGATACTGGATATGTATCGATTGTTGCATATGCAAGTTCATTTTCAAAAATATATTCTTTTTTTTTATTATGACAGAATAAGCATGGATCATTAGGATTTCTCATAAATAGTGACTTAAACTTTTTTGTCTTAATGTTTGTGCTTTATATATATTAAAAAATTTTTTGTAAGATTTGTAATTATTTCTTTT
>CABXWS010000018.1 GCA_902515965.1 uncultured Pelagibacteraceae bacterium
CTTCTTTAAGAATTATTGCAGGTTTAGAAAGAGCTACAAGTGGTAAAATTTTAGTAGAAAATGATGATGTAACTTTATTGCCTGCAACAGATAGAGATGTATCTATGGTATTTCAATCTTATGCTTTGTTCCCACACATGAGTGTACTTGAAAATGTATCGTACGGTTTAAAAATGATTAATGTTGCAAAAGACGAATATACTGAGAAATCATTAGAAACACTTAAATTAGTCAATTTAGAAGGTTATGAAAATAGAATGCCTTCAGAGTTATCTGGAGGTCAACAGCAAAGGGTTGCTGTTGCAAGAGCAATTGTGTTGAAGCCAAAAGTTTTGCTCTTTGATGAGCCTTTGTCTAATTTAGATGCAAAATTAAGAAGACAAGTAAGAGAAGACATAAGAGAAATTCAACAAAAACTTGGTGTAACAACAATTTATGTAACTCATGATCAAGAAGAAGCATTAGCGATTTCTGATAAAGTTATTGTAATGAACAATGCAATAATTGCACAACAAGGCAGTCCAAAAGAATTATATAACTTTCCCAAAACTAAATTTGTAGCCAACTTCATAGGAGACGCAAATGTTGTTAAAGCCGAAATCATTAATCAAAATAATAATAATTATGAGATACAATTAGCAGAAATGAAAATTAACATAGAAAGTGAGCAAAAATTGGAAGGTTCAGTTTCTGTTTCCTTAAGACCAGAAAAAGTAACTATTTCAAAAAATCTTATAGAAAACTCAATACATGCATCTATTAATAACGCATCATTCGTTGGAAATAGTTATCAATATATAGTCAATTCAAAAGTCGGTATGATTTATGTTGTTTCAAGTGATACCAAAGAAATATTTAATGTTGGAGAAAACGTTTACTTAAAATTCGACGAAAAAGAGTTACGCTTACTTAATGATTAAGGTTAACCTTTTCCTCTCCAAGGAATTGTCTTATCTATAATTTTTCTCAAAGTTATATCAAATAGAAGACCCAACATACCCATTATAAAAATTGTTATCCAGATTACCTCATATTGAAAATACTTTTTAGCAACATTTTCAACAAATCCGATTCCAGTTGTACCTGCTAAAAATTCTGCAGCAACCAAAGTTCCCCAACACATACCAACAGCCACTCTAATACCTGTTAAAATTTCAGGAAGAGAATTTGGAAAAATAACGTAACGTAGTATTTGTCTTTTAGAGGCACCAAGAGAATGTGCTGCATGTATTTTAGATAATTGTGTACCTGATGCTCCAGCTCTTGCTGAAATTATCATTATAGAGAGTGAGACCATAAATAATAAAAATACTTTCCCAGTATTATCAATACCTAAAACGGAAATAATTAATGGAGCCCATGCTAAGGGTGGAACCGGTCTATAAAGTTCAATTAATGGATCAAAAAAACCTTTTGCAAAACGGTTTAATCCCATAAAAAGTCCGAGAGGTACACCAATTAATATTCCAAAGACCAATCCTAGAAAAACTCTTAAAAAAGAATCCCAGATATGACCATATGGAACAGGAATTTTGAATAATTTAAAGTCACCTGTTACAACTTTTAAAACTTGACCTTTAAAATTTTGTTTAACTACCCCATCTTTTGTGTGAACTGGATATTCACCAGGCAGAAAATCTGCTATCCAATCTGGTAATATAAAGCCAATTATTTGACTTACATCCATCATATCTATCCAAAGAAGTGGTATATTTTTGTAACCGACACTCGGTTTAGACATTAATATAAATTTATTAAGTGTATCGGATGGTTTTGGTAACCATCTTCCTGAACCTTGCTCTGAGCAACTAGGACCACTAGCAACAATTGTTCCAGCAGGAAATAAAAGAATATCAATTAATCTAAGACCACCTTGTTCAGATTTTTGCAGATCATCAAATTCAATAATTGCATTTTGCATTCCATCAAGCGCATTAGGTGGATAAATGCTTGCAAACTCTATTCTTCTTGCAATTTTAACAATATTTTTAGCATAATCTGACGCAATTTCCTCAGAATCGTTAAGATTTTTTCTGTAATTTTTTATTTCATCTTTCAACTGTTTGATTGATGACTTGAATTGTGGATTATGATTTCTTAATTTAAAAAATTTATCACTTATAATTTCAAGCTCTTTTGCTGCAGCATGAAATTTCAATCCTCTTCTTGTTTCGGGAACTACGGGAACTTCTATTGTATCTTCTATAGTTCCTGTACCAGCATCAATTTTTGTGATACCCCAACCACCTTGTTTTTTTATTTCTTTTTGTCTAACTAATTTTTCTTCTTTAGACTCAAATGGGTAATCTTTTTTTCCAAAATTAGAACTCAAGAGTTTTATCTCTTCAGTCATTTCACTTATTTTGATTTTAGTATTTGTTTCTATTAAATTCTGATTTGTTAACAATGGAATTAACAGATTTGTTTTATTTATAAAACCTATCAAAATATTTTTTTGTTGATCATTTAGTTCTATTGAATTTTTTATTTCATTAGAAATTTTTTCTAGGTTTTTATTTTCAATTTTTATTATCGAAGTGCTTTTAAATTCTCTTTCTTCTATTGGAAATTGATATTTCAATCCCATTAAAGACTCATTAACTTTAGCTACTTGACATAATTCATTTGCAGATTTTGGATAAAAACCTTTTGCAATGTCCCATGAATAATATAACCAGACTAAAATTATTGCAGCGCTACCTACGACAACCCAATGGGTACCGCCTTTAGCTCTCTCTGGATTTCCAAATACTGCATCAACTTTTTCAGTTTGAATTAACTTTCTTCCATACAAAATGCATCCAATAATTGCTATAAAGATTGATATAGTTATTATTTGAACCAACATTTAATTTTCGTTTCCCATGATTTCTTCTTCCATATTCCATATCATGGATAATATTTCTTCTCTTTTCGTAGCAAACTCTTTATTTTTTTTTATCTCCCTCAAATCATTTGTTAAACCCATTTCGGCAAATGGAAGTTTATACTCTTTATGAATTCTTCCTGGCCTTGGTGCCATTACATATAACCTTTCTCCTAGTAATAAAGCTTCTTCTACTGAGTGAGTAATTAAAATTATTGTTTTACCGGTCTCTTTCCAAATTTTTAAAACTAAAGACTGCATTTTTTCTCTTGTTAATGCATCTAATGCTCCCAATGGCTCATCCATTAAAATTAAGTCAGGATCATTTATCAAGCATCTTGCAAGAGCTACTCTTTGTTGCATACCACCTGATAATTGGTAAGTGGGAGTATTGCCAAAACCTTTTAGACCAACAATGTCTAACCACTCTTCAACTTTTTTTGAAGTTAAGTCTGGATTTTCTTTTTTCATTCTTAGACCAAAATTTACATTCTCAGCAACAGTCAACCATTCAAATAGTGCCCCTTGTTGAAAAACCATTCCTCTTTCTACTCCTGGTCCATCTATCTCATTATCATTAAGAGTGATTGTTCCAGAAGTTGGTCTTAAAAACCCTGCGGTAATATTTAATAAAGTAGTTTTTCCGCATCCTGATGGACCAAGAACTGTGAGAAGCTCACCTTTTTTTAATGTAAAGCTTACATCTTTTAATGCATGTACAGTTTCCCCCTTAGGAGTATTGAATATCATGTTTAAATTGTGAGATATAAGATCACTCATGAACTTAACTATATGTGAATATTTACAAAAAAAATAGGCACCAATATTTATAAATTGGCGCCTATTTAAATTTTTAAACCTTTAAATTATAGAGGTAAGAAACTTGTATCCACGTTTCCACTTGGAGTTCCCATCCCCTTTAAAAACGCATCAAGGTTTCCACTTTCCATAGATTTTTTAGTTTCATCTGGTGTTAAGAATTTAAATCCACTTAAAGTATCTTTCATATCTGCAACTTTCATTTCTGAAGCTTTAGACATTGAGTTCATATCGCTTTTTCCTGCTCTATATCTGTCATTAGCTTCGTGAGTTACTTCAATAAAAGTTCTCAACATTCCTGGATTTTCTTTCATGAACTTATCAGTTACTGATGTAATATCTATTCCTAAAATACCAGCAGCTCTAGCTTCATCAACAGTAAGAAGTCTTGAACCAATAGCTGTTGCGGCTTTAATTGAGTTACCTCCAAATAAACATGCCATCACAACATCACCACTTACTAAAGCAGCAGCACCTTCCTCAGGGTCCATTTGAATTATATCCATCTTAGCTCTATCAGCTCCAACAACTTTCATACTTTCATCAAAAACGTATTCAGCCATTGTACCTAATGGAACTGCTACTTTTTTACCTTCTAGTTCAGTGGCATTTGCTTTTGTAATACCAGATGCATTTGAAGTAACACATGTCGTACCACCCATTCCATATTCCATAGCTATATCTACTAATTTAATTGGCGCTTTAGATTTTACAGCATTTATAAAAGGAACTAATCCTTGCGAGTAAGATATATCAATATCTCCAGCTAGCATTGCATCAGTCATAGCACCACCATTAGTGAAATTTGTCCATTTCACTGGAACACCTAAAGCTTTAGCAAAATTCTTTTTCTGCATGTCTTCTAAATTAGGACTCGGCCATTCTAAAAAGTATGCAACTCTGACTTCATTTGCTGCAGAATTTGCAGCTGTAATAGTCAAGTTAAGAGCGAATAAACTTCCTAGAATAAAACTAATTATTTTTTTCATTCTGTCTCCTATTAATTAAATTTAATTATTGATATTTAATTGTAATTTATCATCTAAGTAAATGATGAATATTTTGCATGGGTTGCAAAAGGGATAAGAATACAACTTACAGTTGAAAATGTTTGACATACCTTGTATGACTATAATTTACTGGTTAATTTATTTAATTAGTCTATGAATCTGATTTTATGAGCAGTGAAAAACCTCAAATACCAAATTCTTTAAATGAACATTGGATGCCATTTACATCTAATAGAGATTTTAAACAAACACCAAGATTAATTGTTGAAGCTAAAGGAGTTTACTTAAAAAATCATCAAGGACAAACTCAGATTGATGCAAGTTCTGGATTATTTTGTAATCCCCTAGGTCATGGAAGAGAAGAAATAATAAATGCTATAACTAATCAATTAAAAAAATTAGACTATGCTCAACCTTTTCAACAAGGTTTTGGAGGTTCATTTGAACTAGCAACAAAAATTTCAAAACATACTCCTGGAAACTTAAACAAAATTTTTTACACTATTTGTGGATCAACTGCTGTTGAGACAGCTATAAAAATTGCTGTTGCTTATCATAAGGCCAGAGGTGAAGGACAAAGATTTAGATTTGTTGGCAGAGAAAGAGCCTATCATGGAATGAACATCGGTGCCACTTCAGTTGGTGGTATGATTAATAATGTAAAAACATTTGCAAATGTTTTGATGCCAGGTGTTCTCCATATGAGACATACACATCTACCAGAGCATAAATTCGTTTCAGGACAACCAGAAACAGGTGTAGAAATTGCAGAAGACTTAGAAAGAATTTGTACAAATTTTGGATCAGAAAATATCGCTGCATGTATTGTTGAACCGATTGCAGGATCTACAGGTACATTGGTTCCTCCAAAAGGATATTTACAAAGATTAAGAGAGATATGTGACAAGCATGGAATTTTATTAGTCTTTGATGAAGTAATAACTGGTTGGGGCAGAACAGGCTCTCCATTTGCATCACAAGAATATGGAGTAACACCCGATATCATAACAATGGCAAAAGCTACAACGAACGGTATAAGTCCTCTAGGTGCAGTAGCGTGTAAAGACGAAATTTATGATGCAGTCATGGATGGTTCTCCGAAAGGCACAATAGAGTTATTCCACGGTTACACATATTCAGGTATTCCAGTTTCAGTGGCCGCAGGTTTAGCAGTACAAGATATTTTTGAAAAAGACGATATATTTAATAGAGCAAAAAATTTAGCACCATATTTCCAGGAGGGATTAATGTCATTAAAAGATATCGACGTTGTTGAAAATATAAGAGGTTATGGAATGATGGGTGGCATAGACATTAAGATGCATAAAAAACCAGGTGCTGCAGGTTTTACTTGTTTTAAACATTGCTATGATGCAGGTGTAAATTTCAAAGCAACTGGTGACTGTTTAATAATTGCACCAATGTTTATTTGTGAAAAAAAACACATAGATGAAATAATTGAAAAGTTAAGAACTGGAATAACTAATTATTCAAAAAGCAAAAAAAACTAATCTAATTTTATGAAAATTGGGGTTCCAAAAGAGATAAAGCCTCAGGAAAACAGAATAGGCTTAACACCCGAAAGTGTTAAAATATTAACCGCCAATGGACATGAAGTCTTAATTGAAAATAATGCAGGCTATGAAGCTGGGTTTGAAAATAACCAGTACATTTCATCTGGAGCCAAGATAATTGATCAAGCAGAAGATATTTTTAATGATTCTGACATAATTGTTAAAGTTAAAGAACCTCAAGTAGATGAAATAAAAATGATTAGAGAAAATCAAATTATTTTTACATATTTGCACCTTGCTGCTGCAAAAGAACTTACCAAAGGGCTTATAGATACTAAATCAATATGTATTGCTTATGAAACCGTTACAGATGATAAAGGCAGGCTCCCACTTCTTGCTCCAATGAGTGCTGTAGCAGGAAGAATGTCGGTTCAGGCTGGGGCTCATTGTTTAGAAAAAAATCAAAATGGTCGGGGTCTTTTATTGGGAGGTGCACCAGGAGTGGATCCAGGAAACGTAGTAATTCTAGGAGGAGGTGTTGTTGGAGAAAATGCAGCAATAATAGCAACAGGAATGAGAGCTAAAGTTCATATAGTTGATAAATCTGAAAAAAGATTAGATGAACTTTGTAAAATGTTCGGTGATAAAATAATTCCTAATTTAAGTGAAAAAACAGATATCGAAAAATTAATTTCTAATTGTGATTTACTAGTAGGTGGAGTTTTAATACCAGGGGCTGAAGCTCCAAAATTAATCACAAAAGATATGTTAAAAAAAATGAAAAGAGGATCAGTAATTGTAGATGTGGCTATTGATCAAGGAGGGTGCGTAGAAACAAGCAAACCAACCACTCACGCAAACCCAACATTTATTATTGACGATATTGTTCATTACTGTGTTGCTAATATGCCTGGAGGAGTTCCAAGAACTTCAACTATTGCCTTGAATAAAGCAACTTTACCATTTTTATCTA
This sequence comes from uncultured Pelagibacteraceae bacterium, assembly GCA_902515965.1. Taxonomy (GTDB): domain Bacteria; phylum Pseudomonadota; class Alphaproteobacteria; order Pelagibacterales; family Pelagibacteraceae; genus Pelagibacter. The sequence goes on from CABXWS010000018.1 coordinate 7,183, forward strand.
AACTTGCAGACAAAGGTTATAAAGAAGTTTTATCTAACGATTTAAATTTTCAAGCTGGGTTAAATATTTTCAAGGGTGAAGTAACTCATAAAGCAGTTGCTGATGCTTTCGGCTATGATTATTTCCCCCCTGACACTGCTTTAGTGAACTAAATACCTTTATTTATTAGATTATAAATTTGTTCTTTACCTGTTAAACCTATATCTCTAGCAATTTCTGTTTTACCTTTAAAAACAACAATGGTAGTCCAGTAATTTATTCCCAAAGTTTTAGCTATATCTTTGTTTTTCGTTTGTTCATAAAATAAAAATTCTATATCTTTGAATTCTTTCATAGCCTGATCGAAAACTTTTGTTTGAGCTGCGCAAGTTGAGCAATACTCATTCCATGAGTTAATCACAATAGTTTTTCCTGAATTTTGTAATTCAAATAATTTTTTTAAATTAAAATTTGTTGTTTTTTCAAATCCCTGAACAATGTTTGGTAATATTAAAAAAATTAAGGAAATAAAAAATTTTCTCATTTTAGTTGTTTAATTATTTAATCATTCTTTTCAAGATATTTTCTTTTAAAAATATTTGATGAAATAATACAGCCAATATATGCAATGAAATTAAAATAATAAGAGTGTAGTTTGATACAATATGAACTGTATAAAATTGATCAGCAAGATCAAAGTTATCATTTATTTTTAATTTAAAGAAAAAAAAATTTAATTTTTCTCCATTAAATAATTTTTTTAAAATTCCTGATGTTGTTATAGTTAATAATGCGACATATAATGCAACATGATTTAATTTAGCAATTAATTTTTGCCCAACAAAAGCGTTAGGAAGTAATTTAGGAGATTGACTAAAAAACTTGAATATTAGCCTTATTAAAGTGACATAAAAAACTGTTATACCGGCTACTACGTGTAAATTTTCTATTGTTATTCTTAGGTCTGAAAATTCCATTCTAACTAAAATAAATCCCAGTGGAATTTGTACTATCAAAATTAAAAAAGTTATCCAGTGGAAAAATTTAGAAAACCAGCTATATTGTTCTATATTATCATCCATGACTTATTTTATAAATATTATCAGAAAATTAAAAATATTAATTATTATTTTTTTAATGAGTTTTTTTAATACTAGTTTGTTTTCTGAGGAAAGCGCAAAGGACATAATAAAGAAAAGAAAATCTTTATTTAGTGCAAATTACAAGACCGCAAAACGTGTAGATATTCTCTCAAAAAATTTAGAATATGATAAAGCTAAAGAATTTATGAAAGTAGTAAGTAAAAATTATCTTGATTTATTAAATCTTTTTCCTGAAAATACTAAAGAAGGACACGGAACAGAGGCATTGCCGAGTGTCTGGGAAAATAAAGAGGAATTTGATGCTTTAATGAAAAAATCTTCTGATGATATGATTAAATTAGCTAGCGTTATTGAGGATAGCGACGATATTAGAGCCACATTAAAACAGTACATGTGGAAAAATTGTAATGCATGCCACAGTAAATTTAGAAAGCCGCATTAATAAATGAGTTCAGAAACAATAAATTTTCATTGGTCATGTAAGCACACATGGAAAAGAAGTGCTAAAAATACAGCTTGGTGTTTGATGGGTTGTGCAATTGGAGATTTAGGAACAATTCTCTTTTTTCAATTAACTAAAATTCCTTTTCCTGTTTTAGGAATAATGACTTTGGCAATTATAAATGGTCTGATAACGAGTATTACTTTAGAAACAATAATCTTGCTTAAACAAAAACTTAATTTTTCAAAAGCTTTTAAAACTGCATTAGGAATGAGTTTCTTATCTATGGTAAGTATGGAAATCGCTATGAACGTAACGGATGTAATTTTAACAGGAGGTGCGGTATTAAATTGGTGGGTAGTTCCAATAATGCTTATTGCTGGTTTTTTAACTCCCTGGCCATATAACTATTGGAGATTAAAAAAATATAATATTGCTTGTCACTAGAAATATCTCTATATCGACTTTGATTTTCAACAATGAACAAAGATTTAATAACAATAAATAACTTATCTAAAGTGTATGATAATGGTTTTAATGCATTAAAATCAGTTGACCTTAATATAAAAGAAGGTGAAATTATTGCAATGCTTGGACCCAATGGAGCGGGCAAAACAACCATGATAAGTATTATCTGTGGCATTGTTAAACCAAGTTCAGGTAAAATAACTGTTGATGGCTATGATATTATAAAAGATTACAGAGAGACTAGATCTAGAATTGGTTTAGTTCCACAAGAGATATCATTAGAGCAATTTGAAACAGTTTTTAATAATGTTTCGTACTCAAGAGGATTGTACGGCAAAGGACCAAATCCGAGACATATTGAAAAAATATTAAAAGATTTTAGTCTTTGGGATAAAAAAAATTTAAGATTAAATCAACTTTCAGGTGGAATGAAGAGAAGAGTAATGATTGCTAAAGCATTATCTCATGAACCATCTATTCTTTTCTTAGATGAGCCTACAGCCGGTGTAGATGTAGAATTGAGAAAAGATATGTGGAAAGTTGTAGAAAGTTTAAGAAAAACTGGAGTTACAATAATATTAACTACTCATTATATTGAAGAAGCAGAAGCAATCGCAGATAGAGTAGCTGTTATTGATAAAGGAGAAATAATAGTTGTTGATAACAAAGTAGATTTATTAAAAAAGATGGGACACAAAAAACTAACTATCGAACTACAGGAAAAGATAAATATCATTCCGGAAGAACTAAAGAGTTATAATTTGACTAAATCAATTGACGGAATGTCCTTGATTTATAATTATAATTTACAAGCAGAGAGAACTGGAATTACCACAATGCTACAAGATTTAAAAAATGTTGGTTTAAAAATGAGAGATTTAAAAACTGAGCAGAATAACTTAGAAAAAATATTTGTATCACTAGTAAAGGAAAATAATGAAAATTAATTTTTATGCATTAAAAGCTATTTATTTTCATGAGATGGATAGGTTCAGAAGAACGCTTATACAATCGCTCTTGTCGCCTGTTCTATCAACTTCGTTATATTTTATTGTCTTTGGCTCAGTAATTGGAGATTACGTAGATAAAATTGATGGAATTAGCTACGGGTCATACATAGTACCTGGTTTATTAATGTTAACTTTACTAACTCAGTCAATTAGTAATACCTCATTTGGTATCTTTTTCCCCAAATTTAACGGAACTATATATGAAATTCTTGCTGCTCCTATTTCATCAATTGAAATTGTAATTGCTTATGTAGGAGCTGGGGCAACTAAAACACTTTTAGTTGGTGTAGTAATTTTTTTAACCTCACTTTTTTTTGCAGACGTTAATGTTAAATATCCTTTACTTATGATATTTTTGCTAATTTTGGTTGCCTTCACTTTCGCATTATTTGGTTTTTTAATAGGGATTTTAAGTAAAAATTTTGAGCAAATGTCAATTATACCAACTATTGTTATAACACCAATGGTATTCTTGGGAGGAAGTTTATATTCGTTAGATATGCTTCCATCGTTTTGGCAAACAGTTACTTATTTTAATCCAGTAGTTTATTTAATAAATGGTTTGAGGTTTGCATTTTATGGGGTCTCAGATTTCAATATATGGATTAGTATATCAACAATGTTTTTATTTTTGATTATATGTATAACAATTGTTAGTGTTATATTAAAAAAAGGATACAACATTAAAAACTAATTTGACTGCCGACCAAATAATTCCAGCAATATTTTTAATATTAGTTCTGATATTAGTCTTACCAAATTTTTTACGTTCAAATGCAAATATTAAACAGTTATTGTCTAATTTTTCAATCTGGGTTGTATTAATTATAGTATTATTTGGATTGATGTATTTTTTGATGTAAAAAGTTTTATGTTAAAATTTATTATTCCTGCAATACTGATTATTTTATTATTAATTTTTTGGAATAAAGTGAGTGAATTCTTAGTCACTAAATTTAAAATAAAATTAAATATTTTAGCTGTAGCATTTTTTTCCTTTATTTTAGTTATTGTTTTAATTCTTTTATATTTCTAAAAAAATAATGGAAATTAATTTACTATTTTTTATGAGCGTTGTGCCTGCAATTATTTTGTATGGTATTGCTAAATCTGGACTTGGAGGATCCATTTCTTTAATTTCTGTTCCACTTATGACAGTTGTAATGCCACTTAATCAAGCACTTGCAATAATTTTACCAATTTTAATTTTTTCAGATGTGATTGCAGTTTATAGATTTAGAAAAGAATTCGATTTTGCAACTTTAAAATTAATAGTACCATTTGCAGCAGTGGGTATTATTATTGGATCATTCACTTTCACCTTCTTTTCTGAAAGTCTTCTTAAATTAATTGTTGGAATAATGGGGTTTTTATTTGCAAGTCACTATTTTTTTTTTAAAAAAGAAAAAACAATACCAGCAAAAAAAAATTTTTTAAAAGGAGCAATTTGTTCTTCTGTAGCTGGTTTTTCAAGTTTTTGTGTTCATGCTGGAGGAACACCTACAAGTCTTTATCTTCTGCCATTAAGATTAAAAAAAGAGATTTATGTTGGTACTAGGATTATATTTTTTAGTTTTGTAAACTTAATTAAATTACCACTGTATATCTATTTATCAATGATGAATTTTGATACTCTTTATCAGTCAGTTACTCTTTTTCCATTAGCTTTAATAGGTATTTTTATTGGATATAGATTATTAAAGATTATAGAGGAAAATCTTTTTTATAATATTATTTACGGTTTAATTTTTATCAGTAGTGGTAAATTAATTATTGATTTTTTATAGTTACACTAGGCTCTAACGAACCTAGTGTAAATTAACTATTAATTGAGGGATTAAATATATGCTCAAATTTACTTTTTTTGATTTAAATTAAATAGCGCTAATACCTAACATCAGATATGCACATTTTAGTGGTGGTCTTTTCTATTGATTAAATCTGATTTTTTATTATAAACGATCTGGGGTGCTGAAAAGGCTGAGAAATACCCAAAGAACCTGTCCGGTAATTCAGAAAGGGATAACATGACCAACTTAAATATAATTAATCAATCATCTGCAATAATCCTAATACTATTATTAAGCTCAATCTTTTTATTAGTGGGAATTTACTATTCAAAAAAATTTAGAGGGTTAGATAATTATTTAGTTGCAAATAGATCAATAGGAACATTGTCATTAACAACTAGTTTAGTAGCTTCTGCACTTGGTGCGTGGATATTATTTGGACCCTCATCAGCAGCTACATGGGGCGGAATAGGGGCAGTTATTGGTTACTCTTTAGGAACTGCATTTCCTTTATTCATATTAATATATTTAGGAGAAAAATTTAGAAAAAGTTACCCAAAAGGCAAAAGTATTATTGAGATTGTTAGATTAAGATTTGGATCAAATTTATATAAGCTGATTTTAGTATTTTCTATATTTTATATGACTATTTTCTTAATAGCAGAAGTTACTGCTGTAGCTTTTTTAATAAAATATATTTCAGGGACAGAATTATGGATTACTGCATTTATAGTAATTGCATGCTCTCTAATTTACACATTGTATGGTGGTTTAAGAGCATCTTTAATAACTGATAATATTCAATTTTTTGTATTTGTTGCACTATTAATAATATGTTTGCTTTCAATTACCTCTATGGATGGAAATAATTATAGTTTTGAAATAATAAAAAAAAATAAACCTAATTTATTAAGTACATCTTACATCCCAAATTATACTGCAGGACTAACTTTTTTTATTGCAGTAGCTGCAACCAATCTATTTCATCAAGGAAATTGGCAAAGAGTATATGCAGCCAAAAACTATAAAGTTTTAAGAAAAAGTTTAATCATCTCATTTGCAATTATTATTCCAATTGTTTTTTTTATGGGTTTTAGTGGACTAGTCGCTGTCTCACAAAATCCAAAAGTTATACCCGATTTAGCTTTTTTTTCACTACTCCTTAGAGAAAACCTTGTAGTATTTTCAATTGTTGTAATAGTTTTGGCAATATCTCTTACCATAAGTAGTATAGATACTTTAATAAACGCAATCTCAAGTTTGATAATCGTTGATTTAGATAAAATAATTAAATTAAAAAATAATAATAAAAGCACTTCAAAGCAGTTTGTAATTTTCTTATCAATAATTGCTTTTTTTGTAGCATCAAAGGGATTTAGTATTTTATACCTTTTCTTAATAGCAGATTTATTTTGTTGTGCAGCTGTCCTTAGCGTTTTTTATACTTTCTATTCCAAATCCTATGATGAAAAAAATGCTTATGTTTCAATAATTGTTGGACTAATTGCCGGCTTACTATTTTTCCCAAGCCCAGACTTTTCACAATCAATTTTAATTGGAATGATAATACCGACAGACATAGCACCTAGCTTTATATCTCAATCATTATTGTTTTGTTCATTTGTAGTAGCAACACTTTCACCAATGGTTGCATGGAAACTTAAATAATTTATTTTTTTTTAAATTTTTTAAAGGAAAATTTTTTAGGCCTTTTTCTATTTTTAAATTTGTTTTTTTTAAATTTAAATTTTTTTTTATTATTAGAATTTATCTCTCCACTATTTGAATTTTCATTACTAAAATTTCTGTATTTAAATTTTTTTTTTTTACTAAAATTTATATTATTATCATAAGAATTATTTTGATCTAATTTTTTTAATTTTTTATTTTTAAATTTAAACTTTCTTTTTTTATTCCTTAATTCAAATTTATTAGTTTTATCTTTGAATGATTTTCTTTTTTTGTTAAATTTTTTATTTTTTTTTAAAGATTTTTTATTAAATTTTTCTTCTAATTTAAAATTTGGATTTATTAGTTTCTGGATTTCTCTCCACATACGTTGATCATTGTTTGTGAGAAATGTTAATGCTGACCCATTCTTACCTGCCCTTCCAGTTCTACCTACTCGATGAATATAGTCTTCGGGTACTTGCGGTAAGTCGTAATTGATTACATGTTGAATTAATGGAATATCCAAACCTCTTGCTGCAACGTCTGTTGCAACGAGGATTCTACTTTTACCTGATCGAAACCCTTTAATAACTCTATCTCTTTTGCTTTGCCTCAAATTTCCATGAATAGCTTCTGCTGAATGTGCATCATATTTTAATTTTTTTACAATTTTATCTGCACCATATTTTGTCTTAACAAATACAAGTATAGATCCTTGTCTTTCAATTAGCTGATTTATTAATTCATTATATTTAGTCTCTTGTTTTAGACTAAATGTTTCTTGTTTAATTTGTTCAATTGGTGTCGACAATGAACCAACTGAAATTCTTTCTGGCATTCTTAAATATTTTTCAGATATTTTTAATATATTGCTAGGTAAGGTTGCAGAAAATAAAAGAGTTTGATGAATCTTTGGAATAAATTTTAAAATATTTTCGATTTGAGGTGTAAAACCCATGTCAAGCATTCGGTCAGTTTCGTCTAATACTAAATAATCAACATTAGACAAGTTTAAACTATTTCTTTTTAAATGATCATTTATTCTTCCAGGAGTACCGACGATAATTCTAGCTCTTTTATTTAATTGCCTCAGTTGTCTCTGCATACTTTCTCCACCTATTAAGAGAACACTTCCAATTCTAATATCATTTATAGTTAGTTTGGTAATTGTATCAATGACTTGGCTTGCAAGTTCCCTTGTTGGGCACACAATTAATCCTTTGGTATTCTTGTTAATAATTAGTTTATTTATTAAAGGAATTGTAAATGCCAATGTTTTTCCAGTTCCTGTTTGAGCTGTTCCTAATATATCTTTTCCGTTAAGTGCTATTGGAATAGCTTTAACTTGAATTGGTGTTGGTTTGATAAAATTTGAATATTTTAGAGTGTTCTTTAATTTATTTTCTATATTAAATTCATAAAAATTATTCATATAAGATTATTGATGCAATTTTATTAAGTGCTTATATGTTATATTGATTATTGCAATGAATCATTATAGTAGTATTTATGTTGTTTAATTGATATTT
>CABXWS010000019.1 GCA_902515965.1 uncultured Pelagibacteraceae bacterium
ATAATTTTAATAATACTAAATTAAGTTAATTTCTTTACTTTTGCAAATAAGCAATAATCGCATCCCCCATACCAGAAGTTGATATTTCTTTGGTCCCTTTTGACATAATATCTTTAGTTCTTAGGCCATCATCTAATACTTTTTGAACAGCATTTTCTATTTCGTTTGCCTCTTTATCTAAATCTAGAGAGTATCTTAGTGCCATCGCAAAACTTAAAATAGTTGCTATAGGGTTAGCAATACCTTGTCCTGCTATATCTGGAGCTGAGCCATGAATAGGTTCATACATAGCCCTCATTTCACCATCTTTGTTTTTTGCACCAAGTGATGCGGAGGGTAATAAACCTAAGGAACCTGTTAACATTGAAGCTTGGTCAGACAACATGTCACCAAATAAATTATCTGTAACAATTACATCAAATTGCTTTGGATTTCTTAGAAGCTGCATAGCACAGTTATCAGCAAGCATATGATCTAATTGTACATCTTTGTATTCTTTATCATGTAAAATTTGAACTTCTTCTTTCCAAAGTTGTCCTGCTTCCATTACATTAGATTTTTCACAAGATGTAACTTTATTTCCTCGTTTCTTTGCTAAATCAAAAGCAATTCTTGCAACTCTTTTTATTTCTGAAGAAGTGTAAGAATGTGTATTTATTCCTTTACGCTCGCCATTATCTATGGGTTTTATACCCCTTGGCTCACCAAAATAAATTCCCCCAGTTAATTCTCTTACAATCATTATATCTAATCCAGAAACCACTTCCGGTTTAAGTGTAGATGCATCAACTAGTTGTTTAAAACAAATTGCAGGTCTAAGATTTGCAAATAATTTTAATTCTTTTCTTAATTTAAGAAGTGCTCTTTCAGGTCTTTTTGAAAAATCTAAGTTATCATATTTTGGTCCACCAACTGCTCCTAATAGTACTGCTTCACATTCTAAAGATTTATAAAATACTTCGTCAGTTAAAGGTGTCCCGTGTTTATCATATGAACATCCTCCAACTAGAGCTTCCTCTGTTTCAAAATCTAGGGATTTATTGTTGTTATACCAATCAATAATTTTTTTTACTTCACCAATAACCTCTGGTCCAATTCCATCTCCCGGTAATAGTAAAAACTTTCTTTTCTTAACTTTAATCATTAAATATCCAAGGCTTTATGGATTTTAACTTTTCCTCAAATGAAATTATTTTTTCTGATTTCTCTAATGATAATGCAATGTCGTCTAAGCCTTCCATTAAACATTTTTTTTTAAATTCATCTAATTCAAAGATTATCTCTTTATTTCCAAATATTATTTTTTGATCTTTTAAAATTATTGAAATTTCTTCTTGTCTTTTAGCGTATTCAGAAAGTTCTTTTATTTCTTCTTCTTTAACCTTAACTGGCAAAATACCATTTTTAAAACAATTATTATAGAAAATATCTGCAAAGCTGGTGCTAATCACACAAGTAATTCCAAAGTCGAGCAAAGCCCAAGGCGCATGTTCTCTTGATGATCCACATCCAAAATTATTACCTGCAATTAAAATTTTAGAATTATCATATGGAGATTTGTTTAATATAAAATCATCTACAATTTTTCCATTTACATCATATCTCATTTCATAAAATAAATTCTCACCTAGCCCTGTTCTTTTAATTGTTTTAAGAAATTGTTTTGGAATAATCATATCCGTATCAATATTTACTATTGGCAGATAAGCTGGAATACTTTTAAGTGTTGTGAATTTATTCATCTAATTGTTATATTTTCTAACATCATCTAAATTTCCAGAAATAGCAGCTGCCGCAGCCATTGCTGGACTTACCAAGTGTGTTCTTCCTCCACGACCCTGTCTACCCTCAAAATTTCTATTTGAGGTAGATGCACATCTTTCCTCGGGTTGCAATTTATCTGCATTCATAGCTAAACACATTGAACATCCTGGTTCTCTCCATTCAAAACCTGAATTTTTAAATATTTTATCCAGACCTTCTTCTTCAGCTTGCAGCTTTACCAATCCCGATCCTGGGACTATCATAGCATTTACATGAGAGGCAATTTTCTTATCTTTTAAAATTTTTGCAGCCTCTCTTAAATCCTCTATTCGTCCATTGGTACAGCTTCCTATAAAAACTTTATCAATTTTTATATCCTTTATTTTAGTATTTGGCTGCAGTCCCATATATTTTAAAGATCTATTTATTGAATTCTTTCTATCCTCATTCTTTTCATTTTCTGGATTAGGAACAGTGCCATCAATATCTACAACATCTTGTGGAGATGTGCCCCAAGTTACCATTGGTTTTATATCAGAGCCTTCAAGTGTAATTTCCTTATCAAACTCAGCATTTTCATCTGATTTTAGTTTACTCCAGTATTCTAGTGCTTTATCCCAATTTTCATCACTAGGCGACATTGGCCTCCCTTTTAAATATTTGAAAACTTTTTCATCTGGCTGTATCAAGCCTGCTCTTGCTCCTCCCTCTATCGTCATATTACATATTGTCATTCTTTGCTCCACACTCAAATTTGAAATCAAATTTCCAGCATATTCTATAACGTAGCCTGTTCCACCTGCTGTTCCTATTTTTCCAATAATTTGTAATATGACATCTTTGGATGTTACACCGATAGGAAGTTTCCCATTTACATTAATTCTAAAGTTTTTAGATTTCTTCTGGACTAAAGTTTGTGTTGCTAATACATGCTCAACTTCTGAAGTTCCTATTCCAAAAGCTAAGGATCCAAATGCTCCATGAGTTGCCGTATGACTATCACCACAAACAATTATTGTGCCAGGTTGTGTAAACCCTTGCTCTGGACCTATAATATGAACTATACCCTGTCTTTTGTCATTCACGCCAAATAAATTTATGCCAAATTCTTTACAGTTTTTCTCTAAAGTTTCGATTTGTATTCGAGAATCTTCATCTGAAATAGCGACTGATCTATCAGTTGTTGGAACATTATGATCAGCAACTGCAAGTGTAAGCATTGGCTGTCTAACTTTTCTTTTAGATGTTCTTAAACCTTCAAAGGCCTGTGGACTCGTGACTTCATGAATTAAATGTCTATCTACAAATAATAAAGAAGTTCCATCTTCTTGTTCATGTACAAGGTGATCATTCCATATTTTATCGTATATAGTTTGTGGCATTATAAATGATTATTTTTTAACTTCAGGATTTGCTTTTAAATCGTCAGATTTAGTTTGCTCTGAAGGTTTTTTTTCTACAACTTCTGTTTTAGCTTCAACTTTTTCAGCTTCTTTTTTTGGTTCTAAAGTCTTCTCTGAAGATGCCTGCTCTGTGTTTGGCATAACATTTTCCTCATTAACCTCATGAATTTTTGTTTCAATTTCTATACCAATTTTCTTTTTGATTTTTTCTGCAATTCTTGCAGATTTTCCTGTTCTATCTCTAAGATAATATAACTTGGCACGCCTAACTTTTCCAGATCTTACAACTTTTATAGTGTCAACTATTGGACTATATAAAGCAAATGTTCTTTCAACACCTTCACCAAAAGAAATTTTTCTTACTGTAAATGATGAATTTATATCTCTATTTTTTTTTGCAATACAAACACCCTCAAAATACTGAATTCTATCTCTTTTACCCTCTGTAATTCTTACACCCACTTTAACAATATCACCTGGATAAAATTCAGGATGTTTCCTTTCTGATATTATTTTTTTGACTTTAGATAGATTTATTTCTTCAATTGTCTTCATTTTAATTTTCTCTTGTCTTTTTATATAATTGCCACAAATCTGGTCTTCGGTCGCGTGTTATAGCCTCAGATTGAGATAAACGCCAGTCTTTAATTTTGGCATGATCACCGGATAATAGCACATCAGGAACACTTTTTTCCTCCCAAATTTGAGGTTTGGTAAACTGTGGATATTCGAGAAGTCCATTTTCAAAACTTTCCTCTTGTGCAGAATTTTTGTTACCAAGAATGCCTGGTATAAAACGCAATACAGCATCAATTAAAATAAAAGTTGCCCCTTCACCACCTGATAACACAAAATCACCAATACTAATTTCTTCTATATCTCTGGTTTTAAGTAATCTGTCATCAACGCCTTCAAAATGACCACAAATAATATTTACTGTATTTTCTTGAGATAATTTTTTTGCTATTTGATGATTAAATAATTTTCCTTTTGGACTTAGATAAATTATTTTTTCATCTTTGTTTACATTCTTATCAATAGATTTTGCTAAAACATCTGCTTTCATCAGCATTCCCTCTCCTCCGCCATAGGGTGTATCATCAACAGTCTTATGTTTATCAAAAGCATAGTCTCTAATATTTACAGTATCTAAACTCCATTTTTTTTCAAAGATAGCTTTCCCAAATATGCCTTGACCTAAGTATCCTGGAAAAAAATCTGGGTACAAAGTAAATACTCGAGCTTTAAACATTATTTATTTTCTTCCTCTTTGGGTGCTTCTGCTGGTTTAGCTTCTTCCTTAGGAGCTTCTGCTGGTTTAGCTTCTTCCTTAGGAGCTTCTGCTGGTTTAGCTTCACTACCTTCTTCACCTTTTTTTCTATCTTTCTTTGGAATAGCCTTCTGAGGATTATTTCCCTTTTCGGGCATTGGCATTAAATCATTTTCACCTAAAAGTCGCGCAACCCTCGTTGTTGGTTGAGCTCCTTGTCCAAGCCAATACTTTATTCTCTCGGAGTCTAGTCCAATTCTTTCCTTTTTTTCCTTCGGTAATAATGGGTTAAAAAAACCTAATTTTTCTATAAATCTACCATCTCTAGGGAATCTACTATCAGCTACAACGATTTTATAGACTGGCCTTTTCTTTGTACCTCCCATAGATAATCTCATTTTTAACATTCTTTATTTCTCCTTTATTTTAATTGATTGAATAATTCTGGCGGAATCCCTTTATCAGCCATACCCTTCATGTTACCTTTAGACATCTTTTTCATCATTTCTGACATCATTTTAAATTGTTTTAACAATTTATTGATAGTGGCGATGTCTGTTCCGGAGCCATTAGCAATTCTTTTTTTTCTTGATCCATTAATTATTTTTGGGTCGTCCCTCTCTTGCCTAGTCATCGATAAGATTACAGCTTCATTTTGAGTTATAATTTTTTCATCTACTCCGGAAGCATCCATCTGGGACTTAATTTTTGATACACCTGGAAGAAAAGACATAATACCTTCAATGCCACCCATTTTTTTCATTTGTCTTAATTGAGAAAGATAGTCTTCCATTGAAAATTGTCCTTTTTTTAGTTTTTCTTCTGTTTTCTTTAAATTTTCTTGATCTAAATCCTCAGAAGCTTTTTCAACAAGAGATACAATATCTCCCATACCAAGTATTCTATTTGCTATTCTGTCGGGATAAAAAATTTCAAAATTATCTATTTTTTCTCCCACACCTAAAAACTTTATTGGGACTTCGGCAACATATTTCATGCTTAAAGCTGCACCACCACGTCCGTCTCCGTCAGCTCTTGTAAGAATAATTCCACTTAAATTAACAGTATTTTTAAACTCTTTTGCAACATTGGCTGCCACTTGTCCTGTTAGAGAGTCAGCTACCATTATTGTCTCTGCAGGATTAATAATAGACTCTATTTGTTTTATCTCATTCATCATTTGAAAATCTATTTGAGTTCTTCCTGCAGTATCAAAAAGAATTACCTCAGAGCCATTTAAATTTGCTGCACTTAGAGCTCTTCTGCAAATATCAGCAGGTAATTGTCCTTCAATGACCGGCAAAGTTTCTATACTATTTTGCTCACCCAATAATCTTAATTGTTCTTGGGCAGCAGGTCTGTAAACATCTAAACTTACCATCATAACCTTTTTCTTATTATTTTTTTCAAGAAATTTTGCTAACTTAGATGTTGTTGTTGTTTTTCCTGATCCTTGTAATCCAACTAACATTATTGGTACTGGCGGTACTGCATTTAATGAAATTTCAGAATTTTTATCTCCTAAAAAAGATACAATTTCATCATAAACAATTTTTACAACCATATCTCCTGGGGAAGTAGATCGTACAATTTCTTTACCCAAAGCTTTAGGTTTAATTCTGCTTACAAATTCTTTAACAACATCCAGAGAAACATCTGCTTCTAATAATGCCAATCTTATAGCTTTTAAACCTTCGTCAACTTGATTTTCGTCTAACGAAGGCGCCTTTTTTAAGGAAGAAAAAATCTCCTCAAATTTATTAGTTAAATTTTCAAACATAATTTTACACAACAAGTATCGCACCAGTGGGCGAACCCTCGCTGACTGGTGTCGATCTCTTTGTTTCCAAAGACACCGCAAATTGCTGTATTTTGCGGAAGTGCGCACAAATTATATTAGAGGTTCAAAAAGTCAATAAATAAGTTAAGTATGATTTATATGGAATTTGAAGCAATTAAAATGGATGGATTAGGTAATGATTTCGTTATCGTTGATCAAAGAGTAAATAAATTGGATCTATCGAAAGATCAGATCATAAGGATTTGTGACAGAAGTTTTATAGGATGCGATCAATTGATTTATATAAATAATAGTAAAGAAGCAGACGCAGAAGTTGTTTTTTTTAATTCAGATGGAAGTCATTCTGATGCTTGTGGTAATGGAACTAGATGTGTTGCCTATCTATTGAGTATTGAGAAAAATAAAAAAAACATCGATCTCATGGTAGCCTCAAAGGTATTGAGCTCAAAAATATTTGAGAATAATGTAGTTGAAACAGCTATTGGATCTCCCACACTTGAGTGGGATAAAATCCCATTAACCAAAAACCTTGATACAAGAAATTTATCTCTTGGAATGTTTGATATTAATGGAGAAGAAATAAAGGGAGGTATAGCAGTTAATGTAGGAAATCCTCATATTATATTTTTTTGTCAAAATATAAAAAATATAGACATAAAAAAATATGGTCCTTTAATAGAAAATCATGAACTATTTCCTAAAAAGTGTAACGTAACTATAGCCCAAAAAATTAATGATCAACATTATATAATAAAAGTATGGGAAAGAGGTGCTGGATTAACAAAAGCGTGTGGAACTGCAGCATGCGCAACATCTGTTGCAGCTAATTTAAATAAATTGGAGAATAGTGAAACAAAAATTGAATTTTCAACAGGTATTTTGAATATTCATATTGATGAAAAATTAAATATCAAAATGAAGGGTCCCGTATCGGAAATAGAGAGTATTAAAATTAAAATATAAATATATGGGAATTTTTGAAAAATTTAAAATTGGATTTAAGAAAAGTGCAAACAATATTGCTTCAGGGCTCAGAGAAATAATAGTAAAGAAAGAAATAGATGATATCACTCTAGATAAAATCGAAGAATTTTTAATTAGCTCAGATGTTGGTATTGATGCAGCTTCAGAAATAAAATCAATAATTGCACAAAAAAAAATAGATCCTAAAAATGATCCAATTCAAGAAGTTTTCGGAATACTTAATAATTATATCTTGGAGCTTATGTCCCCTTTAGAAAAAAAAGATTTTTTTTTAAGGAAAGAAAAAAGAAATATAATTTTGATTTCAGGAGTAAATGGAGTTGGAAAGACAACCACAATCGGGAAATTAGGAAAATTATTCGTCAAAAATAATAATAAAGTATTATTTACTGCATGTGACACTTTTAGGGCTGCTGCTATTGATCAATTAGAAGAATGGGCGAATAGAGTTGATGCTCAAATTGCAAAATCGAGTCCAGGATCAGACCCTGCATCAGTGGCTTATAAAGCTATGGAATTTGCTGAAAAACATAGCATAGACCAAGTGATAGTTGATACTGCTGGAAGACTGCAAAATAAAAAAAATTTAATGGATGAATTAAAAAAGATTGGGAACGTTATAAAAAAAATAGATGAGACAGCGCCTCACGAAGTAATTTTAGTTCTAGATGCAACTTCAGGACAAAATATAGTTAATCAAATGGAAGAGTTTAATAAACTAATCCCAATTACAGGTATAATAATGACAAAACTAGATGGAACAGCAAAAGGTGGAATATTAATTGCTATTTCAAAGAAATACAGAGTTCCTATAGTTGGACTTGGATTGGGAGAAAAAGAAGATGATTTACAAATTTTTGAGGCTGAAAAATTTGCAAATGCCTTCACTCAGATCAATTAAGTAAATTTTTTGATATTAGAGGTTTATAAATATTACATTTAAATTTATTTTTTAAAGATTTGTATCCACAATTTTCTGCATAAGAAGATATAATAAAATTTAATTTTCCTGAGGTTTTTGCTATTTCTAACTTTTTATTTTTTATGTCATATTTTAAATTCTCATAGAAATTTTTTTTTGCACTTATAAGAATTAATGTATTATTATCATTTAATAAATAATAAGCAAAATCTTCTGGAAATAACGGATAATTATATTTCTTTGATATATTTTTAACTTTTTTTGGAAACCAATCATACGATATCAGAGGATAATCCTTATTTAAATTTTTGTCATATAAATATAAGTCTTGGGGATAGTCATTTATATAATTTGAAATCTCACCTCGAGCTAAAATTGGTTTTTTTCGTGTTTTAAAATATAGGGTGAATTCACTATTATAAGAATTCATTTTGCCAATATGAAAATAGTTGTCATTATTATAATCAGTTATTTCAGAATTTAACGAGGTAGGTAAAACTAATGAAAAAATAAAAAAAATTACCTTAAACATGCTTAATATTAGTTTTTAAAAGTGATGTAGATCTGTTGAAAATATGTCTTAATTTAAACTTTTAATAAAATTATCAATTGATAGTATTAGTTCATTGTTAAATTCCATCATATGATCGTCATAATTACTAAAATAATTTGACTTTATGCCTTCATATTTATTAAAAATTTCTTCACCCATATAAAATGGAACAATCTTATCTTTTTTTCCATGCATCACGTGTATAGGAAAGTTAATCTTATTAAGTTTATCTATAGACTTATATTTATCTTTCAATATTATTTTTGCTGGAAGATATGGATAATATTTTTGAGCCAGTATTTCCATAGATGTAAAAGGTGACTCTAAAATTAAGCCTGAAAATGAATTTTTGCTTGCAACTTCTATTGCAATTGCAGTACCAAGAGACTCTCCATAAAGAACAATGTCTTTATCTTTTATTTTATTTTTGTTTAACCATTCTTTAGCTTTCATAGCATCTTGATAAAGGCCTTTTTCACTAGGTTTACCTTTGTTTCCACTAAAACCTCTGTAAGCAAAAATTAAATAGTTTAAATCTAAATCTGCAAATTCGTTTAATTTATAAATTCTATTATCAAGTCTACCTGCATTTCCATGAAAAAAAAGTAAGGTTTTATATTTTTCATTTTTTTTGTAATACCATCCCACTAGATCATGTTCAGATTTAATATTTACTTTTTCAACTTTATGAGAGAGGGGTCCTTCGTCTAAATAATTATTTTCACCAGGGTGATAAAGTAAGTTTCTTTGATAAAAATAAACTATTAATGAAACTGAAAAATAAATAATAAAAATGTAAAACACAATTTTTGCGAATAACATTTTAGGTTTTAATTTCATTTTTGCTTTTTTTTCTTACTAAATAAATGCCAAAAAATACCAATATAGTACCAATAAAATGGTAATTTTCTAAGATCTCAGAAAAAAATAATATTCCATAGAAAGCACCATAAATTGTATAAAGGTAAAGGGTGAACCCAGTTGTTGAAGGACCTAAATATTTAATTGTTAAGGTATACAGCGAAAAGGCAATAATCCCAGGTGAAATAGCAGCGAATAAAATCCAATAATAGAAATTTTTATCAAATAATGTTTTTTGAAAATATAGATGCTCAACAAAATAAAATGGCAAAATACTTAAAAAACCAAAAAATGATATAAGAGTTAATCTAGGAAAAAAAGATAATTTAGATTTCCATTGAAATAACATTACAGTGTAAATTGCCCAACCTAACGCCGCTCCAAGCATCCAGAAATCTCCTGAAGCAAATTGCAATTCTAGAAGTAAGTTAATATTACCTTTTAAAATTACTGCAAAAACTCCCAATAAGCAGAATAATAAACCTATAATTTGTAAGATATTTATTTTATCTTTGAAAATAAAATAGGAAATTAAAATTATGAATATAGGTGATGATGTATAAAGTATTCCCATATTAACAATTGTCGTTGAAGAGCCAGCCATATAGGGAAATATTCCACAAATACCACAACCTGTTAAACCAAGAAAAAAACTTCTTTTGCTCTCATTTCTAATTATTTGATAGTTTTTTGTTAGATATTTAAAATTAAATACAAACAAAATAAAAAAAAATATAAACCATCTCCAAAAAGATAAGGAGATAGGTGGAACATAATCTACTCCACCTCTGGCAACTATCAAATTACTCGCCATGAAAAGTGGCTGGAAAAGTAGAAGAAAATACCCAATAAAATTTTTATTCATTTCTATTTACAATTATAAAAAATAAATAACTTAAAACACATACAAATAAAAATATTGAAAATGAAATTTGGTAGCTAAGTATAATATTAGCCCCTAAATTTCTTGAAAAATCTATTATTAAACCAATTATCCATTGAACAAAGAATGTTCCTGAAAATATAAATACATTAAATGATGTTAATGATTTTCCCGCAAGTCGAGTATGAAAGTTTAAAGCTATAGCAGGCTGAGTTAATGAGATGACAATTGACGACAAAATATATAGGGTGAACATTGTAGCGCCCGCTTTATCGCCCATAATTATTATCAAAAATAAGACTAAATAACTTATTGGAAGCCCCAATTTAACAATTTTCATACTGTCAATGCCTCTTGAGGATAATTTTGGTAAAAAATATCCCCACATCAAAAAGGAGAACAGCATTGTTATATTTATCCAAAACAGACCTGTTGCACTTTGTATAGGATTATAGCCAGTAATATTTAGCATCCAAGGTCCGGCCCATAATGTTTGTATAGCCTGAACACCACCATAATTAAAAAAAGCTAACGGTACTAAACTAATGAAAAATTTATTTTTCCAAATATGTGATAGATTTTCTAAATTATTATTTTTGTTTATTTCCTCTTTTGTTTTCCAAGATGGTATTATGAGCAATATTAAAAAAATACTTATTAAAATTAATACAGCAATAACAAAAAAAATTGATCGCCAGCCTATCATTGGAAGTAATATTTGAACTGGCAAAGTTGATGTTACAAATCCAAAGTTTGCCACCATTAACATCCAAGAATTTGCACGTTGTTGATACCTTTCCTCAAACCAAACCCTGTACCCTGTTAAAGGACCCATCAAACAAGCAGCAACTCCAATACCTATAAAAACTCTTGAAATTAACAATCCAGCAAAACTTTTAGCGAAAGCAAATGAAATAGTTCCAATAAAAGCAATTATTAAGAAATATCCGACAACTTTTTTTGGTCCAAATCGATCTAACAACATGCCAACTGGTATCTGCATTAATGAAAAGCCAAGAAAATATCCACCAGCTAAAAGACCAAGATTTCCAGCACTTAAGTTAAATTCTGAGGAAAGAACCGGAGTTAAGGTTGCTGTAATAGATCTTAATAAATTTGATATGAAAAAACCGAAAGCAAATATGCAAAAAATTAATACACTCTTATTTATTTTATTGATCATTTATATTATTTATGAAATTAGAGTTCTATTATGAATAATCATTCAACTAAAGATAAAGATGCTATTTCTTCAAATGGTATGGTTGCAACTTCACACCCAATTGCAACTGAAGAAGCCTTAAGAATATTACAAAAAGGTGGTAATGCAGTAGACGCAGCTATTGCGGCTTCTGTTGTACTATCTGTAGCAGAACCTAATGCTACAAGCATTGGTGGAGACTGTTTTGCTATAATAAAGATGAACGGCAAGGATCCTGTTTCATATAATGGCTCAGGTATTGCTCCAGAAAAAGCAAATTATGAATTTTTTAAGGAAAAGAGGATAGATAAGATTGGTTTAACTAGCCCACATGCAGTTACTGTTCCAGGTGCATTACATGCGTGGAATTCTATTCATAACGATTTTGGAAAACTAGATTTTGAGGAATTATTTCACAAAGGGATTGATATTGCGAAAAACGGTTTTAATGTAACACGAGTCGTTGCTAATGCATGGAATAATGTATTTAATAAATTGAGTGGTAATCCTTATTCAAAGAAACATATGCTAAATAATGGAAAGAGCTATCAATTTAATGAGATTAACAAAAACCCTGCGCTTGGGGAAACTCTTGAGAAAATTTCAAAACATGGAATTAAAGAATTTTATGAAAATTCAATAGCTGAGGATTTGGTTAAAACATTACAAGAATTTGGAGGTTTGCATACAATTGAGGATTTTCAGAAACAAAAAACTATAAAATCTGAAACTTTATCAGATAATTATAGAAATATTACTATTCATCAATGTCCTCCAAGTGGGCCTGGAATAACTGTTTTAGTGATGATGAAATTATTAGAAAAATTAGGAATTGAAAGATATGATTTTAATTCTGTTGAAAGATTTCATCTTGAAGCTGAAGTTACAAAACAAGCTTATAAACTTAAAGAGGAAAATATTGGAGATCCAGAATTTATTGATTTAGATTTAAAGAAAATTTTGAGCAGTGAAAATATTGATAGCATGTTTAAAAATATTTCACTTAATAGTTGTTCTGATGTAGGAGATTTAAACATTCCAAATCATCCAGAAACTGTATACCTTAGTGTTGTAGATAAAGATTTAAACGTAGTTTCAATTATAAATTCAGTTTGTTATGCTTTTGGATCTGGCATTACTGGGAAAAATTCAGGAGTAGTTTTACATAACAGAGGTACAAATTTTAGAGTCGAAGAGGGTCATCCAAATTGTATTCAGGGTTTAAAAAGACCTTTACACACTATTATTCCTGGTATGGTTATGAATAATAATGGGGAGTGTGAACTTTCATATGGAGTGATGGGTGGACAATATCAGCCAGTTGGACAAGTTCATGTTCTTAATAGCATTATAGATTATAACCTAACTCCTCAAATGGCTATTTCATTTCCAAGGGCTTTTCACTTTAACAATATTTATAAATTAGAAAAAAGTGTTGATAAAAAAGTTTTTGAAGGTTTAAAAGAAGTGGGTCATAATGTTGAATATATTGAAGGGACACATGGAGGTGGCCAAGCTATTCAAATAGATAGGAACAAGGGAAATTTAATTGGAGGATCTGATCCAAGAAAAGATGGATATGCAAAAGGTTACTGATTAATGAGCTCTAAAATTGTAAGAAATATTATTGAATTTCAAGATAATGAAAACATAGCTATTACTTCCGAGAGTAAATCTCCTCTTACATTTGGTGAATTAAAATTGTTAATAGAGAGAATTTCAAAACAACTGTCCGGCAATGAGATAAATAATAAGGACAGAGCAGCTATCGTTATGCCAAATGGACCTTACATGGCAACAAGTTTTTTAGCAATTTCTAGCTATATGTCTGCAGCTCCTCTAAATCCAAATTATAAATTAGAAGAATTTGAGTTTTATTTACAAGATTTGAAACCAAAAATAGTAATTATTGAAAAAAATTCTAATAATGTTGTTGTTAAGGCAGCAAATAAATTAAGTATTCCTCTTTGTGAAATTAAATATGATGACAATTCCTCTAGCGGAGATTTTAATCTTTTTGAGAAATCTGATAGTTACTTGCTACCAAAAGAAGATGATGAAGCACTCGTGCTTCATACATCTGGCACAACATCAAAACCAAAGATTGTTCCGTTATCTAATAAAAATATATTTACGTCTGCAGAAAATATATCTGGAAGTCTTAATTTAACAGATAAAGATCATTGCTTAAACATTATGCCATTATTTCATATACATGGTTTAATAGCTGTTCTGGCAGCTTCAATGAAAGTGGGCGCATCTGTTTGTGCAAGTAGTGGTTTTAATGCATTAAAATTTTTAGATAATGCAAAAAAAGAGAAAATTACTTGGTACTCAGGAGTTCCAACAATGCATCAAGCTATATTAATGAGAGCGGGTAAGAACCTTGAAACAGCTAAAGAATTAAATTTAAGATTTCTGAGATCATCCTCTGCCTCTCTACCTCCGGCCGTATTTGAAAGGTTGCATGAAGTATTTGATTGTCCTGTAATAGAAGCGTACGGTATGACAGAAGCAACACATCAAATGACTTCAAATCCATTGCCACCAATGACACAAAAACCTGGTTATGTTGGTATTCCAGCTGGTCCAGAAGTTTGTATTATGGATAAAAATGATAAAATTTTAGATCGTGAAGAAGAAGGAGAAGTTTGTATTAAAGGTGAAAATGTTACATCTGGATATGAAAATAATCCAGAAGCTAATAAGAATAGTTTTTCAAATGGTTGGTTTAGAACGGGAGATCAAGGATATTTTGATAAAGATGGATATTTAAAAATTTCTGGAAGATTAAAAGAGATAATTAATAAAGGAGGAGAAAAAATTTCTCCACTCGAAGTTGACAATGTTCTAATGGATCATCCTTTAGTTGAACAAGCTGTATGTTTTGGATATGAGGATAAAATGCTTGGAGAAGAAATTGCAACTGCAATTATTGTAAAGGAGGGCATGAACTGCTCAGAGGAAGAAGTGAAAATTTATGCAAATGAAAAACTTGCAAAGTTTAAGGTTCCAAAAAAAATATTTTTTGTAAATGAAATACCTAAGGG
>CABXWS010000020.1 GCA_902515965.1 uncultured Pelagibacteraceae bacterium
ACCCTCTTTCCACCATTTCATTCCTTTTTCCATACCACCACGAATATGTGCTGTTACCCAAATAATATCTCTTTCAATTAAACTTATTCTTGTTGAAGAAAAACTTGGAGACATAGAACTTCCATAAGAGCCATATCCGTATAATAATAATTTTGCAGATCCATCTAATTTGGTTTTTTTATGTCTTGTAATCGTGAGAGGAACCAACCTTCCATCGTGTGAAGTGCATTCTAGTCTTTCAACTAAATAATCTTCTGAATTATGACCAGTTGGAATTTCTTGTTCTTTTACCAGTTTTTTTTCTTTTGTTTTAAGATTGTACAAATATGTTTTTCCTGGTGTTTTAGGGGACGAATAAGATAAATAAACAAAATCTGTATCTTTTTCTCTTTGAATTAACGAAACCCCAGGGACAATAACTTTTTCATTTGAAAAAAAAATTTCCTCTTCCTCATTAGTTTTTGGATTTCTCAAAATTAGTTTTGATAGAGCATTAGAAGTTTCGGATCTAATTATCCAATTCTTTAAAAATATTAGTCCCCCAATAAGCACCTCATCTCTTGCTGGAATAAATACTTCCCAATTAATATTATCTAAACTCTCAGACCTTTCAATCTTGAAATCCTCAGCATTTTCATTTGTATGTTTGTAAAATTTATTATCCCAGGAATTAATAGAATAAATTATACCTCTTTTTCTTTTCTCAATTAATTTTGGCTTGGGGATTTTCTCCTCAGCTTTAAAATAATACTGCTCAGATGTATTGTGATCTGAGGAAGTTATAAAAAAATACTTTTCATCGGAACTAAGACCTATTCCAACAGTAAATGCCTCACTTTCTTCTTTAAAAATTAAAATGTCCTCGTTTGAAGGTTTGCCGATTTCGTGTCTAAAAATTTCTCTTGGTCTGTGATTATCGTCTAATTTTGAATAAAATATGTATTTATCATCCAGACTAAATGTTATACCGCCACTCGTGTTATCAATTTTTTCACTTACCAAACTTTTACTATTTATATCTCTAATATATATTGTGTAATATTCAGATCCTTTTAAATCCAAAGAATAAGCTAATAATTTATCATTATAACTAACCTCTAAATCACCAAGTCCAAAATATTCTGTTTTTAGTTTAGCTTTCTCTAAATCCCCATTCCATATCTCTTCTATATCCTCAGTACCTATTTTTTTTCTTAACTTTATAGAATAGTTGCCTTTCGCCGTTGTCTTAGTCCAATAACTATATTTGATATCTTTGAAAGGTAAAGATTCATCATCAAGTTTAATTCTCCCTTTTATTTCATCAAACAGTACTTTTTGTAACTCTTGTGTATCTGACATTTGTGCATCAAAATAATTATTTTCTTCCTCGAGATATTTTCGAACATCAGGTAACAATTTTGAACTATCCTTTAAGACTTCAAGTATATTTTCTTGATGTATCCAGCTATAATTGTCTTCCCACGTAATGTTGTGACAAGATTTTATTTCTGATTTCTTTTTAAGCTGTGGTACTTTCATTGAAATTTTTAATTAATATATGAACATTTTTTTTGTTATACTTATTATCTTTATCATTTCGTATATATTTCTAAATTGGTTTGCAAAGTCATCAACAAAGAAAATTTCCAAATTTGTAAGATCTTTTATAATAATTTCCTCTATTTTGTTAGCTGTTATAATGGCATATGCTGGACGCTATATTTTTTCTTTACCCTTTATGTTAGCAATTTTGCCACTTATCAAGACAAAGGCAGGCATTTCTTTACTTCAATTATTTAGATTGTGGGGACTATTTAGAGTACTGAAAAATTCTGGAAGATTTAATTTCAATCAATTTAATCAAAATATGTCATCACAAACCATGTCTGTTGATGAGGCATACAGAATATTAAATTTAGATCCAAAGAAAAAACACACAAAAGACGAAATATTAAATTCGTATAAAAAAATTATGAAAAAAATTCATCCTGATAGAAGCCCAGAATTAAATAATATAGCAACACTTGTAAACCAAGCAAAGGATATTATTATTAAGACAGTTACTTAAATATAATTTAATATTTTTTGGTATACTTGATCTACTTTTACAAGATTTGGGTCAATTTTGCTGCCATGATTTATATTGCTAATGTCATATCCCTCAGGAACTATTCTAAAATGATTTGGAGAATAATCAGTGTAAGCTTTTGGAGAGTCTAATAAAATAACTATGCTTGGCTTTCCTGACTGTGACGAAATATGTGAGCCAAAAGAGTCGTTTCCAACATACATATTTGCTGATACTAAAAACGGAATTACTTCAGAAATATTCATGTTACTCAAGTCAGTAACATTTTTTTTTTCAACTCTGTTTATTACTTCAGACGAAATTTCTTTTTCATTAGGACCACACAAAATAAAAAAATTAAACTTATCTAATTTATTTAATTTATTTATAAGGTTTGAGTAGTTTTCAACACCCCATTTTGTAGTTGGTCCTGACGATCCAGCACCAATTACAATATTGAATTTAGATTTATCAAAATAAGATGAAACATTATTTATTTTATCATCACTTATCTTAATTTTGGTAAATGTTTCACATTTATTAATTTGTAAAACTTTACAAGTAAATTTTTTAGCAGCGTTAACTAAATGGAGATTCTTTTTTTTAAATAATGGATAGTGATAAATTTCTTTTATGCCGGCTATTTTCGATGCAGCAAAAATCCTAGGACTAGGGTAGTAGATAAAAATTTTCTCAAAATTATATTTTTTTAATTCAGATGAAAATTTGATTATATTTTTAAATTTATTAAATTCTTTAGTAAATGTTATTACTTCGCTAACACTTGGATCATCTTCTAATGCATATTTTAAATTTTTACATAAAGTAATGATTGTTACAGGTCCATATTTTTTTGATAATTGATGAACGTAACTTAAATGTAATAAATTTGCTCCTAAGCCGATATAACTAAGATATACGCAAATTTTCATAATATATTAGACAATATTTTTTATTATTTTTTATCTAAATTTATTCTATAATTAAATTTAAATTATATAGTTATGATAAATGGTATTTATGCAGCTACATTGTCAGTATTGGATCAAAACCTAGCTTTAAATATAAGAAAAACAATAAAATATGCAGAAAATTTAATTGATAAAGGCTGTCATGGAGTTGTATTTTTTGGAAGCACAGGCCAGTCCCAGTTAGTCTCTATAGGAGAGAAAATTCAATTAATTAACTCATTACCTAAAAGTAAACATAGTGATAAATTTATTATCGGCACAGGATTAAATTCATTGGCAGACAATATTAACTTGATGAAAATAGCTAAATCAAATGGATTAAATAGATTTTTAATTATGCCTCCAGCTTATTATAAATATGAAGATAAAGATGTAATAAATTTTTACTCTCGCATAATCGATGAAATAAAAAATTGTGAAATTATTTTATATAATTTTGAAAAACTTTCAGGTTACAAATTTAGCAAAGAATGTGTTGAAACATTAGTTGAAAACTTTCCACAACAAATAATAGGTGTTAAAGACAGCTCATATAATTTGTTTGAAAATTTAAAAATTAAAAATTTTTCTGTCATGCCTGGGTCAGAATTGAAATTACTAAAAGGATTAGAGCTGGGATGTTCTGGTATAATTACAGCTACTACAAATGTGACATCAATACTAGCAAGAGATGTTTTTGATAAGTATCAAAGTAATTCAACTCAAATTTCAAATGAAAAATTATGTTCTGTTAGATCTGTTTTTGATGAATATAATTTGATATCTGGTTTACACACATTTATGTCCCAAATTGATAATGATTTCTCGAATTTACTTCCTCCACTCAAATTATTAAATGCTAGTGAAAAAAAAGATTTTTTTATGAAACTAGAGCAACTTGAATTTGACTTAAAACATTTACGAGCAGCTTGATGAGACTAGTAAAATTTTTAAATGATATGTTTAAAAAAGATGGGTTTATTTTAATAGACCATAATTCTAAAAGATATCAAATAGGCAAACCATTTAAAGATGAACCTATAGAAATTTATTTATTAGATAAAAATTTGAACTCTAAACTATATTTAAATCCTGACTTATATTTTGGTGAAGCATACATGAATGGATCTCTCAGAATTAAAAATGGAACTTTATCAGAATTTCTTGAAATTGCGTTTAAGAATATCGGAAGAGATAACATCAGCGCATATGGCAAAGTATTCAATAAAATAAAAGGAACATTTAAGTATATTACAAATTTGAATAAAATAACAAAGTCGAAGCAAAATGTTGCTCATCACTATGACTTATCAGATGAACTATATGATTTATTTTTAGACAAAAAAAAACAATATTCATGTGCTTATTTTAAAAATGAAAGTGACACTTTAGAAGTTGCTCAGCAAAATAAAATTGATCATATCATAAAAAAACTTAATATTGAGCCAAATCAAAAAGTTCTTGATATCGGGTCTGGTTGGGGGACTCTAGCAATAGAAATAGCAAAAAAAACCCAAGCATCTGTTACAGGTATAACTCTTTCTCAAAATCAACTAGAGTTTAGTAAAAAAAAAGCTTCAGAATTAAATCTAAACAATCAGGTAGAATTTAAGCTAATGGATTACAGGCAGTTAAATGAAAAATTTGATAGAATTGTAAGCGTTGGTATGTTTGAACATGTTGGTAAAAAATTATATTCTACATACTTTAATAGTGTGTCTAAAATGCTTAATAACAACGGTGTGGCTTTAATACATACAATAGGCTCCATAAATCCTCCAAGATCTTCTCAGCCTTGGATTACTAAGTATATATTTCCTGGCGGATATACTCCTAGTTTAAGTGATATTGTTAGCCCAATAGAGCATTCTGGTCTAATTCCAACAGATATAGAGATCCTAAGGATGCATTACGCTCATACTTTAAAAAATTGGAAAAAAAGATTTCTTTCAAAAAAAGATAAAGTCCTTGAGATGTTTGATGAAAAATTTTTGAGAATGTGGGAGTTTTATCTTGCAAGTTGTGAGATGGCTTTCAAATGGGGAGATTTGGTTGTATTTCAGTTACAATTGACAAAAGATATTAAATCAGTGCCCAATACTAGAGACTATATTTATTAAAAATTAGCTGATAAAACTCTAATTTCTCTATGCCGAAAAATAAAAAAAAATCAAAAAAAAAGTACAAAAAAACTAGATTAATTAAAAACAAAAAAAAGAATAAAAAAGTTATTAAGAAAAAAAAGACAAATATTAGAAGAAAAAAAACAAAAAAAAAACAAAAAAAAAATATCAAAAAAGTAAAAAATAATTTTCAAATAAAAAATAAAGGAATAATATCTAAATCTGTAAGATTTCAGGAACATTTAAAAGAAAAGTTTTCTTTTAAGTTTAAAATAAATTTATTTGCTATTGATGCAATAATACAAAAATTTTTTCAAGGGATAGAAAATAGAATTATTCGCTTTAAGGAAATAAGAGCTGAAGAAAAAAGACAAATTAAATTAGAAAAATTAGAAATTGCTGAGAAAAATAAGATTAAATTAGAAAAACAGAAAAAAGCTGATGAAATCGAATTTTTAAAAGAAAAAGAAATCCAATTAAAACAAGAGCAGAAATTAGAGAAAGAAAGGGCAAAAGATATAAAAATATTTTTACGAAAAGAACAGGCATTACTTAGAAAAGAACAGGCAGAAAGGCAAAGAAAATTTTTACAAGAACTTAAGTTAGAAAAGCAAATAGAAAGATTTAGAGTAAGAGAGGTAAAAGAATTAGAACACCTTGAAAAATTAGCCCTTAAGGAGAAAAGAGAAGATTATGCAGGATTACAAAATAGAATTGAAAAACTAAAAGAAAAATATCAACAAATAAGAGATCAAAAAATAAGAGAGAGAGTTGAAGCATTGGGTATAGAAACTCAAGAAGGGGATGATAGAGCTCAATTACTACAAAGAGAAAGAGAATATACACTAGCGAGACAAAAAATTGAGTTTGCTCTAGAAAGTTTTTATAGAAGTGCAAATAGCTTAGTGTTTCAATTAAACAAAAGATATATTACTAAACACATGTCCATATTGAGATGTATAGACAGAAGATTTGAAACCGGAGAAATATTTATAAAATGGGATGAGACGATTGATGATGAGTGGTTAGTTTTGATTTATATTAAAAATAATTCACCAGATGAAGGAATTGTTATTGAAGACAAAACAAATGAAGAAAAAAATATATCTCATGAATTTAAACCTAGTGAAATTTTTAAAGCTTCTGACTTAATGGTAGACTCTCTTACCCAGCTAATAGCAAAAAAAAGATCTAAATCTTCTTAAATTTGCTGATCTTTAATAATTTTTTCGATAAGTTTTATATTTACTCCACTTTTTATTAGTGGATATATTGACTTTGCTTTTCTCAAATCATCAACTGCTTTTTCATATTCTTTAAGAGATAGATATATTTGTGCCCTTCCAGACAGCGCCCCAAAATGTCTTGGTTCTAAATCTAAAACTTTATCAATATCATCTAATGACTTTTCATAATCTCCCAATATAAATAGAAGTGTGGCTCTTTTATTCCATCCCTCAGCCCATTTTGGGTCTTCATTAATAACATCTGTAAACAATTTTAGAGCAATTCTGTATTGCTGTTGATACATTGAATAAGTCCCGTTCTCTAATTTATTTGTAAGATAATCATTATTCGGATGCTTGGTCCAATTATTCCAAATTTCGTCCTCTAACTGTTTTGCTTTTTGAATATTTTTTGCATTAAATAGTTTTTCAAACAAAATATTTAAATTATCTGAATAACAATAATTAGAGGTTAGAAGTAGAATTATTATTACAAAATTAAAATATTTCTTAATCACTGACATAAACTGAAACTCCTCTTGAATTTAAATCTACATCAAACTTTTTATGTAATGGTGGAAAGGCTCTTTGAGAACAATCTAGTCTATCGCAAGTTCTACATGATACTCCTATTGGTAATTCAGATTTCTTATCATTGAGATCGAGATTCTCAGTATAAACGAATTCTCTTGCATATTTAGCTTCACACCCAAGACCAATAGAAAGCATGCTTTTTTTTTGACCATACCTCCCAATACCTTTTTCAACTGTTCTTGCGATACAAACATATTTTTCTCCATTAGTCATTTTACTTACTGCAGCTTGTATAACTCCTGGTCTCGAAAATGCAGAATATACATTCCACCTCGGACAAGCACCTCCATAGCGCGGTATCTCAATACCTGATAGTGAAAATCTTTTTGAAATATTACCTGCCACATCTACTCTCAAAAAATGAAATGGTATTCCTGGTAACTCAGTATCTTGTAAACATGTTACTCTGTGTGCAACCTGTTCAAAAGATGTTGCAAAGGTATTTTGAAGTAATTCTAAATCATATTTTAACTCCTTACATTCTTTATGGAAAAGTTTATAAGGCATCAAAATTGCTGCCCCACAATAATTTAACAAAGCTACTCTAGTTAATTTTTTTGATTCTTTTGTTGGAAAAGTAAATGTTGATAAATATTCATCTATTTCTTTTGAAGCACCCTCTTGTGCGATTTGAGCTGCAGCATGAAGTTTTTTTGTCTCAAGAGATAAATAATCCGAAAGTAATAATTCCCTGTTTTTAATTTTAAATATTTTAGAAAATGGTTTTTTTTCTTCTGGAATAATATCTATTACTTTTATTTTATACTCGCTTTTAAGAAAATCACACAAGGCAATATACCTTGTTCTATTATTTTGTTTAACTTTCTCAAATATTTCATTTGCAAAATTTTCTAATTTAGGAAAAAAATTTTTATTTTCTTGTAAAAAATCAGATACTACCTCACCAGGAAATGCTGCTTTTCTACTATCTATTATTTTACCAGATATATTTTCAACTTTATTTACAATCTCTATATCTTTCTGTTTAAAGTTATCTCCAAGTTTTATTAAGGCTTTTGCGATTTTTGGATTAGAATTCACTAAGTCTTTTACTTCTGGTCCTAAAATATCTAAATCTTCGAATAATTCATCGCTTAAAAGTTCTGTAATATTATTTTCAAGATTTAGATCAGATTTACTTGTTAAATCAGATAAATTTATTTTTAAAACTTTGCAAACTTTTAAAACCAAATCCCCATCAATTCTTCTTTTACTACTTTCTATAAGATTTAAATAGCTGGGTGATATCCCTAGTTCTTCAGCTAATTTATTTGCTTGGATACCCAATCTCCTCCTAAAAGCTTTTATTTTTGGACCAATTTTTAAATTTAAATCATTAACATTTTTTTTTGAGCTAAAATTCGCAATAGCCATCTTTGAGTTATTTAATTGTTTGTCTAAATCTGTACTTATGTCTGTAAAATCAATTCTAAGTTCTTGGCTAATTTTTAAAAGAATATCTCCATCAATTTTTCTTTTTCCACTTTCTATTAAATTCAAGTAGCTTGGGGATATACCAACTTGCTCTGCTAATTTTTTAGCCTGTAAGCCCAGTTTATTTCTATATTCTTTTATTTTGCTTCCTATTTGTTTATCTATTTGGCTCATGTAAATTTTGTAAATTTAAATTTACAAAAAATTATTTAAATTTACAAGCAAAATCAACATTTTTGTAGACCTTGTAAACATTGTAAATTATAAAGTTTACATGGAAAAAAACAAAACAAATCACACTGAAATAAGCTCTCAAACTACTAATCACCAGGAGCATCAAGATCATAAAAGCAGAGGAGTATATTTAAGAGACGATCACTGCGACTGGGGTTCAAGCGGAATGAATGAGTTTACTGAAGAATATAACGATAAATAAGCAAGACTAGTTTTTTAAGGGGGAATTATGTCAGCCGAGAATATCTCGTTCGAGTTGCAAAGATTTGCAGGTATAAAAAGAGATTATACACCAGAAGAAGTTGAAAGATTAAGGGGATCAATAAAAATAGAATATTCAATGTGTAAACAACAATCTCAGAAGTTATGGAGATTATTAAATACCGAGCCTTATATAAATACCCTTGGTTCACTGTCGGGAAATCAAGCTGTGCAACATGCAAAAGCAGGTTTGAACGCTATTTATCTAAGTGGATGGCAAGTAGCTGCTGATGCAAATAGTGCCGGTGAAATGTATCCTGATCAATCTCTTTATCCTTATGACAGTGCACCAAAATTAGTAGAGTCTATGAATAATTCTTTGATAAGAGCTGATCAAATACAGCACATGGAAATTGCTGATGGCGATATGAAAAGTAATGAGAGAACTGACTATATGTTGCCAATAATCGCAGATGGTGAAGCAGGATTTGGTGGACCTTTAAATGTTTTTGAGTTGACAAAAAAATTTATTAAAGCTGGAGCTGCTGGTGTTCATTTTGAAGATCAGTTGGCAAGTGAAAAAAAATGTGGCCACATGGGTGGCAAAGTCTTAGTTCCAACTGGTACAATGGTAAGAAATCTCAAAGCAGCCAGGTTAGCAGCTGATATTGCAGATGTTCCTTTAATTATTCTTGCGAGGACTGATGCTAATGCTGCAAAATTAATTACGAATGATTTTGATGAAAATGATAAACCTTTTTTAACTGGAGAAAGATCTCCTGAAGGGTTCTATTATGTAAAAGATGGAATAGATCAAGCAATTTCAAGAGGTCTAGCATATGCGCCTTATGCTGACTTAATATGGTGTGAAACTGCAACACCTAATTTAGAAGAAGCAAAAAAGTTTGCCGATGCAATACATTCTAAATTTCCAGGTAAAATGTTAGCTTATAATTGTTCTCCTTCTTTTAATTGGAAAAAACATTTATCTGATGATGAAATAGCTACATTTCAAACCAAGATTGGGATGATGGGTTACAAATTTCAATTTATAACCCTTGCAGGTTTTCATACTCAAAATATTGCAATATTCGAACTTGCTGAAAAATATAAAAAAGAGGGTATGACAGCATATTCACGAATTCAACAGAACGAATTTGCAAGAGAAAAGGATGGATATACTAGCGTTAAACATCAGAGAGAAGTTGGAACATCATATTTTGATGCTGTTTCAAATACAATAAGTTCTGGCAAAAGTTCCACTACTGCAATGGATGGCTCTACAGAGTCAGAACAATTTTAATTGTTTTTGAGTTTTTGTATTTGATCCCAAGCTGAATTGATTGCTCTCATTTTTTTTTTACTTTCATCAATAACCTCTTGAGGCACACCTTTGCTTAAAAGAAGGTCAGGATGATGCTCTTTGCTTAATTTTAAATATCTTTTTCGTATGTCCAAAAGATTATCATCTGGTTTGCTTTCTAAGACTATGTAAGGATTTAATTTATCTGACGATTTTCTGCCTTCTGTAATACCGTTAAATTGGGCATCATTTAACCCAAAAATTTGTGAAATATGTTGTATCATTTTAAATTCCTCATCACTCACATTTCCATCTGCTTCTGCAATGTAAAATAAGATATTTATAACCTCCTCTAATACATTTATATTTCCTCTATAAATTTCTGAGATTTGTTTTGCATAAGATTCGTATCCAGCACTTTCCTCTTTAGCTTTGTTAAAGATTTTGCCTACCTGATCTAATTCGTGATCAGGAATTTTCAATTTATCTTTAACAGCGATGAGCTCTTCTTTGCTCACTTGACCATCTGCTTTACTCAACTTTGCTGATAAGACTATAAGAGCTAAAGCAAAAATTTGTTGTGGTTGTGCAAATGATTTAAAAGACGATCTTGATCTGGATACTTTTCCACCAATCAAAGAACCCAAAAGCATTCCAAAAGGTCCTCCAAGAGAAAAACCAATCATACCACCAATTAAACTTCCCCAGATAGACATATAAAAAAAATTTAATATAATTTAATATATTTATGTTCTCAACATTTTTAGTTTTAACATTTTTAATCTTTATGTTTATGTGGTCATTAGCATGGGTAAATTATTATAACAAGTTAGATAAAAGATTTGGCAGATCTCTGTGGAGGTGGAGTTATGACTATCCAGTTTCTGGTAATAGAGATGTATCATTTCTCGATGACAAAAAGTTTGTAATCTTGAGAAGAAAGAGAAATCGAGCCGTTACGGTTATGTATTTTATATTATTCTTCTCTTTTTTTATATTATTGTCTTTTATAACTCAAATTTTGTTTTTAATTCAAAGTTAATTTAATTGATGCCGGTTTTTTAAGTACAAGAAAAAAGCAACAATTTCATACCCCAAATAAAAGAGCTGATAAATAATAGGGAGTTTAAAAAATTTGTAGAGAAATCTATATTTTGGAATTTTTTTCCAAATTAATAAAAAAGCATCTATGCCAACATAAATTTTTCCATTTTCTTCTACATGCAATCTTCTAAGTAGTTGTTTATCTGACTTTTTTGTCTCAATTTCTGCATTCTTGTTATTTGTGATATCTACCCAATTTAGGTTTTCAACACTTTCTTTTTTATAAATATTTATTTCTGCTCTACAAATTTTACATGAATTATTAAAAAAAACCTTCATAAACTAATTATATTTGAATATTTTCTTTTTACAAATGTGCCAAATAAGCAGTTGAAATATTAGTAATCACTAATACATTCTTAACATGTCAAATTTTTTTAAAAACTCGGACATCGACTCAAGTCAAGCAGAAGCAATTGTAACCGAAACACTAAAAAATTGTGATGATGGAGAATTGTATTTAGAAAATCATAAATCAGAAACTATTGTGCTTGATGATAATAAAATTAAAAGTTCAAATTACAATTCTGACCGGGGATATGGATTTAGAGCGGTGACAGGAGAGGTTGTTGCATACTCTCATTCAAATGATATCTCAAAAGAGTCTTTAAATAGATCAAGTGATAATTTGAAAGATACACTTAAGTCAAAAAAGGGAACTTACAATCACGAAATCCCTAAAACAAACAGCAAATATTACGAAAACATTAATCCAATTGAAAATAAAACGTTTAACTCAAAGTTGGATTTGCTTAATAAAGTAAACAATTATTTAAGATCTAAAGGATCAATAGTTAATCAAGTAACTGCTAATTTTTTAGGTGAACACAAATCAATAGAAATCATTAGATCAGATAGTGAGGTGCTAAGAGATGATAGACCATTGGTCAGATTTAATGTGTCTGTTGTATTAGAAAAAGAAGGTAAGAAAGAAACTGGAGTTTACGGTATTGGCGGAAGACAGAGTTATGATGACTACCTAAAAGATGATAATTGGAAAAAAGTTTGTGATGAGGCATTTAGAATTGCGCATGTCAATCTTGATAGTAAACCTGCGCCTGCAGGCGAAATGAAAGTTGTTCTTGGTCCTGGATGGCCAGCTATTTTAATACACGAAGCAATCGGTCATGGTTTAGAAGGTGATTTTAATAGAAAAAAAACTTCCGCATTTCATAATTTAATGGGTCAGCAGGTAGCTAGTGAAGGGGTTACAATTGTTGATGACGGAACTCTACATCAAAGAAGAGGCAGCCTCACAATTGATGACGAAGGAACTCCTACAGAAAATACTGTGCTCATAGAAAATGGAATTTTAAAGAATTATATGCAAGACCGTTTAAATGCACGATTGATGGGAACTAAATCAACAGGAAGCGGAAGAAGAGAAAGTTATAAACATGTTATCATGCCAAGAATGAGAAATACAATGATGTTGTCTGGAAAATATTCACAAGATGAAATGATAAGTTCTGTAGACAAGGGAATTTTTGCAGTAAGTTTTGGTGGAGGACAAGTGGACATTACATCAGGAAAATTTGTATTTAATTGTACAGAGGCTTATGAAATAGTTAATGGAAAAATTGGTTCGCCAATTAAAGGTGCTACTTTAATTGGAGACGGTCCATCTATATTAAAAGAAGTTTCTCTTGTAGGCGATGATATGAAATTAGACCCAGGCATAGGAACATGCGGCAAAGCTGGGCAAGGAGTTCCAGTTGGGGTTGCACAGCCATCAATCTTGATAAACAAAATGACTGTGGGTGGAACTAAACTTTAATCAAATGTTAAAAGAGCAGGAATTTTTAGATAAGATTGCATCTTATTGTATTGATAACTCAAAAAAACTTGGTGCAACAGATATTGGAGTTAAGGTTATTCATTCTGTTTCTGAGAATGTTAGTTTTAGAAATAAAAAATTAGAAGAGTCAAATAGAGCAGACAGTTTTGCTCTTAATTTAACAACATATATTGATAAAAAAAAATCAAGTATTAATTCTTCAGATTTATCTGAGTCTAATCTATCCAAACTTATCGAGAGATGTATTGAAGCTACGAAAATAACTCCAGAAGATGATAGTAATTCTTTACCTGATATTGATTTGATGTCAAAAAAGATTAAAGATCTAAAGCTTTATGACGATACACATTATACTAATGATAAAAAAATTGAGTTTTTACAAAAAGTTGAAAGTGCGGCCTCAATAAATGATAAAATTGTAAACACTGAAGCAGGTTTTTCAGAAAATAAAAAGAATTTTGTTTTGGCAAATAGCAATGGTTTTTCAAGTGGTTATAAAACATCTAATTTTACATCTTCGTGTGTAGCTGTTTCAAGAATAAACGGTGCGATGGAAAGAGATTATGAATTTGGCAGTAAAAGACATCTCCATGACATGTTGAAACCTGAAGATATTGGTCGTATTGCTGCAGAAAAAGCTATAAAAAAATTAGGGCCAAAAAAAATTCAAAGTGAAAAAATTGGAATAATTTTTGACAAAAGAATCTCAAAAGGAATACTAAGCACACTTGCAAATGCTGTTTCAGCAAGCTCAATATCAAGAGGAACATCATTTTTAAAAGACCAAATTGGTAATCAAATTTTTACAGATAATATAAATATTATTGATGATCCAAATATAGAAAAAGGATTAGGATCACAAAATTTTGACAGTGAGGGTGTTGAGACAAATATGTTAAAAATAGTGGATAATGGAATTCTAAAAAATTATTTGATTGATACTTATTATGGTAAAAAATTAAATTTAAAATCTAATGGTAGATCAGGAGGCACAACAAATCTTTATTTTGAAAATGGAGCTTTAGATTTTAATGAATTGCTTAAATTAGAAAAAAAATTTCTTTATATAACCGAAACTATTGGCCATGGTGGAAATATTATTACTGGCGATTATTCAGTCGGAGCATCTGGTTATATGATAGAGGACGGAGAAATTACTTATCCGGTAAGTGAAATCACAATAGCAGGAAATTTTAAGGATATGTTTAAAAATATTGTTCTTGCGAATGATTTAGAATTTAAATATTCGACAAACGCTCCTACATTATTGATAAAAGAAATGACAGTAGCTGGAAAATAATTATTGTATTGTTTTCATCCTATATTCCCATATCCCCAATCTATTGTAGGACACTTTTACGATTAAAGCATTTTTTTTATCATACCATATTTCAAAATTGAGTTTTTTTTCTTCAGGCAAATTTGGTTCGGTAGAAAATAATCTGAAATGCTCTACATTGTATTCTTTTTCATATAGTTGTATTTTTTCTTTTCCCAAAAATTCTATATTTTGTTTTTTTACACTTCCTGATAAAGGACTGATTT
>CABXWS010000021.1 GCA_902515965.1 uncultured Pelagibacteraceae bacterium
AAATTTTTTTTATTTCTGCTATTACTTTTTCTTTTAAATCCATATTTAATCCTCTGTTTTTGCAGTTTGATTTGAATTATCTAAAGCTGAAGTTAGAGTGTGCCAAGACAGTGTTGCGCATTTTACTCTCATTGGAAACTGTTTTACACCAGATAAGCTCATTAATTTAGTTTTTTCATCCTCTTTTAATATATTATTTTCCAGTAAGTCCTTTTCTTTAATCATCGTTAAGAAATCATTTACAATCTCTTTTACTTCTTTTTCCTCTTTACCTCTTACCATGTCAGTCATTATTGATGCTGAAGCCATTGAAATGGCACATCCATGACCTTCAAAAGCAATATCTTCAACTTTTTTATTTTCATTAAGTCTTAAATAAACATGAACATTATCTCCACATAAGGGATTATTTCCTTTTGCATCTTTGTTATAATTTTCAAACTTACCTAGATTTCTTGGATTTTTACCATGATCTAAAATAATTTCTTGATATAATTCTTTAAGGTCCATTATAAATCAAACATTTTTTTGCATTTGTTAATTGAGTCATTAAGTTTATCAATATCATCTTTAGTATTATAAACGCCGAATGAGGCTCTAGCTGTTGCAGGTAAATTTAGTTTATCATGAAGTATCTGGCAACAGTGATGTCCGGCTCTGATCGCAACACCATCTTCATCAAGTATAGTTGCAATATCATGAGGATGAATACCTTCAATTGTAAAAGAAATCACACCGCCTTTATCTTTTGGATTTCCAATAATATTTACAGAATTATTTTTTCTTAATTTCTCAATTCCATAATCTAATAGTTCTTTCTCATGTCTCTCAATATTTTCTATTCCAATCTTTTCCATGAACTTAATAGACTCATTAAATGCAATTACTTGTGCAGTAGCCATTGTGCCTGCCTCATATTTGTTAGGTAATTCGCCATATGTAATACCTTCTTTTTTAACCTCGTTAATCATACCTCCACCACCTTGATATGGTGGCAAATCTTCTAACCATTTTTTTTTTGCATACAAGACACCAATACCAGTTGGACCATACATTTTATGTCCAGATATTGCATAAAAATCACAGTCTAAATCCTGCATATCTATTTTTAAATGTGGAGCTCCTTGACAACCATCTATTAAGACAGGAATATTTTTTGAGTGTGCTAATTTTACAATTTCTTTTATTGGTAATATTGCTCCTGTAACATTAGACAAGTGAGAAACACTTATAATTTTTGTTTTATCAGTAATCTTTTTCTCAATAGCTTCTAAAGTTACCTCCCCATCCTTATTTATCTCGGCAAATTCTATATTAATATTTTTTGCTTTTCTAAGAAAGTGCCAAGGTACATAATTAGAATGGTGTTCTAATTCAGTTAATAATACCTCGTCTCCCGCAGATAAATATTTTTGACCAAATGTATTTGCAACTAAATTTATTGCCTCTGTTGCACCTTTAGTAAATACAATTTCATTTTTATCTTTTGCATTTATATATTTCTGAACAGACACTCTAGTTTGCTCATATAAATTAGTGGCTGCTACTGCGAGATAATGAACACTTCTACCCACATTAGAAAATTCTTTGGTATAAAAATCGTATATACGATCTACAACGACTCTTGGTTTTTGAGAAGAATTAGCGCTATCTAAATAAACTAAGTCGTTATTTTGAATTTTGTCATCAAATATTGGAAATTCTTTTTTTATATTATTTATATTCATTGATCTAATCCAATAATATTTTTTACTAATTTTTTTATTTGCTCATCGGTAATTTTTTCAACTACATCTAATAAAAATCCATTGATTATTAACTCACGAGCAGTTTTGTAATCTAACCCTCTGGACATTAAATAAAAAATTGATCCTTCATCTAAATTACCTGAGGTAGATCCATGTGAACACTTAACATCATCTGCATATATTTCTAATTCAGGTTTTGCATTAAACTCAGTATTTTCATTTAAAAGGATTGCTTTGCTCAATTGATATCCATCAGCTTTTTGTGCGGTTGAGTCTACATATATTTTTCCTTGGTAAACAGATTTTGAACTATCATCTATTACACTTTTAATTAATTGGTAGCTTTTTGTATTTTCAACTAAATGATTTATATGGGTTCTTATTTCATGATGTTCTTCATTATTTAATGAATGTATTCCGTTAATAAATGCTGATGAATATTTACCTTCTAAATCACATTTGATTTCATTTTTTGAAAAATTTGATCCCGATGAAAGAATAAATATTTCAGATATGCTGTTTTCACTTAGGGTAATATTATCAAAAACATATTTAATGTTAGAACTTATTTTTGTGTCAAGTTTGTAATTTTTAAGAATTGCATTTTTTTCTAAATTAAAATTGTAAAAAATATTAACAAAATTTTTTTCTGATTTGTTATCAACCATATCTACAATTCGTAGACTACTATTTTCATGAATTTCAAAATATAATTGGAAATTTATGTTGGTATTACTGACTTTTTTGTTAGTTGTCTGATAAATAATTAATGGTTTCTTTAAAGAATAATTCTTTTTAATTATTATTTTGTAAGTCTTATCTGCAAATGAATTATTTAGGTTTATTAGTGAATTGTTTTTGTCATGAAAAACATTTTCTTGGTCAACATTAGTTATTTCTATTTTATCTTTATCTTCATAATCAAAATCAAATTTAATAACCTTACCGTTAACAATTATAATCTTATTATGTTCTAAATCTTTTATGAGAATTGTTTCATCTATTTCATTTTTTGTAGTGTAATCATTATAATACGAAACTTCTCCTATACTTCTTTTAATAATTTGACTTATGTCTGAGAATTTCCAATTTTCTAACTTTCTATTTGGATAACCAATTTTTAAAAAATTACTTAAGGAATTTCTTTTGCTGCGAATTTCTTGGTCTGAGAAAGAAGAATTCTTTAATGAATTTTCAAAATCTAATTTAATTTTTTGTTCCATCTAATTAAAGCTTTCG
The DNA here is from genome assembly GCA_902515965.1 of uncultured Pelagibacteraceae bacterium. Classification (GTDB taxonomy): domain Bacteria; phylum Pseudomonadota; class Alphaproteobacteria; order Pelagibacterales; family Pelagibacteraceae; genus Pelagibacter. The sequence goes on from CABXWS010000021.1 coordinate 2,988, forward strand.
TACCCTTTTTTTTCTAATTCGATTGCTAATTCTGGGCCACCAGATTTAATTATTTTTCCACCTATTAACACATGTACAAAATCTGGCTTAATATAGTCTAATAATCTTTGATAATGAGTTATGATTAAAAATGAATTATTTTTTTCTCTAAGTGAGTTTACTCCATCTGCAACTATCCTAAGTGCATCAATATCAAGTCCAGAGTCTGTTTCGTCTAATATTGATAATTTGGGATTTAAAATAGACATTTGTAAAATTTCATTCTTTTTTTTCTCTCCTCCAGAAAAACCAACATTTAATTGTCTACTTAATTTTTCTTCGTCAAATTTCAGGTTTTTTGCTTTTTCTTTGACTAACTTTAAAAACTCAATTGCATCTAATTCTTTTTCACCTCTTGCTTTCCTTATTGAATTCAATGATGTTTTTAAAAATATATTCGTATTCACTCCAGGAATTTCAAGAGGATACTGAAAGGCTAAAAATATACCTTTATGTGCTCTTTCTTCTGTTTCTAGATCAAATAAATTTTTATTCTCAAATAATATTTCACCTGAAACATCATAACCTTTTTTACCAGATAAAATATTTGACAATGTGCTTTTACCAGATCCATTTGGGCCCATTATAGCATGTACCTCTCCTGGATTAATATTAAGTGAGAAGCCGCTTAAAATTGATTTTTTATCTATTTTGGCATTTAAATTGTTGATTTTTAACATTTATCCAACACTTCCTTCTAAACTTATTCCAACTAATTTTTGGGCTTCTACGGCAAACTCCATAGGCAACTGTTGTAATACTTCTTTACAAAACCCATTAACAATTAATCCAACAGCCTCTTCTTGATTTAAACCTCTCTGTTGACAATAATACAATTGATCTTCACTTATCTTTGAAGTTGTTGCTTCGTGAGCTATATTTGAGCTTGAGTTTTTATTTTTTATATATGGAACAGTATGTGCACCACATTCATTTCCCATAAGCAATGAATCACATTGAGTATAATTTGTTGAATTTAAAGCATTTTTTGAAACATCAACTAGTCCTCTGTAGGTCATATCTGATTTGCCCGCGCTTATACCCTTTGAAATTATTTTACTTTTGGTATTTTTTCCTAAATGTATCATTTTAGTTCCTGTATCTGCTTTTTGATGATTATTCGTTATAGCAATTGAATAAAATTCACCAATTGAATTATCACCTTTTAAAATACAGCTTGGATATTTCCATGTAATTGCCGAACCTGTTTCTACTTGTGTCCATGAAATTTTAGAATTATTACCTTTGCACAATCCTCGTTTAGTTACAAAGTTGTATATTCCTCCTTTGCCATCCTTATCTCCTGGATACCAATTCTGAACTGTTGAATATTTAATTTCAGCATCATCTAAAGCAACGAGTTCAACATTAGCAGCATGTAATTGATTTTCATCTCTCATTGGAGCTGTACACCCTTCTAGATAACTTACATAACTACCTTTATCTGCAATAATTAATGTTCTTTCAAATTGTCCAGTATCTGATGCATTAATTCTAAAATATGTTGATAATTCCATTGGACATTTCACATTCGGAGGAATGTAAACAAAAGATCCATCCGTAAATACTGCTGAGTTTAAAGTAGCAAAATAATGGTCTGTAATCGGAATAACCGATCCTAAATACTTTTTTACCAAATCTGGGTGTTTTTGAATTGCTTCAGAGATTGAACAAAAGATAATTCCTTTTTTTGTTAAAGTGTCTTTAAAGGTTGTTGCAACTGAAACAGAATCAAACACTGCATCTACTGCAATACCATTTAATCTTTTTTGTTCCTGCAAAGGTATGCCTAACTTGTTATATGTCTCTAAAAGCTTTGGATCAAGATCGTCAAGGTTTTTTGGTTTATCTTTGAAACTTTTTGGAGCAGAATAATAATATAAATTTTGGTAATCAATTTTTGGATACTTTGGTTTCTGCCAATCAGGTTCTTTTAATACTTTTAATCTTTCAAATGCTTTCAATCTCCATTTTAGTAACCAATCAGGTTCTTTTTTAATGTTAGATATAAATTTTATTACATCTTCATTTAAACCTTTTGGGGCTTTAATGTTTTCTATGTCAGTTGAAAAACCATATTTATAATCTTTCAAATCTGCTATTTGTTTATCTCTCATCGTAAAATATTCTTTGGTCTGTAAACTAAATCACCCAAGTTTTTTTTGTGAAAAAATCCATTGATATGAATTTCAAGTTCATCCCATAGATTATGAGTAATACATTTAGCTGACTTTCCATTGCATCCTTTTTTTGAATTCTTTTCACAACCTATTGTTTTTACTTTTTCCTCTACGGCAGAAAGGACATCGGATAGTTTAATTTCATCTGGTCTTCTTGAAAGTTTATAACCACCATTTTTACCCCTTAAACTTTTAACAATATTATTTTTTTTTAATCTTAAAAATAATTGTTCTAAATAAACTAACGAAATTCCCTGTCTTAAAGATATGTCCCTTAAGGATACAGGTCTGTTATCCTTAAATCTGGCTATGTCCGCTAAAGCCATAACAGCATATCTGCTTTTACTTGATAATTTCATATTTTCCGCAATTTATAAGGCTTATATATACCCGACTTTTTTAGTCAAGATTAAGATTATTTTAAAACACTTGCATTTTGACGCTCGTTTTTGGTAGAAAAACATAATTTTTTTTTTGAGATTGATAATCAATGCCATCTACAGACACAAAAATATCAGAAATATTTATACCAGGTCCAGCTGGACGACTTGAGGCAAAGTATTTTAAGAGTAAAAAAAATACTTCTCCAATTGCCTTAGTATTACATCCTCACCCTCAATATGGTGGAACAATGAACAACAAAGTTGTTGTTGATACTTTTCAGACATTTGTTGATAACAACTTTTCGGTTTGTAGAGTAAATTTCAGAGGTGTTGGAAAAAGTGATGGAGAATTTGATAACGGTCAAGGTGAGTTGGCTGATGCTGCGGCTGCACTTGACTGGATTGAAAGAGAAAATTTTGATAACTCACAATGTTGGATTTCAGGCTTTTCTTTTGGTTCATTAATTGCAATGCAATTACTAATGAGAAGACCAGAGATAAATAGGTTTATTGCCATTTCACCTCAACCAAATGTATATGATTTTTCATTTTTGTCTCCATGTCCCACTTCTGGTTTAGTTATATATGGAAAAAAAGATGAATTAGTACCAGTTGAAAATATTAATGAATTAAATAAAAGATTAAGTGCTCAAAAAGGAATTAAAGTTGAATTTGATGCAGTGTCTGAAGCTAATCATTTTTTTTCCAAAGCCGATACTTTGCTAATTAAGTCTTTAAGTGAGTATATAGAAAAAGAAACTGCTCTATATTAATAATTTTTTCTTATAAATCCTCCTTTACAAGGATGTTTTACATTAGTTGTATCCGGATAACTTAATGGTTGATTTATATAACTTCTTATAGATAAGTATGCAAATGCTTGTGATTCTATAAAGTCACCATCATAACTAAATTCATCAATAGTATAAATTTTTTGGTCTAAAAGATTTTTTAAGTGATTTACTAAAGTTAAATTTTTTCTTCCACCTCCACATAAAATTAAATCAAAGTCGCTTGTAATATTATTTTGAATATTTTTGGAAATAGTTAATGCTGTAAAATAAGTTAATGTTGATACAGCATCTTCAAATTCTAAGCCTCTGATAAAATTAAAGTCGAATTCTTTTCTATCAAATGAACGTTTACTATTGATATCATAGAATTCATGCTCGTAAAAATGATTTATAGTATTGTAATTGATGCTACCAGATGAAGCTATTATTCCATCTTCATCATAATAAATACCTTTAACTTTTTTTAAATATTCATCAATCAATACATTTCCAGGTCCAATATCTTTTGCATATAATTTATTTTGATAGCAATAAGTAAAATTTGCTACACCTCCAATATTTAAAAATAATATTGGTTTTTTTGATTTTATTTTTTTTGATAAAAGTTTGTGGTAAATTGGTGTTAAGGGCGCACCCTCTCCACCGTTTTTAATATCATTTTCTCTAAATTTATTTACTACTTTTTTCCTTAAAATCTGTGAAAGCAAGTCTGCATCACCCATCTGAATGGAGTATCCATTTTGAGGTTTGTGTATTACTGTTTGGCCATGAAATCCAATTAATTGAATATCGGTATTGTTTTTTTTGATAATTTTTTCAGATATCTCTGAGTGGTAAAATGTAATTTTTCTTTCCAAAGATCTAAATAATTTAATATTTTTGTTTATATCCCTCTGATCATATATAATGTCAATAAATGCTGATAAATCATCTTTAAACTTTTTTGGATATTTAAAATATTGATTATCTATAATCTCTAAATTATCTAGACCATCAGAGTGGATAATGCTTGCATCTATACCATCCATTGAAGTTCCACTCATTAAACCCAGTGCTTTGAAAGAATTATCCATAGTTGATTATTATTTTTATTTAAATATGTATAATAAAATATCATTTATGAATGAGTTTTTAAAAGAGTTTAAAGATCGTGGTTATTTCTATCAATGTACAGACGAGTCTAATTTATCAAAAAAACTAGATAATGAGGGTATAAAAGGATACATCGGGTTTGATTGTACGGCTCAAAGTTTGCATGTGGGAAGTTTGCTTCAAATAATGTGCTTAAGATTATTACAAAAATATGGTCATAGACCAATTGTACTACTTGGTGGTGGTACAACAAGAATTGGTGATCCTTCAGGAAAAGATAAGACAAGAAAAATTCTAAGTGAGGAAGAAATAGAAAGCAACATCAAAAATATAGAGATAATTCTAAAAAAATTTTTAATTACAGATAACAAAAATGTAGCTCCTATTTTTGTTAATAACTACACATGGTTAAAAAATTTAAATTATATTGATTTTTTACGAGATATTGGAAAGCATTTTACAATAAATAAGATGCTTAGTTTTGATAGCGTAAAATTAAGATTAGATAGAGAACAATCTTTAAGTTATATGGAATTTAATTATATGATTTTGCAAGCATATGATTTTTTAGAACTTAATAGAACTGAAAACTGCTTACTACAAATAGGAGGTTCTGATCAATGGGGAAATATTGTAAATGGTGTAGATTTGATCAAAAGATACTCTTCAAAAGAAGTTTATGGATTAACTACTGAGTTAATTACTTTAGCATCAGGCTCTAAAATGGGTAAAACAGAAAATGGTGCTATTTGGTTAGATAAAAAACTACTTTCAGTTTTTGATTATTGGCAATTTTGGAGAAACACAGATGACAGAGATGTAGTCAAATTTCTCAAAATGTTTACTGATTTAAATTTGGAGAAAATAAATCAAATTAGCAAAGATGATATAAACCAACAAAAAATTGAATTAGCTAATCAGACTACAGCTATGCTTCATGGAAAGGATGCAGCTTTAGAAGCGGAAGAAATTGCAAAGCATTCATTTTCAGAAAATTCTTCTGGAGAGAGTTTGCCAGATTTAAAAATTGATAAATCAAATATTGATAGAGATATAATCAATCTAATATCCATTATTGAAAATAATCTGTCAAAAAGTGAAATTAGACGACTAATAAAATCCAATGGTGTAAAAATAAATAATAAAACAGTTACAGATGAAAATTTTTTAATTACACATGAGTTAATAAAAAAAAATCATTTTATTAAATTATCAATTGGTAAAAAGAGACATTACAAAATTGTGGTCTAATCTGAAATTTTTTCTAATGTTCTTGTTATAAATCTTGGAGTCAAAGTTTTTATTGGATTAACAGTCGTTTTAAGTTTTTTTGGAGGACCCTTAATTTTAAAACTTACACCAAATACTCCTTCACCAATTTTTTTTCCAACTAGTATCTCTCCAAGCATTGGAATTTTTGAAATAGTTTTATTAACTGTTGTTGCTGGGACCAATGTTCCCTTCAAACTGGTAAGATTATCTTTAACAATATAACCTTCCATCATTAAGGAGATAGCGGGACCAATTGCATACAGTTCATTTATATTGGTTGTGTTTCCAAGCTTCTGATAATCCATTTCAAAATCACTAAAACGTATACCTTCCCCAGTTAAGAGATCTGCGATACCCTGGAGAGATGCCAAAGTTAAAAGCTTTGCTAGAACTGGTACTTCTTTTACCTTGAAATTCTTTATTTTCAAATTTGAAATTGATTTACCCTCAAATTCGACAGACTCGTAAAACAATTCACCTTCCTTAAAGCCTTTTATAAACTTAAAGTTTTTGATGAAAGGTTCAGGCTTTTCTACATGTAAATTTGTAATTTTCTCTTTTCTCTTATTAGTTATGACATTTAATTGGAATTTTCTATTTTCATTTAATTTTGCTGAGATATTTGCATTCAAGACTTTGCTATTTTTAATTTGTATTTCCCCGTTAGTTTTTGATAAAAAAGAGCTTTTATTTATGTAGTATTTTCCAATATCTAAATAAATATAACTATTCAAATTTTTAAAATTTGAAAAAATTGATTTCGAATTATTACTTAAAAGATTTTTAATATTTTCTGTTCCGTCAAATTGTGTGCCAGTTAAATAGTAATTATCATTAACTTTTTTAAATTCAAGCTGATTCCTAATTCCTGAAGCACTCTCAATATCAATTTGAAATAAATCTAAATTTTTAATTTTATCATTTTTTCCAAGTTCGATATTCTCAATTAAAATTTTCGTATTACCCTCTAAATAATTAATTGTTTTAAAAAAAATTTCTTTATTTTGTCTATAAACACCATCAATAATTAAATTTGCATCTACATTTAATTTTTTAATATAGTCTAATTCATTAATTTCAACTTCCGATGAGGATAATCCCAAATCTGCTGTGAAAAAATAATTTTTATTATTTTTAGAAATATTCAAAAGAATATTCTGGTTAATTTTATCAATTACGTATTCGCTTCTTAGGGCAATTTTGTATTCTTTGTTATTATAATCTAAATCAATTTGAGTATTATTTAATTTTATTTGATTTTTAAAATTTTTAAAATATTTTTTTGTTCTTTGTGACTTATAATTTATTAAAGTTTCATTGGCATTTATTTTAGACTTAATTTTTAAATTTTCGACCTGATTTTTTTTGCTTAATTGAAAAGTAATTTTATTTTCTGAATCTAAAAGAATATTTTGCTCAGGTAAACTAAAGTTTTTTAAAGAAATTAACTTTGATAATTCATTTGTATTTATACTATTTTTTGAGTTATTAATTCTTAGATCAACAGATGCTTTTTTATTTTTTATTTTTTGGTAATTTAATTTAATAGTATTTTTTTTTTTTTGATTATTATAATCTTTATTCAAAAACATATAATTACTCTCTAAACTAGCAATTATATTCTTATCTTTGTAATTAATATTCACTGAACCATCATTGAGATAAATAAATTCTTGATATTTTTTATTTGAATATAGCTTATCAAAATTAATAACTGATGAGATATTAATGTCTTTGATTTTTAATTTTTTACTAATTGCAAAAGAAAATTTATTATTTGAGCTAGCAGAAATTAATTCATCATTAAGTAAATCAAAGTCTCTATTAATTAACTTAATATAGTTATAAAAATTTAATTTACCTTTTTTGCTTTTTAAATCTCCAAATATTTTTAGTTCTTCATTTTTTCTGTTTATTTTTACACTATCTGAATTCATCTTAATTTCATTTAAGATGAAATGAATTTTATTTAAATCTATACTTTTTTTATTTATTGAAAAATTAAATTTTAATTCGTTTAGATTAATATTTTTTATAGTACTAAACTCAGCCTGACGAACTGACCCATTTATATTATAACTAAATTTGTCTGAATAATTATCATCTAAAGTTATATTAGAAGAAATTTTTACTTTACCTCTTTTTATTTGTTGCAAAATTAAGCTTCTTGCTAAATTAAATTCATATTCGTTTAAAAAATTTACTACATCCTTTATGTTATTCTCTTTTGATATTAGTGTTATTTTTGAAACTGGGTTTCTATTATTAAAGTAATCTATTAAATTTAGGTTTGTCTTCACTGACTCTATTTCAACTTTTGCTTTATTAATTGCTACGTTGGGATTTAAAATGACAACATCAATATTAAAATTTATAGGATTAAGCTTTAAACTTACATTCTTTAAATTAAAATTAATTTTTGGATTAATCTCTTTAATTTTTTGATTTATTAAGCTATTGAATCTGTCAGTTTTAACACCCATTGTTGATAAAAAAATTATCAAAATAAAAGATAATGTTATTATTATGCCAGCTGCTGTAATTACAAATTTACGCATTTAGTTTATATAAAGAACTTTCTAAGAAGTTATCAATATCTCCATCTAATATTTTTTCTGGATTTGAACTTTCATAACTTGTTCTATTATCTTTTACCATTTTATAAGGATGTAAAACATATGATCTTATTTGATGGCCCCATCCTATTTCTGATTTGGAATTTTCAAGATCTTTATTTTCTTTTTCTTTTTTTTTCATTTCAAAGTCGTAAAGTCTTGCTCTTAACATATTCATACAAGTTTCTTTATTTTTATGTTGAGATCTTTCATTTTGACATTGTACCACAATTTTAGTTGGAAGATGTGTTATTCTTACAGCGCTATCTGTAGTATTAACATGTTGTCCTCCAGCACCACTAGATCGATAAGTGTCGACTCTCAAATCTTTTTCTAAAATTTCGATATCTATATTTTCCGATATAACTGGATAAACCCATACACTTGCAAAACTTGTGTGTCTTCTTGATCCTGAATCAAAAGGGGAGATCCTTACAAGTCTATGTATGCCTGACTCAGATTTTAACAACCCATGAATGTAATCTCCAGATATCTTTATTATTGAAGATTTTATTCCAGCTTCATCCCCTTTATGCTCACTAATTATTTCAAATTTATAACCTCTCCTAGTTGCCCATTTCATATACATCCGTCTAAGCATGTCTGCCCAATCTTGACTTTCCGTGCCACCTGCACCTGCATGAAACTCTAAATAGCTATCTAAAGTGTCATTTTCATTTGATAAAAAACATTTAATCTCATTCTCTTTAACCTTTGTAACTAAGATGCTTATATTTTTTTTTGTTTCATGGATAATTTCCTCATTATTTTCATCAACGGCCAATTTATACATTTCAAATGTATCTCTTATTTCATCAGAGACTATTTTGTAATCTTTATGTAATTTTTCTAAGTATTTTTTTTCTTTTAAAACTTCTTCAGCTTTTTTTTTATTTTTCCAAAAGTCTGGTTTTTCTACAAAGTCATTAATTTCTTTAATTTTTAATTGAACATTACTTTTTTCAAAGAAACTCCTTAACTCTTTGATTAATCTTTTCTAATTCAGATTTAATATTTAGTATTTCTTGGTCCATCAATAAAATTTTAATATATTTACAGTATTAAATCCAGTATCAAAATAAGACGATGAAATTTCTGATACATTGTCATCTATCTTAAATGATTCAATGATCGAGTTTTTTGTTTGTGTATTTGCTCTCTTTCCAGTTGCAGAATCAAGCACCATCATCTTTATATTTTCTGCAACCTTAAACGGTCTTGCATTCTTTGTATTAGCTGTTGT
>CABXWS010000022.1 GCA_902515965.1 uncultured Pelagibacteraceae bacterium
ACTGACTGAAATTAAGATTAAATCTATCTGGGATATGAAAAATGCTGCTAAAATATTATTAGATTTAGGTGCTAAGAATGTTCTAATGAAAGGTGGTCATTTAGGTTCTAAAACTTTGAAAGATATTTTTATAAATAAAAAAGAAAATGCAATATTTACTAATAAAAAAATCAAAACAAAAAATACCCATGGAACAGGATGTACATTATCAAGTGCAATAGCAACATATTATGGATGTGGAAAAACTCTAAAGAGATCTTGTGAGTTAGGTATTAGATATGTAAACAACGCTATTAAGACAAGACCAAACTTTGGCTACCATTACTGGGTCTAATATTATCTTTTTTAATTTTAATTTTTTTATGGATTTTAACACAGAATTTATAACTTGAGTGGAGTGCAGCATTCCTATTTTGACTGAGTCTGGTTTAATATCTTTTGAAGTAAATTCAATTTGATTACAAATTTCTTTGCCAGATATTGGTATAATAGACTTAACACCTGTTGTGTTCTGTGCTGTAACTGCTGTTATTGCCGTTAGGGCATAAGAACCTAATGAAGTAACTGATTTAATATCAGCTTGTATACCGGCTCCACCAGAAGAGTCTGATCCTGCTATTATTAATACTTTAGAATTTATCTTCAATTTACTTAATTGATTTTTTTATTATATTAACACATAATCTATTCAAATTTGAATCTTCTGACTCACTCATAATTCTTATTTTGGGTTCTGTACCAGATTTTCTAACCAATATTCTTCCTTTGTTTTTTATGATCATATTTGCTTTATTGATTGCCTTTTTACACTTTGGACTATTTATAATTGACTTATCGTTAACTTCTATATTTTCTAATATTTGAGGGGTAGGTTTAAACTTATTAAAAAGTTCACTTGTTTTTTTTATTTTTCTTAAAGAAAAAAGTATTTCCAAAGCAACTAATAATCCATCTCCAGTTGTAGCAAACTTTCCTAGAATTATATGACCAGATTGCTCTCCTCCTAAATTAAATTTATTTTTTTTCATTTTTTCTTTAACATATCTATCTCCTACATTTGCTCTCAAGAACTTAATTTTATTTTTTTTAAAAAATTCTTTTAAACCATAATTTGACATTAAAGTGCCAATAACACCTCCTTTTAAAATCTTTTTTCTTTTCCACCTCTCACCCAACATTGCAAGAATTTTATCTCCATCAATAATTTTTCCTTTTTCATCACAGACAATTATTCTGTCAGCATCTCCATCCAAAGAAATACCTATATGAGCTCTAATTTTTTTTGTAATTTTACAAATTTTATGTGGGTATGTAGATCCTGATTTAAGATTAATATTTAATCCATTAGGAGAAGTACCAGTTTCATATACTTCGGCACCTAATGATTTGAATAAATCAGGACCGGCTTTATAACCAGCTCCGTTAGCACAATCTAAAGCTATTTTTATACCTTTTAAACTAAATGAAGTTGGGAAATTTTGTTTTAATATTTTTATATAATTTTTATTTGCATCTTCTAATCTTTTGACTCTACCCAACTCGATAGGTTTTGAAAGATTTTTTGTAATTTTTGAATCAATTAACTTTTCTATTTTCTTTTCGATTTTGTCAGATAATTTAAGCCCATCGGGTCCAAATAATTTTAATCCATTATCATGATATGGATTGTGTGATGCCGTAATCATTATTCCCATGTTTGCTCTCATTTTTTTGGTTAACATCGCTAAACCATTTGTTGGTAGCGGTCCCAATGTATAAATATGCATTCCAGCTGATGTTAATCCAGATACCAATGCCGGTTCAAGTGTATAACCTGATAATCTAGTGTCTTTTGCGATAACTGCTGTTTGTTTACTTTTTTTTAAATTTTTGAAATATGTTCCTGCTGCTAAGCCGAATTTAAAAAACATCTCTCCATTTATTTTGGGGCCATTTACTTTACCTCTAATCCCATCTGTACCAAAATATTTTTTAATCATTTTTAATTCTGCAATTCTCTAAAAACTTTAAATGCCTGATTAATTTCTTTAACATCGTGCACTCGTAGAATCTGAACTCCTTGTAGATATGCTTGTATACATGAAGATACTGTTCCACCAATTCTTTCCTTAGTATCATTTTCTTTTGAAATATCCTTTATAAATTTTTTCCTAGACAAACCTAACATTACAGGAAGGCCCAATGAATGAAATACAGAAATATTCTTTAAAAGGGTAATATTATGTTTCAAATTTTTTCCAAATCCAATCCCTGGGTCTAATATAATATTATTATGTTTAATACCTACTTTTCTTAAGTATTTTAATTTATTTTCAAAGAAATCGTATATATCAAGTATCACATTTTTGTATGAAGGTTTTAATTGCATATTCTTTGGTGTTCCTTTCATATGATGAATGACAAAAGGTTTTTTTGTTTTTTTTAAATAATTTATAGTTTTGGGATCGTAAATTAGTCCAGATACATCATTGATAAGATTTATTTTTAATTTGGATGCTTTCTCCATAACAAAACTTTTTCTAGTATCTAATGAGACAAAACATTTTTTATTTTTTAAGATTTTTAAAATAAACTTAATTCTTTCCCATTCTTTTCTAGGATTAATATCATTTGCACCTGGTCTGGTAGATTCTCCACCAACATCTATTATTTTTGCACCACTTGATAATAAATTATTTACATGTTTTACAGCTAAATTTTTTTTGTTATATTTGCCTCCATCTGAAAAACTATCTGGAGTTAAATTTACTATACCCATTAAAATTGGGATATGGGATAAAGTTAAATGTTTAAAAGTTTTCTTTTTTTTTATATTTTTTAAATCACTATGAACTTTGTTTTTCAGTGTCTTTGGGAGCTTATTAATATCTTTAATATCAATCGTTTTGATACCTTTTCTATCAATTATTTGTATTTTATCAAAAGAGATTTGAGAAATTCCGTTAAGAGGAATAGTTTTTTTTTTTTCTATGTATGTTTTTGATTCTGTTCCGTAAAAAAAATTACACGCCCTAGTGTAATATTTATTCATTAGTGCTTAGTGCACAATCTTTGGTTTCAGTCCCATAGATCCTAAAGCAGAACTTTGTTCGTCATCTTCAACTTTTAAATCTTCTTTGTTTTTAGGGTAAATATTTTTAGTTATTAATTCTTCAATTTCTGAACCGGTTAACGTCTCATATGTCAGCAAAGCTTTAGCAAGTTTATGAAGATCGTCAATTTTGTCTGTCAAAACTTTTCTTGCCCTTTCGTATCCCATATCAACGAATTTTCTTATTTCACTATCAACTTTTCTTGCAGTTTCCTCAGACATATTCTGTTGTCTTGCAACTGATCTTCCAAGAAATACTTCTTCTTCGTTTTCTCCGTAAGCAACAGGACCCATCTCTTTACTTAAACCAGCTCTCATAACCATTGCTCTTGCTCTTTTAGTTGCTTGCTCTATGTCGCTAACTGCACCAGTAGTAACTTTATCGTCACCAAAAATTAGCTCCTCGGCCACTCTTCCACCCATAGCAATAGCCATTTGTGCATGTAATTGTTCTCGTGTCTGAGAGACTTCATCTCTTTCTGGTAATTGCATAACCATTCCTAACGCTCTTCCTCTCGGAATAATAGTTGCTTTATGGATTGGATACGCTGCTTTTTCATTTATTGTTACAATTGCATGACCTGCTTCATGATACGCTGTCAATTTTTTCTCCTCTTCCGACATAACCATTGATCTTCTTTCTGATCCCATCATTACTTTATCTTTTGCCTCTTCAAATTCGTGGTAAGTTACAATTCTCTTATTTTTACGTGCAGCAAGTAGTGCAGCCTCGTTAACCAAGTTTGCTAAATCTGCACCTGAAAAACCAGGAGTTCCTCTGGCTACAGTCCTTAAGTTTACATCAGGCGCCATTGATATTTTTTTTACATGAACTTTTAATATTTTCTCTCTTCCTAATAAATCTGGATTTGAAACTACAACTTGTCTATCAAATCTGCCTGGTCTTAATAAAGCTGGATCTAAAACATCAGGTCTGTTGGTAGCAGCAATTATAATTACACCTTCATTTGTATCAAAACCATCCATTTCCACTAACAATTGATTTAAAGTTTGTTCTCTTTCATCATTACCACCACCCAAACCTGCTCCTCGACTTCTTCCAACAGCATCGATCTCATCTATAAATATAATGCATGGTGAATGCTTTTTACCTTGTTCAAACATATCTCTTACTCTCGATGCTCCAACACCTACAAACATCTCCACAAAATCTGAACCAGAAATTGTAAAGAAAGGGACGCCAGCTTCGCCAGCAATTGCTCTTGCTAACAAAGTCTTACCAGTTCCCGGAGGGCCAACTAACAAACATCCTCTTGGTATTTTTCCTCCAAGCCTACTAAATTTTCTAGGGTCTTTTAAAAATTCTACAACTTCTTCTACTTCTTCTTTAGCTTCCTCAACACCCGCTACATCATTAAATGTTACTTTGCCCTTAATTTCGTTCATCATTTTAGCTTTGGATTTTCCAAATCCCATGGCACCACCTTTTCCACCTTGCATTTGTCTCATGAAAAATATCCATACAGCAATAAGTAACAACATTGGGAACCATGAGAGTAGTATACCTAGCAACGATGGCATTTTTTCATCTAGTGGGCTAGCTGAAATACTTACACCTTTATCACTTAGCTTTTGTATTAAATTTGGATCTTCTGGTGCATAGGTAGTAAATTGGTTTCCGTTTGATAGAATACCTTTAATATTTTTTCCTTGTATCTCGACATTTACAACACGACCATTGTCAACTTCTGTTAAAAATTCAGAAAAAATTATTTTATTAGACTGAGAAACTGATCTTTGAGGATTTTTAAACATATTATAAAGACCAATTGTCAAAACGACAATTACGCCCCACATAGCTAAGTTTTTAAAATTCATAAGTACATAAATTAAGAATTATTATAAATTTAACAAGTGTCATTTTGTTCTTTTAACCAAATATTATTACTTTTCTTGGTAAATAATGACAGATTCGTTTGCTTTTTTAAATAAACATCCAGAAAGAGTGAATTTTGAAGTTTTATTTGAGGAATTCAACAGATTTAACAAATTAACTACCTTTTTTCCACGTGGATAATTTTTTTTGCCACCAAGCAGAATAATTGCCTTAGCAAAACTTCTAAAAACCACCTCTTGTGGATTTTTAAAGAAATATTTATTTAAAATTATTTTTTTATCTTTTTTTAGGAACTTTAAATTTTTTAAAATATTCTGGTTAACATAGTACTCTACTAATCTATCAGTTTTAGAAAGATTATTCATTGTCATATTAAATTTTTTGAAATTCAAACCTTCATTCTTCAAGTTTAATAAAAGTTTTCGTATCCGTGTTCTCAAAAATTTATCGTCAAAATTTGTTGGATCTTCTATAGAATAATTAAAAGTTTGTTTATTAATTAAATATAGTTTTTTTTTTGTAAAATTTAGCATAGGGCGTATCAATTTAATATTTTTATAATCACTAATAACGTTATTCAATGAAACAAGTCCTTTTAGTCCCGAACCTCTTAAAAATCTTATGAAAAAATTTTCTTCTAAATCATCTCTGTGATGGCCCAAAAAGATATATTCAATTTCTTTCTTTTTACACTCTTCTAATATCAAATTATATCTTAGTTCTCTTGCTTGAGATTGTATATTTTTAGTTATTTTAATTTTGTTTTTTGACAAGATTTTGCAATCGATAAAGTAGGAGTTCTTAATTTTTTTTTTTAAATCTTTGGCTTCATATGTCGACTCCGGCCTAATTTTATGATCAACAATTACTGGATACAATTTAGTATTTTCTATTAACGAGAAGCACTTTGCGAAAAATAGCAAAGTTAAACTATCAATACCACCAGAAACAGCAATGATGATTTTTTTGTTTTTTAAATCTAATGATTTTAAATTATCGGAAAAATCCTTAAATGCTTTTTTGATCAAAGGTTTTTTTAATTTTGTAAAATAAAATTTACGAGTTTTCTTTAATACACTCAAACTTTTTTTCTTCATATTTAGCTTTTTGAAGTACAGATTGAGTTGCATTTGGATACTGTTTTTTAACACCAGCTATCATCAAACAACCCTGATCTTTTTCTCCTATTTGAACCAAGGAGACACCGAGTTTCAAAAGGTTGATGGGTGCTTTTTCACTCTTTGGGTATTTTTGATAACCTTCTAAGTATGCTGATGCAGCATCTGTATAAAGTTGTCTTATCCTAAATGTTTCAGCGTACCAATATTGTGCATTGCCTGAAAGTTCATTGTCTGGATTTGTATCAACAAACTCTCTAAATGCCCTCTCTGCCATATTATAATCACCAACTTTTAAAAAACTTGTTGCAAATTCGTATTGTTCGGGTGGTGTCAACTCAGGTAAAATTTTTTCTTCTTTATTTTCGAAACTTTCGGTAAGTATACTTTTTGTTGTTTCGACCGATTGTATAGCTTGTGTATCACTTGAGTCAGTCATATTTTTGTATGAAATTTCTCCTAAGTTTTGAGGTTGTGAAGTTCCAGGCATGATTTTAGATGATGACACAAGATTATCATTATTATCAGATGAAATTATTTTTTGCTCAGAAGTATCACCGGTTTGAGTATATGATTTACTGTTTTCTATTTGTTGAAATCTTAGTTGATTGTCTGCTTGAGTTTTAGAAAGTCTCGTAGATAATTTATCAATCTTAAAGTTTATTTCTTCATATCTATTAGTTAAATTTTGAAACTGTTTTTCAATTTCAGTTAATTTTAATAGGTGTCTCGTTAAGACATCTTCAGTCTCTGATCCTGTTAATGAAGATTTATCTCCAGATTTTTTTTGAAATGACTCCGAATAAACTGCTCTTTCTAATGTTCTTAAATCTTTTTGAATGATCTCTAATATTTCTCTCATAGTTAGGTCTTCTGAAATTGAAATTTGTGGTATTATTAAAAAAGAAAATGAAACTAAAAGTAAATTAGCGAACATTTTTAACATTAAATTATTTGTAATTATAATAATGGCAGAAAAAAGACCCTAATTGATTATCTCAATTTTTAGGGTCTTTAGAATATTTCAAAAACTTTAGTTGGCTTTTACTGTTACTGATCTTCTATTTTTTGACCAAGAAAGAGGGTTTGAACCTGAATCAACCGGTCTCTCTTTTCCGTAACTGATTACTGAAATTCTATTTGCTGAAATTCCATATGTTATTAAGTAATCTTTAGCAGCGTTAGCCCTTCTTTCACCTAATGCTAAATTGTATTCTCTTGTACCTCTTTCATCAGCATGGCCCTCAACCACAACATTTATACTTGAATTTTCTCTTAACCAATTAGCTTGTTTTCTAAGAGTGTCTCTTGACTTTGTTGTGAGTATTGATTCATTTGTTGCAAAAAATACTCTATCTGGAACACCATCAGCTAAGTATTTTACTGTGTCAGTGCCAGTATATACATCGCTCTGAATTTGACCTTCAATTTTTGTAGTTGTTTTTTTTGTTGCACAGGCAGATAATATTAAACTTAATAGAATAACTAGAAAAGTATTTCTTAAAGATTTACTTGAATTCATTCATGCTCCTTAATAATTTATTAGAACTTTTTCACAACTAATTAGATGTTTCAAGCATAAAAATCAACTTAATTTGTGTTAAATTTTACAAAAAACCGCTAATTACTTAATAATGATGACCAAGATGGGTCTGATGCGTCTGTCTCTGTTTCTACAAGTCTTTCGTTATAACCAGTAAGATCTATTGACCAAAGTTTAGCAGTAAAACCCTCCCCTTCATCATTAGATTTTGTTTCTCTGTAAAAAATTAATACTCTGCCATTTGGAGACCACGAAGGGGCCTCTTGATAATAGTTTTCTGTTAACAATCGTTCACCAGATCCATCAGTTCTCATTACTCCAATATAAAACTTACCTTTATGCAATTTTGTAAATGCTATCAAGTCACCTCTAGGTGACCATACTGGTGTTCCATAAAGACCATTACCAAATGATATCCTCTTTACATTTGTTCCATCATTTTTCATGACATAGATTTGCTGGTATCCACTTCTATCAGAATTGAAAGTTATATATTTATTGTCTGGGGAATAAGATGGCGAGGTGTCAATTGATGGATGGTTAGTAATTCTTTGTACAACTCGATTTTCTAAATTCATAGTGTAAATATCTGAATTACCATCTTTTGCAAAACTCATAATAATTTTTTTTCCATTTGGAGAAAATCTGGGTGCAAAAGTCATTCCAGGAAAATCTCCAACTACTTCTTGTGTTCCAGTCTCTATATCTAGTAAGTAAACTCTTGGAAGATTTTTAAAGTAGGATAAGTAAGTCACCATTTGGCTAGTTGGATTAAATCTTGGCGTAAGAACTAGCTCATTTCCCAATGTTAAATACTTATTATTAAATCCATCTTGATCCATAATAGCAAGTTTTTTAACTCTCTGAGTTTTGGGACCTTCCTCAGAGACGTATATAATTCTGGTATCAAAATATCCTTTTTCTCCTGTCAATCTCTCATAAACTTTATCTGAAATAATATGACCAACTCTTCGCCAATTGCTAGGTACTGTTGTAAATGCTAATGCCATCATTTCTCTTGCAGCAAGAATGTCCCACAACCTAAATTCTACTTTTAATTTATCTTCTTCAATAACTACTTTACCTGTAATTAAAGCTTGAGCTTTTATTAATGCCCAATCCTCAAATCTTGGTTTTAAGTGAGCAATATCAGGTTTTTGCAAAAATGCTTCTTTACTTAATGGGTTAAACAACCCCGATGTTTTTAAATTATTTTCTACTACTGAAGCAATTTCTAAACCAATGTTCTCAATTTTAATTTGATCAAATGAATTGTTTTTTGATTTTTCATCTTGAAACAGTGGTGAAACAGCTATTGGTAAGGGGTCTAAATTTCCTCTTGTAATATCTATTTCAATTAATGAACTTGCTTTAGAAGTTGATAGAATAATTATAATAGTTAGTATTTTAACAAATTTAATCATTATCCGCCAAGCATATCACGTGCATCAAAATTTAAAATCATATTTTTCCATCTCTCATAACCAGAAGTGGGTACCTTTAAGGGGTTACATAATTGGATTGCTCTTCTAACACTATCGGCTAGAGTTCTAAATTTTTCTTTTCCAGGTGTATTCATTTTTACATGATCAAGCATCTCAAGTTTTTTTATTGTTCCATCTGGTTTTACTTGCAACTTAACTCTCACTAATAAATCATCACTAAAAGGTAGACCTATAGGAACACTCCAGCATGTAAAAATTTGTGCTTTTAATGCATCCTCTTCGCTTAAAGTTAACTTTGAATAGTCCATAGTATTATCGGTAGATTGTGAAATCTTGTCGTTATCTTTATTTATTTCTGCTAAATTTTCTTTCTTTTTGTCTATTAATGCTGCAATGCTATTTAAATCTAATATTTCCTTCTTTTCAAACTCAGATTGTTGCTTAACCTTTTTTTCCTCTAAGATAGGTTTTTTTGTTTGTACGATTTTCTTTATATTTTCGTCGTTAATCTCTTTAGCTGGTTTTTGCTTTTTTTCTTCAATTGGTTGGATTTTATCTTTATCATTGTCTGGTAATGGTACTGCACTCAATTTATCTTTTTTTATTTTTTCTTTTTTTGGTTCAGCTATTGGTGTTTTTTTTGATGCTAATTTTGAAATTTCATCTTTTTGAACATCGGTCTTAACTTCTTTTTGCTGATCTTTTTTAATTTTTTTAGGCGGAGCTTGTTCGGATAAAATTTTATGATTTTCCTTTTTGGCTTTTTCTATAATTTTTGAAGCTTTTGGTGCATATGGAATATTAGTTTCTTCAGCAATTTGGATTAATTCCACAGACACTAAAGGTGGGATTTCTAATGGTTTTTTTGCAATAAACGGAAGTGCAAAGAAACTCATCATTATTATAGAAGCATGAAATCCAGATGAGAAAATTAGACCGCGATACATATTCTCTATCTCTCTTTATTTGGCTCTGATATTAGGGCTACTTTAGTAAAACCTGAACCTGAAAGAATTCCCATTATTTCAAGAACTCTTCCATAATTTATAGCTTTATCTCCCCGCACATATATTCTCGTATCTGTCCTATTATTTGAAACTGCTAAAATTTTTATGATGAGATTATTAAATTCTACTTGCGACTCCTGAATGAAAATTTCACCTTTTGAGTTAATTGTCAAAGTTAATGGTTCATTTTCCTCAGGTAATGTATCTGCTGAACTTTCTGGAAGATCAACTTGAACTCCAACAGTTAGTAATGGGGCAGTGACCATAAAAATAATCAGCAAGACCAACATTACGTCCACGAAGGGAGTAACATTTATCTCACTCATGGGATCATTTCTTGAACTTTTTAGTTTAAAGGACATTTAAATTATTGATAAAAATCTTTTGGAAAAATTTTCTAATTTTTGTGAAAATTTTTTTGCGTCTGAATTAAATTTGTTATATGCAATCACCGCTGGTATTGCGGCAAGCAATCCTAAAGCTGTAGCAAATAATGCTTCAGCTATTCCAGGCGCAACAATAGCTAAACTAGTATTTCTTGATATTGCAATTGATTGAAACGAATTCATAATACCCCAAACAGTTCCAAACAAGCCTATAAATGGAGCTGTTGATCCTACTGTTGCTAGAAAGTTATTATTT
>CABXWS010000023.1 GCA_902515965.1 uncultured Pelagibacteraceae bacterium
GATTTCATTAAGCTTTAAAGCAGGACTAGTAAATCTTTTGGGTCCAAATATAAGAGGTCCAGCATTTTTTGAAAATACGGGATCTGTTATTATTGTTGTTTCACCAAACTTCATTAAAAAAGTTGCATGCCCTATCCACGCAACATAATCTTCATCCTTGAAATTTCTTAAGTCAGACAAAACTTTTTCTTTTTTAACAACATGATCAGAAGGAAATGTCATATCTAATTTCTTTTTCTCTTTGTTAAAAACTTTAAATGACCAATTAAAATTTATATCTCTTACTTTTGAACCTTCTAGATTTCGAAATGTTCCATTTTCTAGGTGATGATATTTTTTTTGCATATATTTTAAAAAATTGATTTTAATAGTTTTTTAAAATCATAGTTTGTATGGTATTGCTTATAACAATTGTCCCTGCTTTGTTAGGGTGTATTCCATCTTGCTGGTTTAGTTCAGCGTTTAAGGCAACTCCTTCAAGTAAAAAGGGAATAAATGGAAGACGGTGTTTTTCTGATAATTTTGGATAAATTTCGTCAAATTTTTTTTTATATTTGGTCCCATGTGTTGTGGGAGCTATCATTCCTGCTAATATAATTTTAATTTTTTTATCTTTAGCAATCTTAATAATTCCTTCCAAATTTTTTTCTGTCTCATCGGGTTGGATGCCTCTGAGCATATCATTTGCTCCTAGACCTAAAATAATTAAATCAATACCTGGCTCTGATAAACTCCACTCAGCTCTATTTAATCCGCCAGATGAAGTACTTCCTGAAACACTACCATTTATTACTTTAATATCTAATCCATTACTCATAAGATTATTTTCTAAAACTAAGGCTAAGTGATGTTCTTTAGGTAAACCATAACCTGCCATTAGACTATCTCCAAATAATACTACCTTTTCTATTGCACTTGCATTTATGTGCACTAGAAAGAACAGCAAAATTTTTATAAATAAACTTTTATTCATGAGTACACTTCTTAAATTAAAAAAAATAAATCTCAAATACCAAACTGGAAAAAAAAGTATAAGTGTCCTTAAAAATATTGATTTAGTTATAAAGAAAAAAGAGACAGTATCAGTAGTTGGTGAAAGTGGCTCAGGTAAAACAAGTTTAATTATGTTAATTGGCGGACTAGAACGCCCAACTTCAGGAAAAATTATTTTCAATGAGAAAGAAATAACCAGTCTACATGAAGATGAAATTTCTGAAATTAGAAAGAAAAATATAGGAATTATATTTCAGTCTTTCTATCTAATTCCAAATTATACTGCTGTTGAAAATGTAGCTTTAACTTTAGAACTTAATGAATTTAAAAATCCAGAAAAAGAGGCAAAAATTTTATTAGATCGATTTGGTTTAAAACATAGATTTAATAATCTTCCCAGTCAATTATCAGGAGGAGAACAACAAAGAGTAGCTATTGCAAGAGCGATTGCAATGAGACCAGACCTAATATTAGCTGATGAACCAACTGGTAACTTAGATACAGAAAACTCTTTATTGATTTCCAGTATATTATTTAATTACGTTAAAGAAGAAGGATCTTCTCTAATTATGGTTACCCACGATCCAAAGTTAGCAGATAAAGCAAAACGAAAAATAAAAATTAAAGATGGAAAAATTAAATAAAAATTCTAAATTCAATTTAGTTTTTAAGTATGCCTTAAAGGATTTAAGTAGAAATTATAGAAAAATTTCTAGTATCATTGTAACGCTGTTTATTAGTCTTTTTATATTGAGTGCAATTTTCACAATTGAAGATAGTTTGACAAAAGAACTAAATGATAATGCTAAAGTTTTATTGGGAGGAGACCTTGAAATTGATTATAACCGAAACCAAGGAGATCTCAATTTAGTTAATAAAGTTAAAGAATTTTCAACCGTTTCTCAAATGATAGAATTTAGCACAATGCTATCAACAGTTGATAGAACAAAAAATAAATCTTTATTTACAAGAATTAAAACAGTTGATGAAAAATACCCATTATATGGAAATGTTATTTATGAGCCAAAAGGTGCATTTGAAAGAATGCAAAAGGAACCGAACACTATATTAATTAATGAAAGCTTATCTAAAACATTAAAAATAAAGATAAATGAAAAAGTAAAAGTACAAGACCAAAGTTTCACAGTAATTGGAATAATAAAGTCGGTACCTGATGTTAGTGGATTTGTTGCTTTTGGTGACTGGGCATTGGCAGGAAAACAGACTCTAGAAATATTAAAGTTGAATGGTATCGGAAGCTTTTTGAATTATGAATATAAAGTAAAGTTCTATTTAAATGATGATCCAAATAAGATTGAAAGAAAAATTGAGAATATTTTTAAAGATGACGAGAAGGTAAAATTAAGATATCCAGAAAATTCAGCAAGTGGACTAAAAAGAATAATTAACAGTTTTTCCCAGTTTCTTTCTTTAGTCTCAATAAGTGCAATGTTAATCGCAGGTATAGGTATAGCTAATACCCTTCTATCTTTCATAAACCAAAATAATATGTCTATTGCTGTGAGAAAAGCAGTTGGTTTTTATTCAGGAAACATAAAAACCTTATATTATCTGCAATTATTAATCTTATTATTTATCATTACTATAATCTCTTATGCTTCAAGTTTTTTAATAGTTCCTGTTGCAGATAAATACTTGTCTGATGGGTTAGGATTGAATGTTTATCCAAAATTTTCATTAGTTAATTATATAAAAATCTTTTTAGTGGGTTTACTAGTTCTTATTATATTCTCAATTCCAACTATAAGTTCAATAGATCAAGTTAAAGCATCAAACTTATTTAGAAATGTTTTTCAAAATCTCCAGTTTTATTATTCAAAAAAATCAATATCTCTAAGTATTTTTTTACTTTCAACTTTAGTTTTAATATTTACTTTTGGCTCTGAGAAGGCTTCATATAGCCTTGGTTACTTTGGGGCATTTTTTATTTGCTTAATTGTTTTCTTTCTTCTTTCAAAAATTGTTATTTACTTACTTAAAAAGTTTAATTTTAGTTCCAACATACCTTTAAAAGTATCAATTAAAAATATTACACAAGCAAAAAGTATAACTCCGATTACAATTATGTCTTTGGGTTTAGGTGTAACTCTACTTTTAACATTAGCATTAGTTGGAACAAATTTTAAAAGGGAAATAGCAAGATCTATACCAGATATCGCTCCAGATTATTTTTTTGTTGGTATTCAAAAAGGTGAGAAAGAAAAGTTTGAAAAAGGCATTTATAAAATGGACCCAAATGCAAATATTGAAATTGTACCCATGGTATCATCTGGAATTGTTAAAATAAATGGTATTAATCCAAATACATATATTAAACCAGATAATGATAGTTATTGGGTAATTGGAAGTGAAAGAAGGTCTTCTTGGGTTGAAGCCATTCCTAAAGATAACCCTATTTTAAAGGGAAATTGGTGGGATTTATCTAAGCCTAACGAACTTCAAATATCACTTGATGCAAAAGTTGCTAAAGATTTTAACATAAAATTAGGTGATATCTTTACTTTAAATATTTATGGACGTGAAATTGATGGCAAAGTAATTAACTTTAGAGAAGTTGATTATCGTGATTTAAGTATTAACTTTGCAATGTTGTTTAATCCACAGTTTGCTGAAAATATACCTCATGAATATTTGGCAACTGCTAAATTTAATGATGCTAACAAATTCGATGAAACATTAATGTTAGAAGTATTACCAAGTTTATCTATGATTAAAATAGCTGATTATTTGAGCAAAGTAACAGCCGTATTAAATAAAGTTTTCATAGCGGTAACTCTTATTTCTGCAGTAACAATAGTTATAGGACTAATTGTAATTTCAAGTGCAATAATGGTGCAGGGTAAAGTTAAAGAATACCAAAATCTTGTATTTAAAATTTTGGGTTTTTCAAAAAAAGATATTGTGTATTCTTCTTTAATAGAATTTATAATTATTTTTATGTCAGTAATATTAATTGCAACATTTTTTGCAGTGATTGGTTCAAAATTTATTATAGAAAATATTTTTGATTTAGTATGGAAGTTTGATTTTAAAGTTTTAATTTATCTTGGTTTTTCAGTGGGTTTAATAACATTAATTTTAATTATGATAACTAATTTAAAATATTTAAATCCTAAAGTGTATCCATTAATAAGAAATCAATAGCTAAATTTACTTATTTACCCTCTTAAAGCACTCAATCGTATTTTTTAATAAACATGCGATGGTCATTGGTCCAACACCACCTGGAACCGGCGTAAGAGCTTTTGCTACTTTTGAAACTTCATCAAATGCAACATCACCAACAAGACCATTTTCAGTTTTATTAATCCCAACATCAATAACAATTGCGTCTTTTTTTATCCAGTCACCTTTTACTAATTCTGGAATTCCAACAGCAGCAACAATTATATCTCCTTTCAAACACTCACCTTTAAGATCACTTGTTTTGGAGTGAGTAATTGTAACAGTGCAATTTTCTTTTAATAATAGTTGCGTCATTGGTTTACCATTCAAATTAGATCTGCCAACAATAACAGCTTTTTTTCCATTTAAATTAGGTTCAATTTTTTTTATTAACAAATAACAACCTAAAGGAGTGCAGGGAATTGAGGTTTCATAACCTGATGACAGATTTCCAACATTCATTGGATGAAATCCATCTACGTCTTTATTTGGTGCTATTGCCTCAATTACTTTTTGTTTATCTATATGTTTTGGAAGCGGAAGTTGTACAAGGATACCAGATACTGCATCATTATTATTAAGTTCGTTAATTTTTTTTAAAATTTCACTTTCATCAACACTATCAGGATATCTAATTACCTCAGATTTAAGACCCACTTCATTGGCTGATTTTTCCTTATTTCTAACATAAATTTGACTTGGTGCCAGGTCTCCTACCAATATGACTGTTAATCCTGGTACTTTATTGTGCTTATTTTTTAAGACCAAAACCTCTTGCTTTAGTTCTTCTCTAAGTTCGGCTGCAGCTTTTTTTCCATCAATTAAAATCATTTATTAAAATATTAGTGGTGCAATGTAGAGTTTCATACACATTTCTATAAACCAGATCAACAAAAGAAGTACTATTGGCGAAATATCAAAAGCTCCTAGGTTGGGTAAAAATCTTCTTATTCTAATTAATACTGGTTCTGTAAGTTTGTAAGTAAAATCTAGTATCAAATAAACAAATCTATTTCCTGTATTTAAAACATTAAATGCTACCAACCAGCTAATAACTACATTTGCTATAACAACATATGAATATAGTTTTAATATTTGAAGAGCTAAATAAAATATAGCTATCATTTTTTTTCAACATAAATAGACTGACTTGGAAACGCAAAAGCTGCTCCATTACTTTCAACAATTTTTTTAATTTCAAGTGCTAAATTTTCTTTAACCTTTAAATAGTTTGTCCAGCTGTTAGATTTTGTAAAGCATCTCACATACATATCGATAGAGCTGTCTGAAAATTTATCAACTCTAACTGCAACCCCTACTGCTTGATCATAATCTTCACCTTTATTAAGATGATTCTCAATTGCATCTCTTATTGTTTTTAATTGGTCAATGGTAGTATCGTATTGAAGAGTTATTATCCAACTTATGGCCCAATTAGTTTTTCTAGTATTATTAATAACTGCATTCTCAGCAAATTGAAAATTGGGTATGATTGCTAATGATTTGTCAAATTTCCTAATTACGGTTGATCTAAAACCTATTTGCTCGACCACTCCTTCGATAACACCTTCTACTTTAATCCAATCTCCAATTCTAAACCTTTTTTCAACAAGAACTAAAATTCCAGATATTAAGTTCTTAAATAAATCTTGAGCACCAAGTGCAACTGCAACTCCAAATAAACCTAGGCCTGCAATAATAGGACCAATTTTAATTCCCCATAATTCTAATACAGCCGCTGCTCCCAAGATAAAAACTAAAATTTTTAGGGACTTTATTATCCAGCCTATTAATTCTTTTGTTAAAACTTTATCCAAACCACTAAGAATATATGAAATAGGTTCTATGATTTGATGTATTATCCAAAATAGTAAAATAGTTATTAAAGTTCTATTAATATTATCTACAAACCCTCTGACATCCTCATCAAAAGACATGTAATAACTTGCAAAAAAAACACCTAGAACTATCGGAAGAAATCTTGCTGGTCCTTCCATAGACTTTACAAATGTATCATCTAATTTGTTTGTGGTTCTTTTTGATATCAATTCTAATTTTTTTATAACTAATTTACTTATCAAGCCCCTAAAAATTAAAAATAATACGAATATTCCTAGACCAACAATAATTTGAAGAAAATCAACACCAAGTATTCCCTGTTTCCATACAGAAAAAAATAGCTCTTGTAGTTTATTTAAAACATCCATTTTTAAATTTTATATAGCAAAAACTCTTCTTCGCCAGGGCTAAATAAAAAGATTTTTTTCCATTTAATGTCGTTTAACGCAGATGATGCTTTTTCTCCAATACACATAAGGTTTGTTTCCATCCAGATGTTTTCTAAGTTATATTTTTTAATTATAGTAAAAAATACTTTTGCACTATTTTCAGAATATATAAAAACCATATCAGGTACTGATGCCTTTAAATCACTTAAAAAATTATCACTTAAATTTTCATTTGGTAGGGCTGTATAATTTATTACTCTTTTTACATGGTAACTTCCAGATATTAATTCTTTATCTAAATTATATGAAATAATTTCTCCACTTACATAAATCATTGATCCAGAATTTGGATCAAAATTTTGTATAATCAATTCCTTAAGATTATTAACATTTCCATCTGCACAAAATATTTTTTGAAATCCTAATTCTTTAGCTTTTTTCTCAGTAGCTGACCCAACACAAAAGCAGAAAATATTTTTATCAATTTTGGCTGTATCCAAATTTTTTAAGGCATTAGCACTAGTAAAAATTATTCCTTTGTATTGAGAATAGTCAGGTTCTTTAAATTCTTTTTTTTGAATACTAAGTAAAGGTAAATGAGAAACTTTATGCTGCAGACTGCTAAATTTTAAAATAAGCTCTTTACTATCATATAATGGCCTTGTTAATAAAATGTGCATATTAATTTTTATAGTTGCCGTTAGATTGTAACTTTAATTCGCGCCCTATTTTTTTACTTAAATCTAAAATACTTTTTTTGTCAGCAGTTTCTTTCATAAAATACCTTGTTGTACCATCTACCGAGAAAAGCTCGGCTGTTAATTCAATTTTATCCAAATTTTTCCTAGCATAAACTCCAACAGCTGTATCACAATCTCCCTCTAGAACTTTCAGAACTTCTCTTTCAGCATTAGCAATAATCCTTGCATCTTTATCATTGATCTTATCTAACAACTCCTTTATTTCCTCATCTTCTTTTCTACACTGTATAGCGATTATGCCTTGTCCTGCACATGGTATAAGTTCATCAGTTTTAAATTCTTGAGAAATTTTATCTTGCAAATTTAACGACTCTATTCCTGCCTTAGATAAAACTATAGCATCATATTCTCCATTTTCTAATTTTTTGAGTCTGGTATCTACGTTTCCTCTTATAAGTTTATATTTTAGATCAGATCTTATTTTTTTAAGTTGATATTCACGTCTGTAGGAAGAGGTCCCAATTATTGAGTGAGGCTTTAAATCTTTGAAATTAATATTTTTATTGCTAACCAAAATTTCATTTGGAGAATTCCGTTTCAGAAAGTTATTGGTTAAAAGATTGTCTGTTTCGATGGTTGGCATATCTTTTAATGCATGCACAGCAATATCAATATTTTTATTTATTAATTCTTTTTCTATTTGGGTTGAAAATAACCCCTTTCCACCAATTTCTGATAGTCTCTCTTTTTGATTTTGATCACCACTTGTAATGATTTTTTTTAATTCAATATCATTTTGAAAAAATTCTTTTATCTTTTGTCTTACTTTTTCAGCATAAATAACTGCTAACTTGCTAGCGCGAGTTCCTATTATTATATGTGATCTTTTCATAACTTATTTTTATTACATTCTTATAGTTTAATTGTATTAATTATAAAAAAAAATTATGCCCAAAAAACCAATAATATTAGGTATTGAAACAAGTTGTGATGAAACCGCTGTTTCATTAATTCAAGATGACGATAGCGGTATACCTAAAATTTTATCTAACATAGTCTCAAGCCAATTTGATATTCATAAAGAGTTTGGTGGAGTTGTACCTGAGCTTGCAGCAAGATCTCATGTTGAAAAAATTAACATCATTGCTGAAAAAGCTATTAAAGAAAGCGCAGTAAGTTTGAGTGAAGTTTCGGCAATAGCCACAACATCAGGACCAGGCTTAATAATTTGTCTAAGTGTTGGATTAAATTTTGGTAAAGCAATGGCATCATCTTTAAATATTCCTTTTATTGGGGTTAATCATTTAGAAGGTCATGCTTTAAGTCCAAAACTCCATAAAAAAATAGAATATCCTTACTTACTTCTTTTGATATCAGGTGGCCACACTCAATTTCTTAGCGTTAATGGTTTAGGGAAATATAAAAGATTAGGAACTACAATTGATGATGCTCTTGGGGAGGCGTTTGATAAAACTGCAAAACTTTTAGGTATAGAATTTCCAGGTGGGCCAAAATTAGAAAAATTTGCAGAAAAAGGTGACAAAAGCAAATTTAAATTACCAAAGCCAATTATAAATAAAGGTGGATGTAATTTGTCATTTGCAGGACTTAAAACTGCAGTTTTAAAAATAACAAATAATATAAAATCTGAACAAGAAAAATTTGATTTAGCAGCATCATTTCAAAATACAATTGAGGAAATCTTACATATTAAATCTAAAATTGCTTTTGAAGAATTTTCTAAAAGTAATTTAACACAGTTAAACTCTTTCGTTGTTGCTGGTGGTGTTGCAGCAAACAGTGGTATAAGAAAAAAATTAATTGAAATTAGCAACGAAAATAATATTGAAATTATTTTCCCTGATATGAGTTTATGTGGTGATAATGCTGCAATGATTGCATTAGTTGGATTAGAAAAGTATAAACTCAAAAATTTTGACGATCTTGATCTACAAGCAAACCCAAGGTTAACGTTAGACAAAAATGCAAAATTTTTAAAAGGTGCTGGAGTAGTTTTATAATGAATTATTGGTTATTAAAATCAGAACCAGATGTTTGGTCAATAAATGAGCAAATAAAAGCAGGGATTAAAGGAGCAGATTGGGATGGTGTTAGAAATTATCAAGCAGCAAATAATTTAAGAAAAATGAAAAAAGGAGATCTTTGTTTTTTTTACCATTCTAATATTGGAAAGGAAATAGTTGGTATAGTTGAAGTAATTAATACAGCGTTTATTGATCCAACAGATAAAAAGAAGCGATTTGTAGCAGTAAAGGTTAAGTATAAAAGTAAACTAAAAACACCTGTTTCATTAGCAAATATTAAAAGAAATAAAGATTTAAAAGATATCCCACTAATAAGACAGAGTAGACTGTCAGTAATGCCAATTGATACTAAAAGCTGGAAAATTATTTTGAAGATGGGTAGTATCAGTTAAAAAATAATCCATGCCAAAAAAAAAGAAAATTAAAAAAGTAAAAAGAAAAAAAATTGAAAAGAAATCAGTTTCGAAAAAAGTAGATAAAGAGCTAGTATACAAAACAAAGAAAGATTGGGTAAGTAAAGCACTTGTTAATAAATCACAATATGAGAAAAAATATAATGCTTCTATAAAAGACAATGACGGGTTTTGGAAAAAAGAAGGTAAAAGGATAAATTGGATTAAACCTTACACGAAAATCAAAGATGTTAAATACAGTAAATCAGATGTTAAAATTAAATGGTTTTACGATGGAACATTAAATGCATCTGCAAATTGTATCGATAGACATTTAAAAAAACATAAAGATAAAACAGCAATTATATGGGTAGGTGATGACCCAAAAGTACAAAAAAAAATATCATACAAAGAATTACACAAAGAAGTTTCCAAAGCAGCAAATGCTCTTAAAGAGCTCGGCGTAAAAAAAGGAGACAGAGTAACTATTTATTTAACAATGATACCTGAGCTTGCGTACACAATGCTTGCTTGTGCGAGGATAGGTGCAGTTCACTCTATAATTTTTGGAGGATTTTCACCAGATAGCATATCTGGAAGAATTAATGATTGTAAGTCTGATTACCTTATAACTGCTGATGAAGGTGTAAGAGGTGGAAAGATAATTCCTTTAAAATCCATAGCTGATGAAGCTTTAGTGAATTGTCCAAAAGTAAAAAAATGCGTTGTTGTTAAAAGAACAGGAAATAGAATCAATTGGGATGAAAGAAGAGATGTTTGGTATCACGAGATAACTAAAAAAGTTTCAAATAAATGTGAGCCAGAAGAAATGAATGCAGAAGATCCATTATTTATTCTTTATACATCGGGATCAACCGGAAAACCCAAGGGTGTGATGCACACAACTGGTGGCTATATGGTTTATGCTTCAATGACACATCAATATATTTTTAATTATAAGCCCAAAGATGTGTATTGGTGCACAGCAGATATTGGTTGGGTCACAGGACACAGTTATATAATTTATGGACCTTTATCAAATGGAGCTACTACAATTATGTTCGAAGGAATTCCAAATTACCCTGATACTTCTAGATGGTGGAATATA
>CABXWS010000024.1 GCA_902515965.1 uncultured Pelagibacteraceae bacterium
AACTGGTATCATTGCATTATTATCCTTCAAGATGTCAGTTGTTACAGATGCAAACGGATCAATTGTTTCTCTAACAGAATTTGGTAATGCAATTTATCTTTCTGGTTTGAAGTGGATAGTGATGCTAGCACCCTTGGGCATTGTGTTTTACATGAGCTTTGGGATTAATAAAATGAGCTCATCAAAAGCTCAAACAACTTTCTGGATTTTTGCTGCATTAATGGGGCTATCACTGTCATCAATATTATTAATTTATACTGGCTTAAGTGTTACCAGAGTGTTCTTTATTTCATCAGCAACATTCGGTGCGATGAGTATTTATGGATACACTACTAAAAGAGACTTAACAAAACTTGGATCATTTTTAATGATGGGTTTGATTGGTATAATTATCGCATCATTAGTTAATATTTTCTTAAAATCATCAATGATGTATTTTGCAATTTCAATAATAGGTGTTCTAATCTTTGTTGGACTAACAGCGTACGACACTCAAAAAATTAAAAACATGTATGTAGCTTCAGACTCAGGAGAAGTTATTGGTAAGAAAGCTGTTATGGGAGCATTAACTTTATACCTAGATTTCATAAATCTATTCATAATGCTTTTAAGATTATTTGGTCAAAGAAGATAAAATTCTATAATTTTTTCCAATTTGTTTTTTTTAAAAGAAATTCTAAATCGTAGGCGTTATTAATTATTTTACCATTTCTATCTGTAATTAAGTATTTTAAATTTTTATTAGCTGGTTTAAAATTTTTGCAAATATTATATATTGCTTTCTCTGCAGCATTTTTGAATACACTAAAACTAACTCTCTTACTTGAAATAGTTAATCCATAATCTTTCCAAGAACCTTGAGAAACCATTTTTCCATATAAGTTTAATATTATTTTTAATTCTTTTTTTTCAAAAAAGTATTTTTCATCCTGCTCTTTATTATTTACAATTAATTGAAGTTTAGTCATTTAATTTATATTTATTAATTAAACCAACTTGTGAAGCAGTAAAAATAAATGTAACTGGCAACATTCCCCAAACTTTGAAGTTTACCCAAAATTCCTCAGTTTGAGTTCTCCATACAACCTCATTTAAAACTGCTAAAAAAATAAAAAAGTAAGTCCACCTGTTATTTAATATTTTCCACCCTTCATCTGACATTGGTAAAGTTTTACCGAGTATTAATTTTAAAACTGGTTGATTTGTAAAATATTTCCCAAAAAATAATGCTAAGGCGAATAAAGTATTAATTATGGTAGGTTTCATGTAAATAAATATTGGATTATCAAAATATATCGTTAATCCCCCAAATATCGTAATCAATATTCCTCCTAAAAGTGGAACCATTGGTACTTTTTTTTCAAGCACCCAAACTAAAAGAACTGATATTATTGTTGCAACAATTAGAGGTGGTATTGCAACTTTTAAATTTTTGTCACTATTATAATAAAAAAAGAAAAAAATAGCTAAAGGCCCAACGTCTGTTATGAATTTTAGAAGAGATTTATTCACTGCTACATATTAACAGATAAATAAAACAATCATATTTTTTTTATTGATTTTTTTAATCAAATAACCATATTTAAAAAGTGAGTTCTCAAAAAGCAAAATTTTCAATTGGAGATGTTGTAAAACACAGACACTTTGATTTTAGAGGTGTTATCTATGATGTTGATTTTGAGTTTAACAATTCGGAGGAATGGTACCAATCTATACCCAAGAACGTTAGACCAAGGAAGGATCAACCTTTTTATCATTTACTCGCTGAAAATGATGAAATTACTTACGAGGCATATGTTTCAGAACAAAATCTACTATTTGATGACTCAGAAGAGCCAATTAAGCATCCATTAATCAACGAGATTTTTTCAGGTAAAAGAGGATCGAGCTACTTTAAGCCTTCAAATTAATCATAAGCCCACATTTAAACACAATTGATACAAACCTTCGTCATATCTTTAGCTTATAAGTTATTTAATTCTGATCAAGAGTACTGTTTTTCCTCTGTCAATCTCCCTCTGTATTCTTGGTCAGAAATAACTGAAACAATTTTAATCCTAAATTTATATGTTATAAAAAATTATGATTAATTATTTTAATCCAAACAATACATTAGAGATAATTAATAAAGCTCAGAAATATGTATTTGCACTTTTTATGATTGTATTATTGCTTGGTCTAGTAGAAGCACTGATTCTTTCTCCCGAGGATTATAAACAAAGCGACTCAGTCAGAATTATGTATGTTCATGTACCATCAGCCTGGATATCTCTTGGAATTTTTTCAGTCATTTCTTTTCTTTCTTTTGGAGTATTTATTTTTAAAAATAAAAATTTTTCTCTTATAACAAAAAGCTTAGCGCCATCAGGATTTGTATTTAGTATAATCGCTTTGGTTACAGGTTCAATTTGGGGAAAACCAACTTGGGGAACATGGTGGGCTTGGGATGCAAGAATAACCTCAATGCTTTTACTTTCAATATTTTACTTAATGTTCATCATATCATGGAAAATAACTTCAGAAAAAACTAAGGCAGAGAAAATAAGTTCGATTATAGCAATCATTGGTCTTATCAATATTCCAGTAATAAAATTTTCTGTTGAATGGTGGAATACTTTGCATCAACCAGCATCAGTTAATATTTTAGAGGAAACTACTATTCACTCATCTATGTTAATGCCTTTAGCCATAATGACTGCGGCATTTGCACTATTCTCACTTTTGATATTTTTAATGAAATATAATACAGAACTGTTAAAAATTAAGAATAAAGGTCTAAATAGATTATGATTAATGAAATTATTAATATGAATGGATATGGAATATACGTTTGGTCTTCATTTGTATTTACACTTTTTTCTTTTGGTTTTTTATTTGCAATTGTTAAAATAAATTTAATAAGAGAAAAGAAGACATTTGAGGAAAACTTCAAACAATTAAATGAAGAAAAGATAGCCTCAGCAAAAAGGCAAAAAACTTACAGAGAGATATTAGTAAATACTTCTGCCTCTAAAGTTTAACTAAGATTAACATGTATGGTAAAAAAGTTAAATTTAGAGCTCTCTTTATTTTTTTAATTTTAGTTTCAATAATACTTGCCGTTATTTTAGTTGTTAAGTCCCTTGAAGAAAATGTTGTATATTTTAAATCCCCCACTGATATTAGAAATTTATCAGAAATAAAAAATTCTGAAAAAATAAGAGTAGGTGGAATGGTTAAAAAAGATTCTATCAAAATAAATGATAAAGAAATTTTTTTTATAATTACTGATTTTAAAAATGAGCTTTTAGTGACTTTCAATGGATCGGTACCCAACCTGTTTGAAGAGGGCAAAGGTGTTGTAGCCGAGGGTAAATTAAGAGATAAAAGTTTTCTTACTGCTGATAAAATATTAGCAAAACATGACGAAAATTATATGCCACCAGAAGTTAGTGAGGCATTAAAGAAAAATTAATGTATGTCGAATTATTTTGGAAACTACTCATTATACTTTGCACTAATTGCTTCATTATATCTAATTATTAAGTCTTATCTTGTCTCAAATAAAGCCCTTAAATATTTGGATAAAAATTTTATTTTAATCACATCGATACAGACTTTAATGATAACGATAAGTTTCATTAGTTTGGTTTTTGCATTTATTTATTCTGACTTTAGTAACGAGACAGTATTTAATAATTCCCATACTTTAAAACCCATGTTTTACAAAATTTCTGGTTCATGGGGAAATCATGAAGGAAGTTTGTTGTTATGGTTACTTGTTTTGTCAGTATTTCTTTTTATATTTTTATTAAAATCAGGATCACAAAATATAAAATACAGAGTATTAACTCTTTTATTTCAACAAATTATCATTGCAGGTTTCTTGATTTTTATTTTGTTAACTTCAAATCCTTTTAATATGATTTTTCCAATTCCTTCAGAAGGATTGGGGTTAAATCCAATTTTACAGGACCCTGCTCTTGCTATCCATCCACCAATTTTATATTTAGGTTACGTTGGTACATCCATAATTTTTTCAGCTTCACTTGCATCTTTGATAACTGGAAATATTGGAGAAGCTTGGGCTAGACATATCAAAAAATGGGTATTGGTCTCCTGGATATTTCTAACAATTGGAATTTTACTTGGATCCATATGGGCTTATTATGAGTTAGGATGGGGAGGTTTTTGGTTTTGGGACCCAGTTGAAAATGTTTCATTAATGCCTTGGTTTTGTTTAACAGCTCTCTTGCACACAGTCGTCGTTCTTGAGAGGAGAAATTTGTTTAAGGAATGGACAATAATTTTATCAATAACTACATTTTCATTAAGCATGAGTGGCACTTTTCTAGTAAGATCGGGCATTTTAAACTCAATTCATACTTTTGCAAATGATCCATCTAGAGGATTATTTATATTAAGTTTTCTTTTCATATTAATTTTAATGGCTTTGACAATATTTTTTTTTAATCAAAATAAATCTAAAGGAGCAATCAAAGAAAGTTTTATTTTTAGTAAAGAGACAGCAATATTAGTGAATAACTGGTTTATGATGTTTTTTCTTTCAGTCGTATTAGTTGGAACAATTTATCCTATTTTTTTAGAAGTTTTGAATGGCTCTAAAATTTCAGTCGGTCCCCCTTTTTATCACAATCTCTTAATACCGTTTTTGATACCATTTTTAGTATTCATGAGCTTTGGACCTAGTTTGAAATGGATAAAAGATAATGTGAGAAAATTTGAATTCGATCTTTTTGTTATCTTTTTAATATCAATTTTAATTTCTTACTTTATTTTAATAAAATCTGAAAAATCTTTTTTATTATCTATACCTTTAATAATTCTTAGTTTTTATCTATTAATTATTACTATCAAGGATTTTTTTAGCAAAAAATCTTATTTAAGTCAGAAAGTTTCACATTTTGGATTTAGCTTGTTAATTTTAAGTATTTTGTTGAACAGCTTGTTTTCTTTTGAATTTAATTCAAATATGAAAGTAGGAGATCAAAGAGTATTTAATGATAAAATCATAATTTTAAAAGATGTAATTGTGCAAGATATTGATAATTACAAGTCACTTAAAGCTAA
The DNA here is from genome assembly GCA_902515965.1 of uncultured Pelagibacteraceae bacterium. Lineage (GTDB taxonomy): Bacteria > Pseudomonadota > Alphaproteobacteria > Pelagibacterales > Pelagibacteraceae > Pelagibacter. The sequence continues at coordinate 5,071 of CABXWS010000024.1, forward strand.
CTTTGAAATTAAAAATAAAAATACAACAATTCCTTTAACACCAGAAGTAAGAATTTATCAGCAGCCATTTACCATTACTAGCGAGGCAGCTATAAAAACTACTCTTCTTTCAGATAACTTTTTAGTATTTAATATTTTAAAAGATGACGGATACTATAATATCAGATATCAATACAAGCCCCTAATGATCTGGATTTGGATGTCTACGATACTTATTAGTATTGGAGGAGTATTAAGCATTTTAAGAAGAAATGAAAAAAAATATTAAATTTGTATCGATATTATTTTTTTTAATTTTAACTTTTGTTGTTATGTTCAAAGGGCTTGATGTATCTAAAGATTATTCAAATGAAAAATTAAATAGCAAGATAGACTTTTCATTTACGGCAAAAAAACTATTTAATGATGAAATTATAATTCTCGAGGATTTATTTGATCAAAATGGCATTTCGGTAGTAAATATATGGGCTTCTTGGTGTGTTCCGTGCAGAGAGGAACATAAATTTTTAATGAACTTAAAAAATATGAATATACAAGTGATTGGAATAAATTATAAAGATGCTTCCAAAAATGCCAAAGATTTTTTGAATTTACTTGGAAACCCTTATTCAGATATAATTGTAGATAAAGATGGCACTAAATCAATTGAATTTGGAGCAATTGGAGTTCCAGAAACAATTATTATTAATGGAAAAACAAACAACATAATTAAAAAGTTTATTGGTCCTTTAAATACTGAAAATGTAATAGAGATAAAAAATTTAATCAATGAAACATCTTAAAATTTTAATTTTGGTTATAAATTTTCTACTAAATTTCAATTTAGCCCATGCCAGTGATCTCGATTTAAGAGTAGAGCAAATTACAAAGAATCTGAGATGTTTGATATGTCAAGGCCAATCTGTTTACGACTCACAATCTGATTTTGCTATAAGCATGAAACTTGTAGTAAAAAAAAAACTTGAAGAAGGTAAAGAAGAAAAACAAATATACGAATACTTAAAAAGTAAATATGGAGAATGGATTGTTTATGAGCCAGAATTAAATCCAAACACTTTTTTGCTATGGTCAATACCTTTGATTTTATTCATTTTTGGTGGCCTTTTAATTGTTAGAAAAGTATCTATAAAGTAAATCTATTTATGAAAATTTTTATTAAATTATCAATAATATTATTCATTAGCATATCGTTTTCAAACGCAGATGATAAATGGAATTTTTATACAGGAATGTTTGATTTTAGTGATGATGGGAAAAGATCAAACTTATTTGGTGCAGAATTTGTCAACTTTTCATCAAGTAAAGATACTTTTATAGGAAATGTTCAACCTGTAACTGGAGCAATGGTTACTGGTGATGAAGCAATTTATGTTTACACGGGGTATCAAATGTCAAAAAAATCTAATTCCTCAACTTTTGTCCCAAGTTTTGCAATTGGTTTATATGATGAGGGAGATGGTAAAGATTTAGGACATACTATAGAATTTAAGACTCAATTTCAGATTTTAATTGATATTTCATCAAACTCAGAAATTGGAATTTCTTATAATCATATTTCTAACGCTAGCTTAGGTGATAAAAATCCTGGGGCAAATAGTTATATGTTTAATTACACAAAAAAATTTTAAAATAAGATATGAGATTGAAAGATTGCCATAATTTTAATGATTTTAGAAAATTGGCAAAACAAAAACTACCTTCCCCAATATTTCATTATATCGATGGAGCAGCAGATGATGAAATAACTTATGAGAGAAATACTAGTGCATTTAATGATGTGGACTTAGTTCCAAATGTTCTAAGAGGAGTAGAAAATGTAGATTTATCAACTACAATTTTTGGAAAAAAATTAGATCTTCCATTTTACTGTTCACCTACAGCCTTACAAAGATTATTTCATTACGATGGTGAACGGGCAGTAGGAAAAGCAGCTCAAAAGTTTAATACAATGTTTGGTGTATCTGCATTAGCAACAGTTAGTGTTGAGGAAATTTCGTCTTTAGTTAGTACTCCAAAAATGTTTCAGTTTTATTTTCATAAAGATAGAGGTTTAAATGACTCTTGTTTAGAACGGGCAAAAGCTGCTAATTTTGATGTTATGGCTCTTACAGTAGACACTATTACTGGTGGAAACCGTGAAAGAGATTTAAGAACTGGTTTTACCTCACCACCAAAATTAACTTTATCTAGCCTTTACAGTTTTGCAACTAAGCCCATGTGGGGAATTAATTATTTAACAAAAGGTAAATTTGAACTACCTCATCTCCAAGACTTTGTAAAAGAAGGCACTGATACCAATACATCTATTGGTCAATACTTTTCAACAATGTTGGATCAATCTATGAATTGGAATGATGCTGAAAAACTATGTTCTCAATGGGGTGGTCATTTCGCATTAAAGGGTGTTATGAGTGTTGAGGATGCAAAGAGAGCGGTGGATATCGGATGTACAGGGATTATGGTTTCCAATCATGGTGGTAGACAATTAGACGGAGCTCGGTCACCTTTTGATCAACTAGCAGAAATTGTTGATGCCGTAGGTGACAAAATAGACGTTATATGTGAGGGAGGATTTCAAAGAGGAACACATATGCTTAAAGCCCTATCGATGGGTGCAAAAGCATGCGCTGGTGGTAGATTATATCTTTATGCACTTGCAGCAGCAGGACAAGATGGCGTTGAAAGAGCACTCAATCTTTATAAAACTGAATTGGTCAGAGATATGAAACTAATGGGTTGCACAAAAATTAGCGATCTTAATCGAGATAACTTAAGATTTCGAAATGTATGAGCTTAAAAGATTGCTATAATTTCGAAGATTTTAGAAAACTAGCTAAGAGGAAACTGCCTGCTCCAATATTTCATTATATTGATGGAGGAGCAGACGATGAAAAAACTTTGAATAGAAATACTGTTTCTTTTGATGAGTGCGACTTGGTTCCAAATATTCTAAGAAGTGTTGGAGAGCCAGATTTATCAACAAAATTATTTGGTCGAAAAATAGATATGCCAATTTTTTTATCCCCTACAGCAATGCAAAGCTTGTACCATCCTGATGGTGATAAGGCTTCAGCTAGGGCTGCTGAAAAGTTTGGCACTATGTATTCAATGTCTACAATGGCATCTTTTTCAATTGAAGAAATAGCAAATTTATCAAGTGGTCCTAAATTGTTTCAACTTTACATTCATAAGGATAAATCTTTTACAGATGACTTAATTGATAGATGTAAAAGAGCAAATTTTGATGGGTTGTGTTTAACAGTTGACACATTAGTAGCTGGAAATAGAGAGAGAGACCACAGAACTGGATTTACAACTCCCCCGAAATTTAATTTTGAAAGTTTGGTTAACTTTGCAATGAAACCAGGTTGGGTATTTAGATATTTAACAAATAAGAAATTTGAACTTGCAAATATTAAGCATAAAACTGACAAGGGAACAACTATAACGAAGTCAGTTATAGATTATGTGAATGAACAATACGATCCTAATATGGACTGGGACGATGCAGAATATTGTATTAAAAAATGGAATGGTCCGTTTGCTTTAAAAGGTGTAATGTCTGTAGAAGACGCAAAAAGAGCCGTTGATATTGGTTGCACTGCGATCATAATTTCAAATCATGGTGGTCGACAATTAGATGGATCGAGATCTCCATTTGATCAATTAAAAGCTATTTCAGATGCTGTAGGAGATAAACTTGAAATAATTTTAGATGGAGGAGTTAGAAGAGGAACCCATGTATTAAAGGCGTTAGCAGCAGGTGCGACAGCTTGTAGTTTTGGAAAAGCCTTTTTGTTCAGTTTGGGAGCTGGTGGACAAGATGGAGTGGAAAGATTATTACAAAATATGCACGATGAAATAAGACGGAATATGATACTCATGGGATGTAAGAGTTTAGACGAATTAGATAGATCAAAAATAATTTTCCGAAATTAAAATTTAATTTAAAAATACAACTAAATTAATTGGACATGATGTTTCTTTTCAGTTAGTTTGACCGCAAATTATGTTCGAATTATCAAAAGCATTAGACCGTTTAGGTACTGAAAGCGCATTTTCAGTTTTAGCTGAGGCAAAAAAACTAGAAGCGCAAGGTAAACCAATGATCCATTTGGGATTAGGACAACCTGATTTCAAAACACCAAAGCACGTTGTTGAAGCTGCTAAAAAAGCTCTTGATGACGGCCATCATGGATATGTGTTATCGAATGGAATTCCTGAATGTCGTGAGGCAGTAACAAGATGGGTAAAGAGACTTTACAATGCAGATATAGATCCAAATAGAATATTAATTATGCCAGGCGGAAAACCTACAATGTATTATGCGATTACATGTTATGGTGAACCAGGTGCTGAGATTATTCATCCCACTCCAGCATTTCCTATATACGAATCTATGATTAATTATTCTGGAGCAAAAGCTGTTCCATATGACTTGACAGAGGATAAAGATTTAAAATTTGATCCTGATAAAATTTTATCCTTGATAACTGATAAAACTAGATTGTTAATTTTAATCAACCCTAATAATCCAACGGGAAGTTTTGTTGAAAAATCTGTAATAGATTATTTAGCAAAAGAATTAGAAAAGCACCCACAGGTAACTATTTTAAGTGATGAAATTTATAGTAGACAAATTTTTGATTATAAAGAAATGCCAACATTTTTTAATTACCCAAATTTAAGAGATAGATTAATCGTACTTGAGGGATGGAGTAAAGCATACTCCATGACTGGATGGAGACTGGGCTGGAGCTTTTGGCCAGAACATTTGGTCGAACATGTTAATAAATTATTAATTAACAGTGTCTCATGTGTTAATGCAGCTGCTCAATATGCTGGAATAGCAGCATTAGATGGTCCAGAAGATTCTATTAAAGACATGTTAGATAAATTTACTTTAAGAAGAAACTTAATTCATAAAGGATTAAACGATTTACCAGGTGTTGAGTGCAGTTTACCAGGTGGAGCATTTTATGCCTTCCCAAACATTAAAGGAACTGGAATGACTGGTTCAGAATTCTGTAAAAAAGCAATGCATGAAGCTGGAGTTGCAATTGTTCCAGGAACGGCTTTTGGTAAAACGTGTGAAGATTATGTTAGATTTAGTTTCGCAGCTTCCAGAGATAATATCATGGAAGCCTTAGAAAATATAGGAAAGATGCTTTCTAAATAAGCTGTATTTTTACAAAATATTTTTATATTATTTTTAAATGAACGAAATAGTCCAATCAGAGCTAAAAAAAATATTTAATAGAAGGTTTACAACCTCAGAATCTACTCGCGCTAACTACGCAAGGGGTGAAGACACTTATAGTCCGATATTGTCAAAAGCTGTAGTTTTTCCAGAGACTAACGAAGAAGTTTCAAAAATTTTGAAATTATGTAATGATCATAAAATTCCAGTTGTTCCTTTTGGCACTGGTACTTCTCTAGAAGGACATGTAGTTGGAAATCAAAATGGAATAACAATTTCACTAGAAAAAATGAATAAAGTTTTAGC
>CABXWS010000025.1 GCA_902515965.1 uncultured Pelagibacteraceae bacterium
AGTTTTCTAAAATTCTTTCTAGCTTGTCCTGTTCATCTTTTAATTTGACTTTTGCATTATTTAAATCTAAGCCTGAAAGTTTCTCGGTTTCGTAATATTTAGAATCTAAATTAATAAGTTCTTCTTTTTCCTCCCTCAATCTCTTTTCATTAGAGTTCGCATCAATAATTATACTTTTTTCCCTTACGATATCTTCATCAATTACTCCTAATGCTTTCTTTATAGATTGTATTTCATCATTGACTCTATCTTTTTCTTCATCAAGGCTTTTAAGTTCTAAATTTAGCCTTTGTATTTTTGATAAATTTTCTTGGTTTTTTTCTCTTATAGGATTAACATTTTTATTTTTTTCAATAATTTGAATACTTATTTCCTCCAACTTGTCATTAAAAGATTTTACTTGATCATCTGCTTCATTGTTAATTTCATTCTCAATTTTAATTTCCTTATCAATTTCTAAAAGTCTTAAATAATATAGACCTGCTTCAACCTTTTTTATTTCTTCCGTTATTGATTTATATTTAGCTGCCTCTTCTGCCTGCTTTTGTAGATTTGCCAGTTGACGTTCTTGCTGTCTTCTTAATTCGTCAGCTCTTTTTAAATTATTTTCTGCAGCACCCAGTCTTAACTCAGCTTCATGTCTTCTTACATGCAAACCAGCAATACCAGCTGCTTCCTCTAAGATTGTTCTTCTATCTGATGGTTTTGCTGTAACAAGTGCTCCAATTCTTCCTTGACTGATAATCGAGGGAGAATGAGCTCCCGTAGATAGATCTGCGAAAAACATTTGAGCATCTTTTGCTCTTACCTCTTTTCCATTTATATAAAATTTTGATCCTTTGTCTTTTTCTATCTTACGTTTAATTTCGATTTCATCTAATTCATTGTATTGAAGTGGACCATCTTTATTTTCATTTGATAGACCAACTAAAACTTCAGCTATATTTTTTGAGGGCTTGTTTGAAGTACCAGAAAATATTACGTCCTCCATACCTGAGCCTCTCATACTTTTTGCAGAGGTTTCTCCCATACACCATCTAAGTGATTCAACTATATTTGACTTACCGCACCCATTAGGTCCGACTATTCCAGTTAAGCCCTCTTCAATTAAGAAATTTGTTTTCTCTGCAAATGACTTAAATCCATTTAGTTGGATTTTTTTAAATTCCATTCACTGACTTATATCAGTTTTTCTATATATTTTTTTAATTTTTTATAGTTTGAGTGATTTTCGAACTTTTTACCGTTAATTATAACTGTTGGCGTAGAATTAACTTCGTATTTTTTAACACCTTCGATTCGGTCTTCTAGAATATGATCTTCTATTTGTTTGTTACTTAAGCACTTATCAAAATCAAGATTATATTCACTGGCATCAATAAATTTTTTAATTGCTTGATTTGCTTCAGCTTCGTTTTTGCCTTTTATCCATTTATCTTGATTTAAATAGAAATAATGTAATATTTCTGGATCACCATCATTCCTACAATGTGCAAGTTTTGTTGCATTAAAAGCAACTATATCTAGCGGAAAACTTTTAAATTCTATAGAAATTAAATCTTTATCTATAAAATCTTCTTTAAGTTTAGGATATATATTCTTATGGAAATTTGCACAATGACTACAAGTTAATGATTCAAAAACCATTAATTTAACTTTTGTATCTGGATCTCCTGATATTATAGGTTTAGTTTCAGAAAAAGCACTAACACAATTAAATAATAAAATTGTTATTATAAAGATTAATTTTTTCATTTTATTTTAAAGTGTTTACTTAATTCTAATAGTGAATTTTTTATTTTATCATTTTTAATATTATTTATGCTCTTTAAATGTTTATTTTTTGTCGCATTTAACAACGTTTTTTTACCTTCAACCTTTATCTCTCCATCAAAAGTATTTAATCTAATATCATCCAACACATGATATCCAAAAAAAACGTTTATTTTCTTAATTATTTCTTTTTTTGAGTATTCAAGATCAACTTCACTTCCTCTTTTCACTAAAATGTTTAATCTACTTTTGTTTAACTTACTTGAGCCTCTATAAGATTTTGGAAAACATACTTTAAATAGTTCAGCACCAACTAAATATTTCCAGTTATCTAATGTATCATTATATATCCTTCCTTTTTTGCTAATTATCCTTTTTGCTTCTGTGGGCAAAGTGTCTTTAAAAGATCTTAAACCTTGAATAGACTTATATCTCTGCTTAGTGTTATATTTTTGAGCCATATGAACAACAAAAACATACCAAATAAAATTCTGCATTGGTACGATAATAATAAAAGAATTTTGCCTTGGAGAAAAAAGGTCTCTCAACAAAAGAGAGAATATTTTACATTTGTAAGTGAATACATGCTTCAACAAACACAAGTTAAAACTGTAATTCCATATTTTAATAGATTTGTTAAATTATTTCCAAATTTTCAATCACTTTCAAAAGTTTCAGAGGAAATTTTGTTAAAACAGTGGGAAGGGCTTGGTTATTACTCAAGAGCAAAAAATTTAAGGAAAAGTGCAATAAAGATTTCAAAAGAATTAAATGGAAGTTTGCCCAAAACATATGATGAATTATTAAAATTACCTGGAGTTGGTGATTATACAGCAAAAGCAATAATGTCTATAGCATTTAACATTAAAACTATTCCTTTAGATGGAAATGTAGAGAGAATTCTTAAAAGAACTTTATATTTAAAAAAGCAGAATGAAATATCTAAAGATTTTTTAAAAACAAAAATTAATTTTTTTGGACTGTCTGATCGTGCCAGCGATTACTCACAAGCAATTATGGAAATAGGTGCCTTGATTTGCAAACCAAAAAATTCGAGTTGTAAACAATGTCCATTAAACAAAAATTGTATATCTTTAAAAAAAAATGATTTTGAGTTAACTAAAATTAATAAAGAAATAAAAACTAAATATTTCGAAGCGACTATCTACAAAAAACAAAATAATTATTTATTGGTTAAAAACGATAAATTTAAATTTTTAAAAAATATGGCAATTTTTCCTATGACCGAAGTTAAAGAAAGTAAGTATAATTATTCAAATAATAAAAAAATTAATATAAAATTATCTAATATGGAAATGAAAATTTTGTTGAATAATTCAAAAAAACCCCCAAAGATTAAAAATAAAATATTAATTAAAAAAGATAAATTAAGCTCAGAAATAATTCCATCATTTACTAAAAAAATATTTTATACCATCTCAAAATCTAAATGAAAAAAGTTGCAATTGTCGGTGCTGGTATATCTGGTTTGTATCTTGCAAATGAATTAAATAAAAATACTGAAATAGACTATAAAATTTTTGAAAAAAAAGATTTCCTCAATTTAAAGGAAGGTTATGGTATTCAACTTTCAGTTAATAGTATTAATTTGTTGAATAAAATAGGATTTAAAAAAATTTCAGCATCAGATGTTTATTATCCAACAAAAGTAAATTTTTTTCAGGCTAATAATATTAAAAAGATTTGTGAAATTGATTTAAAGCAATTTAATAATGAAAACGACCATTACACAACACTTAAAAGATCAACATTAATAAAGTTTTTACTTGATAATATCCCTAAAGAAAAAATTCAATTTAGAGCCGATATTCAGAATATTGAATATAATGAAAAAATAGAAATTTCTTGGGATAATAAGAATGAAAGTTTCGATTATATCATAATTGCAGACGGTGTTTTTTCAAAATTAAAATCCCAAATATCCAATAATCATTTAAATCCAATTTTTAATGGGAACATTGCTCTAAGGGCGAATTTAAAACAACATGAAAAAGATAATATTTCTGTATATATGGGGTCAAATTTTCACTATGTAACTTATCCTGTAAATCAAAAACTCGAATATAATTTCGTTGCTATAATCAAAAAGAAACTAACTACTAAAGAAATTGAAGATAATAATATCCTTAATTCAGAAACATTTATAAAATCCTTAAAAGACTTTATTTCAAAAAATTCTATTATAAATTTGGAAAGTTTAGCAAATATCAAGTGTTTTCCAGTATTTGTGAGCACTGAATTACCCACATTAAAATATCAAAATACTTTTTTGAGTGGAGATGCTTTATTTGCTTTTCCACCTTCTTTTGCACAAGGTGCTTCTCAAAGTATTGAAACAGCAAATGGTATTTTAGAAAATATTACAAATTCAAATAATATTTATAAAGATAAGATAAGTAAAATATTTTTAGTAAATAAAAGATCAAAATTAAATCATTTTGCCTTCCATTTAAATAATCCAATAATAATATTATTTAGAAATATTGTTTTGAAATTTTTATCAAAAAATAAAAAATTTCTAGAGAGTTATCTTGGAAAAATTTATAGAAATTAAGTAGTTGGCCTTAGTCTTTGCCTCAAATCATCAATTGGTTTGAGTGAGTTACCTGATTTATAATACCAAAAAGTCCAACCGTTACAGCTCTCAGCACCTAATATTTGTGCAGCAACTTTATGAATTGATCCTTCTGATTTCCGATATTTTATACTACCATCAATCATAATTTTCGCATTGATTTGTTTTTTTTGATCAAAAATTTCAGTACCAGGTTTAATAATTCCTAATTCAACCAAAGATCCAAATGGTACTCTTGGTTTGGATCTATTATTTTTTAGAGCATCTAAATATTCGTCTTGAATTACTTTTGTATCTTTAATTCTTTTAAAAGCAGCATCGTAATAATTTTTTTCTTTTTCTATTCCGAAAAAATTTCTTCCCAACTTCTTAGACACAACAGCAGTAGTTCCTGATCCAAGAAAAGGGTCTAAAATTAGGTTGCCTTTATTTGTAGATGCTAAAATAATTCTATGTAACAAAGATTCTGGTTTTTGAGTAGAATGAACTTTAACACCTTTATTTTTAAGTCTTTCTTTTCCGTTACAAATAGGTAAGCTCCATGTAGATCTCATTTGTAAATCATCATTTAAACACTTAAGTGATTGATAATTGAAAGTATATTTAGAGTTTTCATTTTTAGAGGCCCAAATCAAAGTTTCGTGAGCGTTTGTAAAACGTGTACCTCTAAAATTTGGCATTGGGTTATTTTTATTCCATATCACATCGTTCAAAATCCAAAATCCTAAGTCTTGTATAATAGAACCAACTCTAAAAATATTATGGTAACTTCCAATCACCCATATTGAGCCGTTTTTTTTTAATATTCTCTTACATTCTTCTAACCATTTAATTGTAAATAAATCGTAGCTTTTAAAACTATCAAACTGATCCCAAGCGTCATTTACAGCATCAACTTTTGATCTATCTGGTCTACTTAGCTGTTTTTTTAATTGAAGATTATAGGGAGGGTCAGCAAAAATAAGATCAAATGTTTCATCGGGGATTTTTTTTAATTCCTCAATACTATCGCCATTAATAATTTTATTTTTTAAGTAAGAATTTATCATTTTATATTTTTGAATTAGACTCCAGACAAGAGTCTACGTCAACCTGTGATTGAATTTATTAATTGATAATTGTTGTTGCTATTTTTTGAGACTCAATATCTTGTGTATAGGTTGAAAAGTTTTTCTGTGAAATCGAGTTACCCCAAATTTTTTTATAGCTTTAATGTGATCTTTTGTTCCATAACCAGCATTGCTATCCCAGTGGTATTTTTTGAATGAAAGTGACATCTTTTTCATCAGTTTATCTCTTTCAACTTTAGCAATAATCGATGCTGCTGAAATTTCTGGAATTTTTTCATCCCCTTTAACAATTGTTTTTATAATATAATTTTTCAAATCAGGTGATTTATTGCCATCAACTAAAACTTTTTTTGGTTTTAGTTTGAGTTTCTTAATTGCCCTTCCCATAGAAAGTAGGCTTGCATTTAAAATATTCAAATTTTCAATTTCTTTTATTGAGGCAGAACCTAATGCCCAAATTGAATTTTTTTTAATATATTTTGCTAAATCTTGTCTCTGAATTTTACTAAGTTTTTTAGAATCTTTAATAATTTTTTTATTTATTTTTTTATTTAATATAACTGCAGCTGCATATACAGGTCCTATGAGACTACCTCTTCCAACCTCATCTACTCCTGCAATAATTTTTTTCATATAACTAGATACTAAAAAGTTAAATTCCTAAACCAATTTTATCAATTCTCATTCTAATTTCTTTAAGGTCAGCCCAGGAATATTTTTTTTGTTCTGCCTGCCTTAGTAGATATGCCGGGTGAAAAGTTATCATTGTTAAAAATGTTTTATCGTTAATTATTACATCTTTCCATTTTCCTCGCTCTTTAGAAATTCTAATTTTATTACCGAACAGTGCTTCCATTGCTGTACTCCCCATTAAAACAAGAATTTCTGGATTGATAATTGAAATATGTTTTCTTAAATATTCAGAATATCTATTAATCTCCGATACCTCAGGCTTTCTATTATTTGGAGGCCTATAATTTACGACATTTGTAATATAGACATTCTCCCTATCTAAATTAATGGCTTTCAACATTCTATTTAAGAGTTCTCCAGCATCACCGACAAATGGTTTGCCTAATTCGTCTTCTTTCTGTCCTGGTCCTTCGCCAACAATCATTATTTTTGAAGAAGAATTTCCATCGCTAAATACAAGGTTTTTAGCTGAATTTTTTAGTTCACAGTTATCTATATTTTCTATTTCAACTCTAAGTTTTGTTAATTGATCAGATTTATCTTCGTTTGATACACTTTTTTTAAACCTATTTATAGGTTGTTCACTAAATTCGTATTCAATACCTAGCTCATTTAGTAGCTCAGTATCAATTATGTCATTTTGATTTTTTTCATTTAAAGTCATAAACTAATTAATGTTTTTAAAAATTATTTCTGTAATTATTATATTTTTATATCAAACAAATTTATATTCTAAAGCAGCTAATGAAAAAGAATTCAACCAGAAGTATTTATCAAATTATTTTTCAGGGTTAATATCATATAATAACCAAAAAAATAACAATGCTTTAAAGTTTTTTGAAAATTCTAGGATATTAATACAATCCCATGGTAACTTTTTGCAAGAATATGCTTTTTCACTTTTACAAGACGGACAAGTCAAAAAAGCCATAAATCAAATCAAATATTCAAATACACTAATTGGAGCTGATTTTTTTGAGGGTAATTTGCTATTAGTTCTAGACAGTATAAATAAGAGAAAGTTTAAACAAGCATCTCTCAAATTAAAAAAGTTAGAAAAATTTAAGGAAGATGACTCGTATAAGTTTATAATTTATTCAACTTTAAAAAGCTATATTGACCTATTTATTTACAAAAAATCAGATATCGTAGAACAATTTGGAAAGCTTGACTTAATAAATATGGCTTTTCAAAATTGTTATTTAAACTCCAGTAATACAGAGTCATATTTTTTGAAACTTATAAATGATCCTCAAAGTGATTATTCCAGATATATTTTTTTCTATTTAAGTAACAGAATTTATAATAATGATATCTTAACTGTTAACCGTGTTGCTAAAAGTATTGATCAATTAGGAAGTACTTTATTAATTTCTCAAGTGAAGAAATGGGTCGATGAAAAAAAATATCAAAAATTGACACAATATTTTTCATGTCAAAATGAGAATGATATACTGTCAGAGTTCTTTTTTTTGATCTCAAATTTCTATTCATCACAAAATAGATTTGACTACTCAAATATTTATTTGAACATTGCAAATTTTTTAAATCCCAAATTTTATTTTAATTTGTCTTTGATAGCTGAAAACCATGAGTCAAATAATAATTATGAGTTGGCAAAAAAAACTTTCGAAAAATTTGACAATAAAGATGAGATATTCTTTTGGTATAAGACCAAAAAAATTGCACAGATTATTTCTGAAGAGAGCGGTAAAGACGATGCACTTAAATATATACTAAAAAATGTTAAAAAAGTTGACAAAAATTCAACAAAAATTATTTATGACTTAGCTAATATTTACAAAAATCATAAAAAATATGATGAAGCAATTAAATATTATTCCATAGCTTTAAAAAAATTAGATAAAAACTCAATGGAGTATGCTGATATATTGTATAGGCGTGGTGGTTCATATGAAAGATTGAATAAATATGATCTAGCAGATAAAGATTTGTTAAATTCAATTAAAATTAGACCAGACGAACCTTATACACTAAATTATCTAGCATATAGTTGGTTGGAAAGAGGTTACAAAATTAAAGAAGCAATAGAAATGCTAAATAAAGCATACAAAGGAAAAGAAAATGATCCTTATATTACAGATTCAGTTGGTTGGGGATATTATTTAACAGGCGATTATGAGGAAGCTGAAAAATATTTGAGAAAAGCTGTTGAGTTATTACCCAGTGATCCAATCGCAAGCGACCATTATGGAGATGTCCTTTGGAAATTAAACAGAAAAATTCAAGCGAGTTATTTTTGGAAAAGTGCTTTAAATAGTGATGAAGCTGATGAAAAATTAAAAAATCAAATTAAAAAAAAATTATATGATGGTTTGAAAAGTAATTCTTAAATGAAATTTTCAAAAATAAAATCATTTGCTAAAATAAATTTAACAATAAAAGTATTGGGTAAATATAAAAATGGTTTTCATAAGATAGAGAGCCTGGTATCTAAAATTTCTCTTTCAGATGAAATATTAATAAAAGAAATTAGCGGTTTTAAAAATAAAATAAATTTTACGGGAAAATTTTCTAAATCTATTCCAGAAAGTAACACTGTATCTAAACTTTTAAATTTATTATTAGACAAGAATTATATAAAGAATAAAAAATTTCAAATTATAATTAAAAAAAATATACCTCAATTTTCAGGGATGGGTGGGGGATCAATGAATGCAGGTTCAATCTTAAATTATTTAATAAAAAAAAAAATTATCAAAGTTTCGAAAAATGACTTAATTAAAATAGCTCAATCAATTGGCTCAGATGTCATCTTAGGTTTATTCAATGGACCAATAATTGTTTTTGGAAAAAAAAATTTTAAGATATTAAAAAAAAAAATTAAATTTCATCTATTAATAATCAAACCTAACTTTGGCTGTTCAACAAAGACAATTTACAGTCATCATAGAGGATTAACAAAAGGCATGTTTATCAATAAACCAATTTTTAAAAAAGATTATTTGCGAAATAATCTTAATAATGATCTGGAGATAACAGCATTTAAGAAATTCCCAATTCTTCAAAAAATCAAAAATTTTATGCAAAAATTAGAAAATATTTACTTTGTTAATATGACAGGTACAGGGTCAACAATAATTGGATATTTTTTAACTAAAAATGCGGCATTAAAAGCAAAAAAAAAATTAGAGAATAAATATAAAAACTATTGGTGTATTTATTCTAAAACTATATAAAGCTTTTTTTTTGTGTTATACGAAAATATCTTGGGGTGTAGCCAAGTGGTAAGGCAGCGGTTTTTGGTACCGCCATCCTAGGTTCGAATCCTAGCACCCCAGCCAAATATGAAACAATTATTAAAAAAACTATTTCAAGATAAAAAAATCTTGAGTGACAAAGATCTGAAGTTCCAACAATTAAAAAAGAGCACAAATGTTGATAAGATTTTTACTGCTATAAATAATTACACTGAGAAAAGTGAAATCAGATTAGTTGGAGGATGTTTAAGAAAAATATTGAATAATGAAAAACCAATAGATATTGATCTAGCAACAAATCTTAGGCCCGAACAGGTAAAAGACTGCCTAGAAACTAATCAAATAAAATTTTTTGAAACTGGTATAGAGCATGGAACAATAACTGCCGTAGTAAACAATTTTAATTTTGAAATTACTACTCTAAGAAACGATATAAAAACTGATGGTAGACACGCTGTTGTTGAATATACAACTAATTGGGAGGAAGACTCTTTAAGAAGAGATTTCACTATTAACTCAATTTATTCTGATTTAGACGGTAATCTTTATGATCCTAATAATGGACATAAAGATTTGGACAACGGTAAAGTAAAGTTTATAGGAGATCCTGAGAAAAGAATTAAAGAAGATTATCTGAGAATTATTAGATATCTAAGATTTTTTATAGAATACAGCAATACAAATCATGATCCAAAAATAATCAAAATCATTAAACAAAATATCGAAGGTCTTGGCAAAGTTTCAAAAGAAAGACAATTTAACGAACTTCTAAAAATTTTTAAAACTAATAATTTTATTAAGATATTCAAAAACAAAATTTCTATTGACTTATTTTCATTAATTTTCCCGCAACTAAAAAACTATGAGATATTTAAAAAATTAACAAAATATTCCGAAGAAATTTTAAGTAGTAAAACTTTCCCCTTTTTTATTTCATTGCTTGTAATAGATGAAACCGATAACTCAGACTATTTCATGTATAAATATAATCTTTCTAATGAAATAAAAAGTAAGATTAATTTTCTAAAAAAAAATTTATATATAAAAGGTGTCCATCAAATTCCAAATAAAAAAGAGTTGCAAAAAAAATTTTATTATGAGGG
>CABXWS010000026.1 GCA_902515965.1 uncultured Pelagibacteraceae bacterium
AAACTTGGAAAGAAACTTTAAAAGAAGAAAGATTAAATTTGTTAGAAAAATTGTTAAAAATTTATAATTCTAGATGGGATGATATGACTGATGCTATAACTACTGAACTTGGTTGTCCTAAAGATTGGTGTTCAGCCAATCAAACATCTTCTGGTGCAGGTCATATCGAAGACTTTATTAAAAGACTAAAAGATTTCGAATTCGAACCTGGGTTTGACAAGGGATCTACTAATCATATTGTATATGAGCCAATTGGAGTTTGTGGATTAATTACTCCTTGGAATTGGCCAATAAATCAAATTGCTTTAAAAGTAATTCCAGCTTTGGCTACAGGATGTACAATGATACTAAAGCCATCGGAAATTGCTCCATTGTCAGGAATGCTTTTTGCAGAAATGATAGATGAAGCTGGTTTTCCGGCAGGAGTTTTTAATTTAGTAAATGGTGATGGGCAAGGAGTTGGAACTGATCTATCTGGACATCCTGAAGTTGATATGGTCTCATTCACAGGCTCAACAAGAGCTGGGAAATTGATTACGAAAAATGCAGCCGAAACTATAAAAAGAGTTTGTTTAGAGCTTGGTGGTAAGGGGGGAAATATTGTTTTTGCTGATGCATACCCTGATGCAGTTAGAGATGGTATTAGAAATATAATGAGTAATTCAGGTCAATCATGCGATGCTCCAACTAGAATGCTTGTTGAAAAATCAATTTATAAAAGAGCTGTTGAAGAGGCTGCAGACGAGGCAAACAAAATTAAAGTTGATCTTGCTTCAAAAGCTGGCGATCATATAGGACCTGTAATTTCAAAAACTCAATTTGATAAAATCCAGAGTTTAATAAATAGTGGGATTGAAGAAGGCGCTACTTTGGTAGCGGGTGGTCCTGATAAACCTGAGGACTTAGAGAAAGGTTATTTTATTAAACCAACAGTATTTACCGATGTTAATAATAATATGAGAATAGCAAAAGAGGAAATATTTGGACCAGTTTTATCAATTATTCCGTTTGAAAATGAAGAGGAGGCTATCCAAATTACAAATGATACAGAGTATGGATTAGGAAACTATTTACAAACCGAGGATAAAGAGAAGGCAAAAAGAGTCTCAAAAAAATTAAGATCTGGAATTGTATATGTAAATCATAAAGCAGCAGACTCTGGAACTCCTTTTGGTGGATACAGACAATCTGGAAATGGACGTGAAGGTGGAACCTGGGGATTGCATGAATATCTTGAAGTAAAAACTATTACTGAATGGAAAAATTAAAATGCTTGGTTATGCAATGGTAGGAACCAATAACTTAGAAAAAGCAATAATTTTTTATGATGAAGTCTTAAAAGTTTTAAATCTAGAAAGAAATTATAAAGATGAAGTTTGTGCTGGTTACACGGAAAAAAACGGCGATGGAACTATAGAATTTTATGTGACGAAACCTGTTAATAGGAAAGAAGCAACAAATGGAAATGGAACGCAGGTTTCATTTATTACTTCATCTAGAGATATAGTTGATAAGTTTCACGAACTAGGACTTAAGGCAGGTGGAAAAAGTGAGGGAGCTGGAGGTGAAAGACCAGAAGGATCTGGAGTTTATTATTCTTATATTCGAGATCTTGATAATAATAAAATTTGTGCTTTCACAAACAATTAATGTCTTACACTTTCATTCAAGAGAAAATCGATCAAGGAAAAATAATTGTACTTGATGGAGGTATAGGTGCTGAGCTTGAAAAAAAAGGAGCTAAAATGGATAAAAACCTTTGGTGTGGAAAATGTTCAGTAGATAGCCCAGAATATCTAAAGGAAGTACATGAAAATTATATTGATGCGGGTGCTGATGTAATTACAACAAATACTTATGCCACAACACCAATTTCGCTAAGAAAACATGGGTATGAAGATTCAATTGAAATATTTAATAAACAAGCAGTTCAAATTGCAAAACAGGCAATTGATAATTCAAAAAAAAGTGTTTCTTTAGCAGGAAGTGTTTCGAGTTATGGAAGTTTTCTTAAACTTGGAACAAAAAGTTTGAAACCAGGGTTTAATGAACAAATTAAAATTTTATCAAATGAGGGTGTTGATTTAATAATTTTAGAAGCAATGACATCTCAAGCAGAAATCGTAGAGACTATGCTTGAGTGTTCCTCGAGTATAAAGTTACCTGTTTGGCTTTCCATTTCCTGTGTAATAAATCAGAATACAAAAAATATTACGCTTGGCTATGATGATGTAAAGAATAAAACTGAAATTTACGAGGATTTAGAAAAATCATTGAAAAGTTTTAGTAAATTACATAAAGGACCAATTTTAATTGCTCACTCAGATATTAAAACTACAACTGCAGCTTTAGACGCAACACTAAAAAATTATAATGGAATCATTGGTGCTTACCCTAATAAAGGTTATTACGAAAAACCAAATTGGAAGTTTGTAGATGATTTTTCACCAAATGATTATTTAGAGGTTGTAAAAACATGGATTAAAAAAGGTGTAAAAATTATTGGTGGTTGTTGTGGTATAGGAGTTGACGAGATAAAAGCTATTTCAATTTTGAAGTAATAATATATTGTTAAACTATGAAAACATTTATTGGTGGCATTGGTTGTTTTTGGGATGAAACCAAATACGATGGTATTAAAGGGATATTATCTACTGAATGTGGGTACTGCGGTGGTGATGATCCCAATATTACTTACAAGGCAGTTTGTGGTGGAGATACAGGTCACATAGAAGTAGTTAAAGTTCAATACGATGAAAATATTTTAAGCTATGAAGATATGGTCAGATTATTTTTTAAACTACATGACTCTACTCAAAAAAATAGGCAAGGAACATACGTAGGAATTCAATATCGCTCTGAGATATTTTTTAATAATGATAATGAAAAAAATATAGCACAGAAAGTTTTAAAAGAAATGAATGAGAAATTAGACGGAAAAGTTACAACAAAGATTTCAAAAGAAAAAAACTATTGTAAAGCAGAAGGCTATCATCAAAAGTACGAGAAAAATAAATCCCTTAAGTTTGGATAAAAAATACTAATTTGAAAAAAATTATTTCAGAAAAAAATCCAGAATTAGTTACAAAAAAAGATAATAAAGCTCAATGGAATCTCCCAAATAAAAGAAGGTTGGGTTTTAGAAATTTATATAAAATTAATAGATATGGTTTATACCTTAGATCAGATTTTGTTCTAAAATTAAAAAAAAAAATTAATAAGAGAATTGGTAAATTATCTTCTGTAAAAAAGGTAACTAAAAATAAAGCTTTTTGCTCTCTAATAGTTGGTAAAGATCAGGATATTTTATTCGAGCAGTACGCAAAAGACTTTTCTACAAATCAGCCTCAAACAATTATGTCAATAACAAAAATGTTTATACATTTATTTGTGGGAGAGCTGATAGACAAAAAACTAATTAGTTTAAATAAGAAAATTTCATTTTACTTACCAAAAATTGGCAGTGGTTATGCAAATGCAAAAGTAAAAGACGTATTAGACATGAATATTGTAAATTTATATAGCGAAGATTATACAAAAGCTTATTCTTCTTCATTTCTACATGAGCCTGTGGGAGGATGGAGACTGCCTATTAAAGGTAAAAATATTCAAAGCCAGGAACAATATCTAAATTCAATTAAATCTTTAAAAAGCAGAGATTTAAAAAATTACACTGATCTGGCGCATTATAAATCAGCTAATACTGATGTTATTGGACTAATTGTAGAAAAAGTAAGTAAAAAAAGTTTAAGACAATGGCTTTTAAAGACAGTTGAGGCAATAGGATTTGAAGAAGGATTATATATAGGTACAGATAGATTTGGAACACCGTGGATGTCTGGAGGTGGAAGTTTAATTACAAGAGATTTTTTAAGAATGGGTTTGCTTTTTTCAAGATTTGGAAAAGGTATAAATGGAAAAAATATTGGTTCTAAAACTTTTTTGAGTAAGACTATTATTAGTGAGGGACCCAAATACATTCAATTATCTAAGGATAAATTTGTTTATTATGTTAATTCATTAATGAAATGTGGTAACTGGATTGGTCACTCTGGGTATGGAGGCCAATTTTTAGGAATAAATTTGAAAACAAAAGTTGTTGCTGCACTTTTTTCTGTCTTAGAGACTAAATCCGCAACAAATGAAAAATATAAAAAAGATATGGTAAATATGATAGACCAAGTAATTAGTAAAGATTACTAAATTAAGAAAATTTTGTTATCAAGGATTTTAAATGTTTATCTGTAACTCCACAACAACCACCAATAATTTTTACCTGATCGTCAATTAGCTCAGAACACTTATCAACAAATTGAATTTCATTTTCAGTTATTAATGCTTGCATAGTACTAGTGTCAAATTTATGAATTTCTGGATAGAACATAATTGGCCCATTCCAATTTGATTTTAAAACTTTCATTCCCTCTTTTGTATCAATAAACCAACTATGCATTATGCCATAAACATCTCCACCAATAGATTTGAGTGTATTAATTATTTCAGCAAAATTTATAATTTTATCTTCAGGAAGGAATTTTGGCTCATCAGGATATTTTAAAGGGTCATATATAATAGATCTCTCTTTTTCTGCTCTAAAATTTCTACCTACTACGGTTTCATCAAATTTACTTATGCAGCAGCTTAATCCAACCCAGACAGGCAAACCTGTCTCTAAAGCTGCATTTAGCAAAATTTTAGCGTGATCAATATCTAAAAGCATTTCAAGAATAAGCACTTCGACTCCTTCTTCTTTTAATACTTTTGCTTGTTCTTTATAATTTCTTTCTTCTTTTGCAAATAACGGTACAAATTTTGTGTCAGGTCTAAATTCATTTTCAGCCAAAGCTAAATATGTTGACATACTTCCGGCAATTTTAATTTTTTTTCCAGAATTTTTGACTGCTTGTCTTGCTAACTTAACTGTATCAATGTTAATTTTTATTGTCTGATCTCCTAAGTTTGATGGCTCGAGACAATGTCTTGCAGTTCCAAAAGAGTTGGTTGTTATCATATCACATCCTGCATTTATATGACTTTCGTGTACTTTGATTACTATTTCTGGTGAGAAAACATTTGCTAAGCCAGAAAATGCTGGTCCCATTGTTCCACCAAGTCTCTGAATTTCTGAGCCTGTTCCGCCATCTAAGAAGACTTTTTTTTTTGATTTCAATAATTCATTAATATCCATTATGCTAATTTCTTTTCTGACTTTGGAACATATGCAACTTCAATTACACCACCAAGAATTATTAGAACACTTCCTAGTGTTTCTCTCCAGCCAAAAGGTTCATTTGTTAAAATACTAGCACTAACAACGCCAACAATTATTTCAGCTAAAAATAAAATAGATGATAAGCCGGCCCCTAATTTACTTGGAGCCCAAAATATTATTACCCCTGTGGGTATGAAATAAAATATCGAAATAAGTAATAAAAAAGTGGACATTGACATGATAACTTCCACTGATGGAACTGGTCCTAAATAATCTACTAAGAATAACCCAATAGGTATACTAGCTAAACCGCCATAAAAAAAGAATGTGAATATAATTGGAAAGACACCATCGGTTTTAATTATTTCCATTCTAATTAAACCAGCACCAAATAGTGCACCTCCAGCAAGAGCCAACCAATCTCCTGCATTTTGAGGTAACGGAATTATATTCTCTTGACTAAATACAATCCACAAACCTCCTAAAGCTAAACCTAATGTGATTAACCTCTTCCAACCAAATTTCTTTTTTAAAAATATAATTTCAAATATTGTTGTCCAAACAGGTATCATGTAAAACATGATCAATGCTTTAACAACATCAGTAAGAAGAAAACTAAGAGCATAACAAACAAATCCACTTCCAACAAAAAAACCAGTGAGAGGAAATTCTAATCCAATAGACTTTCCTTTTATAACTCTCCAAATTGCGACTGGTGATAATATTAATATTCCAACTGCCATTTGGGATATTGTTCCCCAGCCACCAGTCAAACCTCCATCTTCTAGTATTCTTTGCGGTAACCAATAAATTCCCCATGAACCTGCAGCGATAGCTAATGCAAACGAAATTTTAAAATGATGAGGGTGTCTGGTCATTAAAATTACATTAATTCTGGTTTGAATTTTGAAAAGTTAAAAATTTCTTCATAAGATTTGGCAAAATTAATTACTTTATTATCTTCTTTAACATTTGCTATAATCTGCATTCCCATTGGTAGCCCTTTGTTATTGAAACCTACTGGAACAGATATAGTTGGCAAACCAAGCAAGCTAGATAATGTATAGACTTCCATATATCTATGATAAGTGTCAATTTTATTATTATTGATAAATTCTGGATTATTTAGTTTCTTATCAAATGGAAATAATTGAGCTGAAGGTAATACCAAAAAATCATAATGATTAAATAGGTTTTGAATTTTATCAATATATTTATTTCTAATTTCTATCGCTTTTAAAATATCATTTGTTTCGATGCTTTTCCCTTTTTCATATTCCCAATATGCTTGGGAAGGTAATTCATCTAAATTTTTTAAATTATATAACAAAAAGTTTTCATATAATGTTTTGGCTCTTAATGTTGTCCAAGAGAACCATAATTCGTCTGGATTAATTTCAGTTTTTAAATCTTCAACATTTAAATTATTTGATTGCAATCTTTTTAAAATATTTTCACATAAATCGATAATTCCATCTTCATATTTATATTGGTCATTTAAATCAATACACCATCCAATTTTTAAATCTGAAAATTTTTTATTATTTATATCCTCAAGATCGAAAGATAATTTATCCTTTAAATTTTTCCCTTTTATATAATTAAATAACAACTCCATGTCATTAGGAGTTCTAGCAAGACAGCCAGTTGTAGATATTAAAGGAAGATCGTTTAAATTTTTAATTTCAAATCTATCTTCTGAAATCGCACCAGGTGTTGGCCTTAATCCATAGATATTTGCAAAAGCTGCAGGGTTTCTACAAGAGCCCATCATATCTGTCCCATCGGCAAAAGGAATTAAATTTGCTGCAACTGATGCAGCAGCTCCACCGGAAGATCCTCCTGCTGACTTACTATAATCATAAACATTTGAGGTTGATCCATAAACTCTGTTTGTAGTATGACAACCAACTGCAAATTCAGACAGATTAGTTTTGCCAATTAAAATGGCATTATCTCTTAAATTGCTGACTAATAAAGAGTCTTTTTTTGGAATATTTTTTAATAATTCTTTATATCCATAACATGTTACCTCGTCCTTAATATCAAATAATTCTTTGACTGCAATTGGAAGGCCATAAATATCATCTTGATTTTCACTTTTGAAGTTTTTGTCTTTTAATTTTGCATCTTCAACAATTTTTTGTTCATCTAATATTGAAATAATAGCATTTAATTTTGGATTATATTTTTTTATCCTGTCTAAGTAAAAGTTTACTACTTCAACTATTTTTATTTCTTTATTTTTGATTTTAGAGATAATTTGAGATACAGAAAATGTTTCAAGCACTGTTCCAAACCTATCTTGCTTGTCTAATGCTCTGTAAAACTAAACTTTTTACCTCATCCAAAGATGCTTTTTTAGGATTTTGTCCATAAGCTTGATCAAGCATAGATTTTTTTGCGATTCGCTCCTCACAATCTTCTGGAACGCCAATTTCATTTAAGCCTTTTGGTATTTTTAATCTATCTAAAATAATATTTAAGTTATCTTGAAAGGCTTCAATCGAGTGATCTTTAAATTGCATAGCCTCTGACATTCTTTTCACTTTTTCATCTAATCCAGGTAAATTATATTTCATTACTGCAGGTAATATTATCGCATTTGTTAATCCATGATGAGTATTATATTCTGCGCCTACCATGTGTGATATAGCGTGAACTAAACCCAAACCTTTTAGAAATGCTATTCCACCCAGATAAGATCCTACAATCATTCCTCCTCTTGCTAAAAGATTATCTGGTTCTTCAACAGCCGCGTAAAGAGATTTTGAAATTAAATTTAAACTTTCTATTGCAGAACCATCACATAATGGGTGAAACATAGGAACGCTATACCCTTCTATCGCGTGTATCATAGCATCTATTCCAGTCCATGCAGTTAAATTTGGAGGTAATTTTAATGTCAATTCTGGGTCTACTAGAGCAAGACAAGGTCTAGCATCGGGATGCCACAAACAAAACTTCATTCCTTTTTCAAGATGAGTTACCATCGCAGTAACTTCCGTTTCAGCTCCTGTCCCTGCCGTTGTGGGAATTGTTATTATTTTTGGAAATGGATTTTCCATCTCTAATTTTGGTGGTTCTTTTTCAAATTCAAAATCCCATAACGATACACCGCTATTAACTGTCAGAGAAATTGCTTTTCCTCCATCCATTGCGCTTCCACCACCTATTGCAATAATTGCATCATGATTTCCATCACGAAATTTTTTACATCCAGAATCTATTTCATCGTCTCTTGGATTTGGTGATATGTTTGAATAAATAGCTGATTTTACTTTTGAGTCGTTGAGTAAGTTTTGTAAATCGCTAATAAATGGAAGATTAATACTACCATTATCAGTTACTATTAAAGCATTATTAATTTTAAAATTATTACAAAATTTTCCAATCTCCTTAAATCTGCCAGGTCCATAAGCGGTTAAAGTAGGAAAAGTCCAATCCTGATTATTTAATAAAAAATCTTCATTAAGTTTAAAATTTTGCATAATATTTTAAAAACTTATACTAATTTAAACATTATTAAATGAAAATTTCATCTGAAAAATTAGATATAAAAAAAACATATCTAGCTGTAGCAACCATGCTTTTAGCAATTTTATGTATAGATCTTTATATGGTAATTATCAAATTTCTGGGTGAAGAATATTCAATAATTCAATTAACTTTGTTTAGAAATATTGCTGCTATCATACCTTTGTTACTATTAATTTTATTCACAAATGAATTTTCAACCATTTTTAAAAATCTAGGAAATAAATTTCTTATTTTAAGTTGTCTGAGAGGAACTTGTTTCCTTGCTATGAATGTATTTATATTTATTTCTGTTGTAAATCTTGAATTTGCAACTGCAATGACATTAACTTTTTCATCACCATTTTTTATTGTAATCTTATCAATAATATTGTTAAGCGAAAAAATTGGTGTTTATAGGTGGTCAGCAGTAATAATTGGTTTTTTAGGAGTTGTCATGATTATGAGGCCTACAAGTGAAATATTTAGTTTTTATTCAATATTTCCTATTCTTACAGCAATAGCTTGGGCGTTTACTGTAATCATTTTAAAATTTATTCAAGGAAATCATTCCACAGCTAAAATTCAGCTATACACATTAATATTTAATGTAAGTGGTGGGATAATATTATTTTTTTTCACCGCTGGACATGTTGAAATAAAGAGTGTGAAAGATTTTATTTTAATGACAATGACTGGCGTTTTGGGTGGAACAGCGGCAATATTATTTATTTATTCTTACAGACTAATTTCAGCAAGCAAAATAGCATCGTTTGAATATCTTGGGATACCTTCGTCTTTTATTCTTGGATGGATTTTTTTTAATGAAGCGCCATGGAACCAATTATTTCCAGGAGTATTAATAATTATTTTTGCGGGTATGATAATTATTTGGAGAGATAATGTTAAACAAAAAACTTTGGAAGGTAATAAACAAATTTATTGATTAGATCTCATAGATTTCATTACTATCACTCTATCTATTTCTCCTAATAACTTTCCAGTTTCATTACAAATTACAGGATAAGTTTTATCATTATCAATTAGCTTATCTATTAAATGTTCAATTTTAGAATTATCTAAAATATTATCTTTTCCATTATCAAACAAATTTTTTGTTTCATTACAGCAGTCTGTTCTCATAACCTTTCCAGCACTTAATACTTTATATTTTGGAACATCTTCACAAAAATCTTTGACATATTGATCTTTTGGGTTAGATACAATTTCTTCTGGAGTTCCCACTTGAGAGACTTCTCCATCTTTCATAATAGCAATATGATCACCCATTTTTATGGCTTCTAAAAAATCGTGAGTTATAAATACCATAGTTTTTTGTAACTTTTCTTGGATCTTTAAAAGCTCATCTTGCATTTCTCTTCTGATCAAAGGATCTAGTGCAGAAAAAGGTTCATCAAAAATTAATATTTCAGGATCTACCGCTAACGCTCTTGCAAGACCTACTCTTTGCTGCATTCCGCCAGATAATTCTCTAGGATAATTATTGTGCCAACCATCTAGACCTACCATATTCAAGACTTCCATTGACTTTTCTACTCTAAAATCTTTTTTCGTACCCCTTACCTCTAATCCATATCCAATATTTTCTAAAACTGTTCTAT
>CABXWS010000027.1 GCA_902515965.1 uncultured Pelagibacteraceae bacterium
AACAAAAAAGAATAAAAAGCATAGGTTTTAAGTGAAGATGAGAAATCATAAGCAATTGTTAATCCCCAAATACATGGCCAGAAAAGTAACATGAAACCTATTGGCTTATTAAGTCTAGTTAATTCTATAAATATTTTAAGTTTTTCAGTCATTATTTACTTGTAAATAACAAAGCGTAGATTCATAATCAAATTGATTCGAATGAATATAGATTACACCGTTACAGCACTCATGTTTCCAGCCATTCCTCTTATTATGGGAGTTTATAGTAATAGATTTCATACATTAAGTGGTCTTATAAGAAAAATACATGATGAATATGTATTTGAAAAACACACTCCACCTGAGTGGAAGAAGCAACTGATTAATCTTAATGAGAGAATTAAAAATTTAAGAATAACTATCCTCTTTTCTTCCTTCGGCTTTTTGTTCAATATGCTTACTGTATTTGCGCTATATCTCGAAACTTATTTTCTAGCAAGAGTGATATTTGGATCATGTTGTCTATCTATGATGATTTCGATAGTCTTTTTTATAAGAGAAGTGCAAATTTCCTCAAGAGCATTGAAATTACATTTATCTGATATGGACGACCAATTTAAGGAATAATTACAGCAGGTCCTTTCAAAATTCTATTTTCTAAATCGATATGAGCTTGTTGTACTTCACTTAATTTATATTTTTTTGAAATCTCAATTTTAATTTTGTTTGATAGAACTGCCTCGAAAACTTTTTTAGCAGACTCCTCTAACTCTTCTCTTGTAACGGTGTAATGCATTATTGATGGTCTTGTAAAAAAAAGTCCTTTTGCATTGATATGTTTTTTAACATCAATTGTATGAACGTAACCTGATGCATTTCCAAATGCCACCATCATTCCTCTAATTTTTAAACACTCAATAGAACCTTCAAATGTTTTTGCACCTACCCCATCATAAACTACATCGATTGCATTTTTTCCGACTATTTTTTCAACTTCATCCACAAAATTTGTATCTGTATAGTTTACAACGTGATGACATCCATTTTTTTTTGCAATTTCAATTTTATCATTTGATCCAACAGTTCCTATTACTTCACAACCAAGTGCATTGGCCCATTGACATAATATTTGTCCAACACCTCCTGCTGCTGCGTGAAATAAAACTTTATCTCCTTTTTTTGCAGCATAAGACCTATGCAATAAATACTCTGATGTTATACCTTTTAGTAGAATGCAAGATGCTACTTCATCTGAAATTCCTTCAGGAACTATTACTAACTTTTCTTCCGGCATTATTTGTTTTTCCGAATAGCCGCTTATAGGTGCAGAAGCATGACTTACACGATCTCCCACTTTAAAATGACTTACTTCAGCTCCAATTTCTTCTACAACTCCAGATGCTTCTAGACCAATTCCACTTGGTAATTCAAGCGGATATAATCCAGTTCTGTGATAGACATCTATATAATTTAATCCAATTGAGTTATTTTTAACTAATACTTCTTTAGGGCCAGGCTTGCCTATCTCAATATCTTTAAGCTCAAGTACTTCTGGTCCACCAAATTTTTCAATTTTTATTGCTTTCATTTTTATTTAACAAAGTTACCGTTGTGGTAATCATCTATCGCTTGAAGTATTTCTTGTTTAGTATTCATTACGAATGGTCCGCCTCTTGCAATTTGTTCACCAATTGGTTTCCCAGATATTAGTAAAAATTTAGACTTAGTTAAAGCTGTTACTTTTAAACTTTCACCCTTTGTTAGTATTATCAAAGTAGAGTCTTTTACATTTTCATGGTTTTTAGATCCAACTTCTATTTCTCCTTCAATTAAATAGATAAAAGAATTATGAGTGTTGGGAATTGTATAATTAAAAATTTTTTTATCGTTTAATTCAATATCAAAATATATTGGATCAACACTATGTTTGGTAATTGGTCCTTCCGAGTCATTAAATTTACCAGCAATTATTTTTATTAATTTTTCATCATCTTTATGAATGCTCATTTTATTTGAGTCGATGTAATGATATTCGGGTTTACTCATCTTTTCCTTAGCAGGCATATTTATCCATAATTGAAAACCGTGGAGTTTGCCATCATCCATTGCTGGCATTTCCGAATGTATAATTCCACTACCAGTTTTCATCCACTGAACATCACCGGCTTTCATTCTACCTTTTCCACCTGTACTGTCTTTATGTTCAAAACTCCCTGCTAACATATAAGTAACTGTTTCAATACCTCTATGAGGGTGAGCCGGGAAGCCTGCAACATAATCATCTTTATTTTCCGAACCAAACTCATCTAACATTAAGAATGGATCAAAATAATTAGGCTCAACACCTATACTTCTTTTAAGTTTTACACCCGCACCATCTGATGCTAGTGTCGGTTCGATAATTTTTTCAACTTCAATATTATTCATAATAAAATATATATGTTCAATCTAAATTAAATCAAGAAGTTCACTTAAATTACTTACTTCATGTTTAGGAGTAAAATCTAGTTTGTCAAAGATGTTGTTGCTTCTATTAACCCAAATTGATTGATATCCATAATTACCTGCTCCAGAGACATCCCACGTATTTGCACTTAAGAATACAACTTCGTTTTTTTGAATTTTATATTTATTAATTGGAATATCATAAACCTTACTATCTGGCTTATATATACCGACATCTTCTACAGAAAATATATCATCAAAAATATTTTCTAGGGAGTTACTATTAACCAATTCGTTTAAAAGACTAGGTGTTCCATTTGATAAAATAGCTAATTTATAACTCGATTTCCTCAAAGTTTTTAAAGTTCGTTCCACTTCTGAAAAAGGCTTAAGGACTTTATATAAGTCTAATAATTCATCTCTCAAAGAATTATCTATTTTGTGAACCTTTATTGATTTATCTAAGCTATCTTCAGTAATTTTCCAAAAATCTTTATGCCTATTCATCAAACTTCTAAGCCAAGTGTATTCAAGTTGTGTAGTTCTCCAATAGTTGGCAAAACTTTCCCATTTTTCTCCGAGTTTTTCTTTACTTTTTTCAGCAGCTGAATTTACGTCAAATAAAGTGCCATACGCATCAAATATGATTGCTTTAGTATTTTTCATAAATTAATTTAAATATAATGAATAATATTAGATTATTTTATCCTGAAAATTTATCAATCAATTTAGAAAGCAATCTTGACAAGTCTCAATCACATTATTTATTAAAAGTGATGCGAATTAAAGAAGGAGATACTTTTTCTGTATTTAATAAGTCTGGCGAGTGGAAATCAAAGGTTAATAGTATTTCTAAAAATCTAATCAACTTTCGTGTGATTGAACAGGTTAGAAAAAAAGGTATTGAAAAAGAAATTTGGCTGGCTTTTTCTCCCATTAAATCAAATTATTTTAATTTTATGATACAAAAGGCCACTGAGCTTGGTGTTACAAAATTTCTTCCAATTATTAGTGAAAGGTCAATTGTCAGAAAGATTAATGTTGAGAGATTAACAAAAATTATAATTGAGAGCTGTGAACAGAGTAATAGAATTAATATTCCAGTAATTGAGAAGCCTTTATCTTTAGAAAAGTTCTTGAATTATAATGATAAAATAAATTTGATATTTGGAAATTTAAATACCCAAAATAAAAAGGTAACAATTAGTGACATTAAACCTAATTGTTTATTAATTGGTCCAGAAGGAGATTATTCATCGAAAGAAACCGAGCAGATTCTTAAATTTAATGGAATGCAATCTATTAAACTTAGTGATAATATTCTAAGATCAGAAACAGCAGTTATATCCGCATTATCGGTAATCAATTTTTTACAAAATTGATAAATTGTCGCGAATTCTCTAGTGTTTTTTTATTTTTTTCGTTTTATATAGAAAGAAAAATGAAAAAAATAATTTTTACTTTAAGCTTAGTTTTTTACTCAATTGAAGCCATGGCTAACCAACCAAAAAATTGGCAGATGGGTTTTCAAGAACCAGCTTCTCAGACAATGAGAGATATAGTTTGGTTTCATGACTACATGTTAGTTCCTATAATAGTAGCAATAAGTGCATTTGTTTTATTTTTAATGCTTTATGTGATGGTAAGATTTAGAGCTTCAAGAAATCCTAATCCATCAAAAAGAACTCACAACGTGTTTGTAGAAATTATTTGGACATTAGTTCCATGTGCAATCTTAATTGTGATGGCCGTACCATCATTTAAAGTTTTATATTCTCAAGATACAATTCCTAAATCTGATGTAACTATTAAAGCAATTGGATATCAATGGTATTGGGGATACGAGTATCCGGACGAAAACATAATTTTCGAATCTTATATGATTGAAGAAAAAGACCTAAAAGAAGGTCAGCCAAGATTACTAGCTGTTGATAATGTTGTTGTGGTTCCAGTAAACAAAGTTGTAAAAGTCTTAATTACCGCAAACGATGTTTTGCATGCTTGGGCTTTACCATCCTTTGGAGTTAAGAGAGACGCAATGCCTGGTAGGGTTAATGAGACATGGTTTAAAGCTGAAAAGATTGGAACTTACTATGGTCAATGTTCAGAACTTTGTGGAATTAAGCATGCTTTTATGCCAATTGAAGTAAGAGTTGTGTCTGAAGAAGATTATCAATTATGGTTATCAGATGCCAAAATAAAATTTGCAAAAGATGAAAATTTAATTAATAAAAAATTAATAGCGAGTAAATAAAAATGAGCTCAGAAGCAACGCACATTCACGATCATCATACGCCTACGGGTTGGAAAAGGTGGGCTTATTCAACCAACCATAAAGACATTGGTACAATGTATTTAATCTTTGCGATTATTGCAGGTGTCATTGGTACTGCATTTTCTGTTTTAATGAGAATGGAGCTAATGCATCCAGGAGACGATATACTTGGTGGAAATTATCATTTGTACAATGTTTTAGTGACAGGTCATGGATTAATAATGATATTTTTTATGGTGATGCCCGCAATGATCGGTGGTTTCGGAAACTGGTTTGTTCCAATAATGATTGGTGCACCAGACATGGCTTTTCCAAGAATGAACAATATTTCTTTTTGGTTATTACCTGTTGCTTTTATTTTATTATTGTCTTCCATATTTGTAGATGGACCTCCAGGCGCTCAAGGTGTTGGAGGAGGTTGGACTATTTATCCACCTTTATCTTCAACAGCTGGACAACCAGGCCCAGCAATGGACTTAGCTATTTTAAGTCTTCATGTTGCAGGTGCTTCATCAATTTTAGGAGCGGTAAATTTTATAACAACAATTCTTAACATGAGAACCCCAGGTATGACTTTGCATAAAATGCCTTTATTTGCTTGGTCAATTCTAGTTACTGCATTTTTATTGCTACTTTCACTACCAGTTCTAGCAGGTGCAATAACTATGTTACTTACTGATAGGAATTTTGGTACAGCATTTTTTGATGCTCAAACCGGAGGTGACCCAACTCTGTTTCAACATTTATTTTGGTTTTTCGGTCATCCTGAAGTTTATATATTAATTCTTCCTGGATTTGGAATGATTAGCCATATAGTTTCTACTTTCTCTAAGAAACCAGTTTTTGGATATCTGGGAATGGCTTATGCAATGGTATCTATAGGAATTGTTGGTTTTGTAGTATGGGCTCACCATATGTACACAGTTGGATTGGATACGGATACTAAAGCATATTTTTTAGCAGCAACAATGATTATTGCAGTTCCAACAGGAATTAAAATATTCTCTTGGATAGCAACTATGTGGGGTGGTTCAATATCATTTAAAACTCCTATGGTTTGGGCTTTGGGATTTATATTTCTTTTTACTGTCGGGGGCGTAACAGGCGTTGTCTTAGCTAATGCTGGCGTAGATACAGCATTGCACGATACTTATTATGTTGTAGCACACTTTCACTATGTACTTTCTTTAGGAGCGGTTTTTGCAATATTTGCAGGTTTTTATTATTGGTTCGGCAAAATGTCAGGTTATGAATACTCTGAGTGGATGGGACAACTTCATTTCTGGTTAACATTTATTGGAGTAAATTTGGTTTTCTTTCCCCAGCATTTTTTAGGTCTTGCTGGAATGCCAAGAAGATATGCTGATTATCCTGACGCATTTGCCGATTGGAATTACATATCATCTATTGGATCATATATTTCAGTTGTAGGATTAGCAGTATTCTTTGCTAATTTAATATATGCTTTTTCAAAGAAGAAAAAAGCAGCTCAAAACCCATGGGGAGAAGGGGCTACAACTTTAGAATGGACTGTTCCATCACCACCAAATTTCCACACTTTTGAGGAACTACCTAAGTTTGAAGATTACGAAGGAACTGAAAAATCTAGTAGTTAGAAAGTTCTTAAGATATAGAGTAAATAATGGCAACCACATATTCTAAAGTTAAAAAGTCTTATAATGAGTTAGGAATTATTCCGGAGTTACTAAAATTAATGAAACCAAGAGTAATGTCCTTGGTTATTTTTACTTGCGCAGTTGGATTATTAACTGCTCCAACAACAGTATCATTTCAACAAGCTATTCTTGGAATATTAATTGTAGCTTTTGGAGCGGGGGCAGCAGGGGCCCTGAATATGTGGTATGAAGCTGATTTAGATAAGTTGATGTCTAGAACTTGTCTTAGACCTATACCTAGAGGAAAATTAAATAGAAATCAGGCATTATACTTTGGAACTACTTTGTCAATTTTATCTGTAGTAAGTTTGTATTATGTGACAAATACTTTGTCAGCAATATTGCTCTTATCAACCATTCTCTTTTACGTATTTGTATACACAATCTGGTTGAAGAGAAAAACTCCACAAAATATAGTAATTGGTGGGGCATCAGGAGCATTACCTCCTGTAATTGGTTGGTCTATTGCAACTAATTCAATCTCTTTGGAACCAATTGCTTTTTTCTTAATAATATTTTTTTGGACCCCATCTCATTTTTGGGCATTAAGTTTATATAAAGCTGATGATTATAAAAGAGCTGGAATTCCAATGTTACCAGTAACAAATGGAATTCAGGAAACCAAAAAGAATATTCTAATTTATTCGTTATTGATGATCCCAACTATTATTTTTCCTTATTACATAGGTTTTGTTGGAGAAGTTTTTTTACTACTTAGTTTGCTTTTAACTTTCTACTACAATTTGATTTGCTTTCAACTTTATAGTCATAAGGTAGGAAAATTTAACATTAAAAAAGCAAAGCAAATTTTTAGCTACTCGATAATGTATCTATTTTTAATATTTGTTTTTTTCTTAGTTGATAAAATTTTATGATATTGAAAAATCAAAAATTGAAAAAGAAAAATTTATGGACTGCAATAGGGTTAGTTGCGTTTATAATTTTCTTATTCTTTTTCACACTTTTTAATATTGGAGTTTTCGAAAGACCCTTATGATAAAAAAAAATACACTTACACCTCTAATTCTAGCTGGTATATTTATTTTTATGCTAGGACTTTCTTTTGCGGCTGTTCCATTATACGATTTGTTTTGTAGAGTAACTGGTTTTGGTGGAACAACACAAATTTCTAAAGAGGCTCCAAAAATTGTTCTAGATAAAAAAATTAATGTTAGATTGGACACTAATGTAAATAGTGCTCTTGACTGGAATTTTGAAGTAGACAAAAAGACAATAGATGTTCAACCAGGTAAGGTGTACAGAATTAAATTTGATGTTGAGAATAATAGTAGTGAAATTTCTTCAGCTGTTGCAAGTTACAATGTTTCTCCATCATCATTTGGAGCTTACTTTAATAAACTAGGATGTTTTTGCTTTGAAAAACAGACCCTAAATCCAGGAGAAAAAACAAGTTATACTTTAGTATTTTATTTAGATCCTGAATTAGTAAATGACCCAAAAACATCAAAAGTTGAGGATGTTACTATGTCATATACTTTTTTTTCATCTGAGTATTATAAAAACGAAAATAAAGAAAGCTAATATGTCTGCATCTGATCAAAAACATGATTATCACTTAGTCGACCCAAGTCCTTGGCCTTTAGCAACTTCAGTTGCAACCTTAATAACAGCCTTAGGTTCTGTTTATTATTTTCACTCAGAAGTTATGTGGGCAATGATTTTTGGATTTTTATTAATTATTTATTGTGCCTTCATGTGGTTCAGAGATGTTGTAATTGAAGCTGAGCACAAGGGTCATCACACACCTGTAGTTCAAATACATCATAGATATGGAATGACACTATTTATTGCATCCGAAGTTATGTTTTTTGTTGCTTGGTTTTGGGCATACTTTGATGCGAGTTTGTTTCCAAACGAATTTATGGGGAATGTCTGGCCTCCCAAAGATATTGAGACCTTTGATCCTTGGGACATTCCATTAATAAACACTCTTGTATTGTTGTTATCTGGAACAACAGTGACTTGGTCACACCACTCTTTATTAGAAAATGACAGAAAAGGTTTTATTAATGGTCTTATTTGCACTGTTATCTTAGGTGCTTTTTTTACTCTTTTACAAATTTATGAATATCAACATGCTACGTTTAGTTTTTCAGGTCATATTTATGGGGCAACTTTTTATATGGCAACAGGTTTTCATGGTTTTCATGTTTTAGTTGGAACTATATTTTTAGCAGTGTGCTTGTGGAGGGGCAAGTTAGGCCATTTCACTAAAGAGCACCACTTTGGATTTGAAGCCGCGGCTTGGTATTGGCATTTTGTCGATGTAGTATGGTTGTTCTTATTTGCGGCTATTTATATTTGGGGAAGTTAAGATCCTTTGAAAAATAAGTTATTTTTTTCTTTATTCGTCTATTTTTTTATTTTGGTTTTTCTAGCATTAGGTGCTTGGCAAATTATAAGATTAAATTGGAAACTTGAACTAATCAGTTCTATAGATCAATCGTTAAAAAGTGAACCAGCAGAGTTTAATGGTGGCAACCCAGTGAATTTTAAAAAGATTAAATTTGAGGGAATATTGGATAATTCAAAAATAATTTATCTTTATAATTTAAGTGAAAAGGGAGAGCCTGGATTTGATATTGTAAATCCAATAAGTATTAATAATAAAAGTTATTTGATTAATCGTGGTTGGATTCCAAGAGAATTTAAAACAAAAAAATACGTTTCAGATCAACTTAAATTTGAAGGAATTTTAAAACTAAAAAATAAATTCAATTATTTTAAGCCAGACAATGAAGTTAGTAAAAATTATTGGTTTACCTTAAAAGATGAGGATCTATTAGCTTATACGGGTAAGGAATTTTCTCCTTTTATTATCAACAATATCAGCAATCAAACAGGCATTTATCCAAAGTCAAAAAAAATTGGAGCCAATATTTCAAATAATCATCTAAAATACGCACTAACCTGGTTTTCATTAGCTGTTTCGATATTTATAATATATTTGTATTTTAGAAAAAAAAATTACTAATGGAATATATTAGCACTAGAAATAACTCAGATTATTTTTCCTTTAAAAATGTCTTCTTGAAAGGTTTGGCTGATGATGGAGGTCTATTTATTCCAAAATCAATTAAACCATTTAGTGGAGATAAATTAGAAAGTCTAAAAAGTCTTGATTATAAACAATTAGCTGTTGAAATAATTTTCCCATTTATTGGTAATTTCATGACTAAAGAGGAATTAACCTCAATTGTATCAAAGTCTTATTCAAGCTTTAGATCTGAAGATGTTGTAAAAATATCTAATTTAGGAAGTTTAAAAGTTTTAGAACTTTTTCATGGTCCAACTCTTGCCTTCAAAGATATTGCTATGCAATTAATAGGTAACTTCTATCAATATCATTTAGAAAATGAGAAAAAAAAAATTAATATAATTGTAGCAACTTCAGGAGATACAGGCGCTGCAGCTATTGATGCGTTAAAAGGAAAAAATAATTTAAATGTTTTTGTATTACATCCAAATAATAGAATTTCACCTGTACAGAGAAGACTGATGACAATTCATGAGGAGAAAAATGTGTATAACATTGCAATTGAAGGAAATTTTGATGACTGTCAAAATCTAGTTAAAGCAATGTTTAATGATGAAAAATTTTCTAGCTCAATAAATATGTCAGGTGTTAATTCAATTAATTGGGCAAGAATTATTGCTCAAACCGTTTATTATTTTTATGCTTATTTTAAAATAGGAAATGGACAACCTTTGTCTTTTTCTGTTCCAACAGGCAATTTTGGAGATATTTACGCCGGTTACTTGGCAAAAAAACTCGGCCTTCCAATTGATAAACTAATTGTTGCAACAAATAAGAATGACATACTTCATAGAGCAATTTCTGGGGGTGATTATACTCAGAAGAAAGTTGAAGAAACAAACACACCAAGTATGGATATTCAAATAGCAAGCAACTTTGAAAGGCTATTATTTG
>CABXWS010000028.1 GCA_902515965.1 uncultured Pelagibacteraceae bacterium
AAATTAGATCCAACAATAATTAATGGAGGTGTATTAAATTCTATAGGAAGTTCTGCTAAATTGGGAAAAAGTGATTGGAGTTTAATAGAGTCAGATGAATCTGATGGAAGTTTTCTTCAAATTCCTTTTAATTATTCTATAGTTACAAATATAGATAATGAACATTTGGATTATTATAAAAACTTAGAAAATTTAAAAAAAAAATTTATAGAGTTCATTGACAAAACACCATCGTTTGGAAAAACATTTCTTTGTTTAGATGATAAAAATTTAAAAAAAATTTTAACAAAACTTACAAAAAAAAATTATTATACATATGGTTTAAATAAAAATTCTAATTTTCATATTTTTAATATTTCTCAAAATTTAAATTATTCAAAATTCGATATCAAAATTCAAATTCCTGGTAAAATCAAAACTATAAAAAACATATCTATTCCATTACTTGGTTTACATAATATTAGAAATGCAACTGCAGCAATAGCAGTTGCTTTTTCTATAGGTGTCTCTGATAAAATAATTAAATTAGGGCTTAAAAATTTTAAAGGCGTACTAAGAAGATTTAATTATCTTTTTGATATAAATAACACACCTTTTTTTGATGATTACGCTCATCACCCTACAGAAATTTCATCTGTTCTAGATGGAGTTAGAAAAGTTTATAATAAAAAAGAAATTGTTTGTATTTTTCAACCACATAGAATCTCAAGAATAAAGTATTTAAAAAATGAATTTTCTAAATGTTTTAAAAAATCTAATACTGTTCTACTTTGTCCAGTATACAAAGCTGGTGAAAATATTAGATTAAGCTTTTCTTATATTTCATTTGCAAAATTAATTGCTAAAAATTCACAAGTCAAACTAGTAATGCTCAAAAGTGAGAATGATTTAAAAAAAGTTATAAAAAATATAGCATTTGGAAATAAAATTTTTATTGCAATGGGTGCTGGTTCTATCTCAAATTGGGTAAGAAGTTTAAATTAATATGGAATTAAGTGATTTAAAAGATTTCAAAATAATGCATAACTCTGATTTATTTTTTGACCACAGTGTAAAAAAAATGAATTGGTTCAATATTGGTGGAAAATCAAAGGTTTTCTTTAAGCCAAAAAGCCTAACTGAACTTAAAGATTTTCTGGCACTGTACTCAAATAGAGGAAAAATTTTTATACTAGGACTTGGTTCAAATGTATTATTCCATGACGACATCTACAATGGAGTCATAATAAAGTTAGGTAGTAGCTTCGCAACATTATCAAAGTTAAAAAATGATATTATTATAGCTGGATCATCTTGTTCTCAAAAAAAACTTTCGACTTTTGCAATGGAAAATAATATTGCAGGATTTGAATTTATGCATTGTATACCTGGCTCTATTGGTGGAGGTGTTAAAATGAATTCTGGATGTTTTGGGTCTGAGTTTAAAGATAAATTAATATCTTTACAGTGTATGGATACTTTCGGAAATATTAGAGTTTTACCTGCAAATAAAATCAAGTTTAATTATAGGAGTGTAGAATTTGAGGAAAATTTAATTTTTTTAAGTGCCACATTTAGGGGGAAAATATCTGAGAAAAAAAAAATTAAAGAATTAATGGATCAATTAGCAATAAAAAAAAATAATTCTCAACCATCAAAAATTAAAACTGGAGGAAGTACATTTAAAAATCCTATAAAACAAACTAATAAAAAAGCATGGGAATTAATTAAAGAATCGATTCCAAAAAAGATTAGTTTTGGTGATGCTTATATTTCAGAAATGCATTCTAACTTTTTTATTAATAAAGGTAACGCAACTTTCAGTGATATGAATGCTTTAATAAATTATGTAAAAAAAAAAGTTAAAGATAAGACTGGAATAAATATTAGCTTAGAAATTAAAATTATAAAATAGTGAAAAAAATATTTATAATTGCTGGAGGCTACTCTAAAGAGAGAGAAATTAGTTTAGATACTGCTAAAAGTGTATTTTCTGAATTATGCAAAGATAAAAAATATATAATCAAAATTCATGAACCAGACGGTAATTTTATTAAAAATATGAGGAATTTTAAACCTGATGTTGTACTTAATTTGCTACACGGAAGGTATGGAGAAGATGGATATATTCAAGCAATTCTTGAAACTGAAAAAGTAAAGTACACTCACTCAGGTGTGCTCTCATCTTCTTTAGCGATGGATAAAGAAATATCAAAAAAAATATTTTTGCAGAATGGAATTTCTACACCAAACTACCTTAAATTTTCATTTAAAAAAAAAATTAATAAAAAGAATTTGATTAACAAATTAAGAAAAAAATTAGGTTTTCCGGTGGTAATCAAGCCTATTAATGAGGGTTCAAGTGTCAATGTATTTATATGCAACAGTATAAATTTTTTTAAAAAGTTAAATAATCTTAAGGATTATGGGGAGATTCTCATAGAGAAATATATACCTGGAAGAGAAATACAAGTTGCCGTTTTATCTAATAAAATACTCGGTGCTATCGAATTAAGACCTAGAAGAAAGTTTTATGATTATCAAGCGAAGTATAATCCAAGAGCGAAAACAGAGCATATAATTCCTGTAAACATTACAAAAGATCAATATTCTAGAGTAACTAATGCTGCTCTTAAAGCACATAAATTGTTAAAATGTAGTACAGTTACTAGATCTGATTTCAGGTTTTATAAGAATAAATTTTACCTTTTAGAAATTAATACTCAACCTGGAATGACATCTTTATCACTTGTCCCAGAAATAGCAAAATTTAATAACATTACTTTCAAAAATTTGATAGAAAAAATTTTGAGAGATGCTTCTTTTAAAAAATAATAATAAACTTTATTTTTACCTTTTTTCATTAATATTTTTAACTACTATTAATAATGTTAAACTTGGTGAAGTAATAAAAAAAAAATTTTCTATTCAAAATATAACTATCAAAACCAATATAGCTCAAATAGATAAAATCATTTTTGAAGAAACTAAAAATTTAATTAATAGAAATATTTTTTATGCAAATAAAACTGAGATTTTAGGTTATTTAGAAAATTTAAATTTTTTAGAAAATATTAATGTAAAAAAACACTATCCTTCTACAATAATAGTTCAAGCTGATAAAACTAATTTGATAGGTTTAACTTATATTGACAACAAAAAATATTTCCTTGGGGCAAATGGAAATTTTATATTAAGCAATAAATTGTCTAATATAAAAAATTTACCAGTTATATTTGGAACATTTAACGTTTCAAATTTCTTATCTTTGATGAAGTATTTAGAAAATCAAAACATTAATCATAACTTAATAACTAAATATAATTTTCATAAAAATAAAAGGTGGGATATTTATTTTGAAAATAATATTTTACTAAAACTACCCAATGATGATATTGATATTGCAATTAACATTTATAAAAAAGCTCAAAAATCAAATAAAATTAAACCAAATTCTGTTATTGATTTAAGAATACCTGGCAGATTGATAATATTAAATGAGAAAAAATAATTTTTTTAATGTTATAGACCTTGGTTCTTCAAAAATCCGACTTTCCGTCTTCAATGGTAGAAACGAAGAAATATTCTCAAGTTCTTCATTATTAAATCCAACCAACAATAGTAAATATTGTTTTGAAGAATTAAAAAAAACTGTAAAAGTTGCTGAAAAGGAAATTTCATCTCATATAGAAGATGTAATATTGATATTGGATCCGAATGAAATTTTTACAATAGATATTTCACTCAATAAAAAAACTGACAAGCATATGAGTATTGATCAAATTTATAATTCGTTATTAATGGAATTAAATCATTTAATTAAAAATAGCTACGATAAATATGAATTAGCTCATATTCATTTAGATCAATGTATAATTGATAATAAAACATACGATAAACTTCCAATTAATAAAGAAAATATCAATAATTTGAAAGTTGATTTTAAATTAATTTGTCTGCCAAAAAATCTTATTTTCGATCTAAAGAATAATTTTAAATTAAATAATCTAAGCATAACAAATATATTCTGTACAAGTTATGTTAAGTCTCTTACTTATCTAAATACATTAAATACTAATAAAATTTCCTTTTTAGATATAGGTTGGGAAAGATCTACTACAATTACTTATAAAAATTTTAGATTACAGTCTATTAAAACAATACCTTTAGGTAGTTTTCATATAACAAAAGATATTTCTAAAATATTCAAAATTAGCATTGAAGATGCAGAAAAAATAAAAAAATTATTTAATAAATCTGAAACTGAATTTTCATATATTAATAATTCAAGTGATAATATATCTGTTAAAGAGATACTTAATAAAAATATCTCTATTGATTTATTAAAAAAGGTAATTTTATATCGCATTCAAGAGATCTTTGATTTTGCTTTCAAAGGCTCCGAATTAGAAGCTAATAACTATAGCAATTCAGATCTTTTCTTAATTGGAGGAGGATCAATTTTATTTAATAGTAATTCTTTTTATCTCAACGACAATTTTAATTTTAATTCAATTAAATTTTATGAAGAAAATGATACAGATATCTGCAGATCTGCGCTCAAATATTACTTAAATATTAGACAAGAGTATCAGACAACTAAAAAAAAAACTGGCTTATTTGAAAGATTTTTTAACTTTTTTGATAAATAATTGTATTTTCTTGAAATATTTGTTGAGTATTTAGCAAGTTATTTTTTTAATATATTAATTGTGTGACTATTCTAACTCAAAAAACAATTTCAAAAAAAATATCATTTAGTGGCATAGGCATACATTCAGGCAAAAAGGTTGTCATGAATATTTTGCCTTCTTCTCCAAATACGGGGATTACATTTATAAGATCAGACATTTCAAAAAATAACATTGTATATCCTTTGTACAACAATGTTATAGACACCACCCTCTGCACAACAATATCAAATGAATATGGAGTAAAAGTTTCAACTATAGAACATCTTATGGGAGCTTTTTATGGAATAGGAATTGATAACGCAATTGTTGAACTAGATTCCCAAGAAGTTCCCATTATGGATGGCTCTGCAAAATTTTTTCTAGATGAAATTAATAAAACGGGTCTTAAATTTAGTGATCAACCTATAAAAATTATTAAGATCAATAATGAAGTAAAGTATGAACACGGTGAAAAATTTATTTCTGTAGATAAATCAAACGTGACAGGAGAAATACAATTTGAAATAAAATATAATAACAGCATCATTAAAACTCAAAAAAATAAAGTAAATATATTTGAAGATAACCTAAATGACATTTTTAATTCTAGAACTTTTTGTTTATATGAAGATATTGAGAAGTTAAAAAAATTAAACCTTGGCAAAGGAGGAAACTTAGAAAATGCTATCGTTTTAAAAGATGATAAAATATTAAATGAGGGTGGACTAAGAAATAACTTAGAATTCGTAAATCACAAAATTCTTGATTGTATGGGAGATTTATTCTTATCTGGATATAAAATAATTGGTTCGTTAAACTGTTCACAAGGGGGGCACCATCTTACTAACGAATTACTGAGAAAAGTGTTTAATGATCATAACAACTATTCTTTGATTGAGATTAAAGGAAAGCAATTACCACATACTTTTGCAAACTATCAAAACTTAAGATCTATAGCTTAAAAGTTAGAATTTTTAGATTAATCTGTTAAAAGTTCTTAATGAAGTTAAATTTTAAATTATCGTTAATTTTAATATTATTTATGTTATTTGCATGCTCTAAAGATGAGAAAAAAAATAAATATTCTAAAAGAAAAAAGCTTAGATGCTCAAATGGTTGAGGTTTATAATGAAGCAATGCAAGAATTTGAGAAAGGAGACGTAATATACGCTGGAAGAAAGTTTAGTGAGGCAGAACTTTTATATCCTCAATCTATATGGGCACCAAGAGCTATATTAATGTCAGCATATGGATATTTTTCTCAAGGGTATTACAAAGATGCAATAAAT
Source organism: uncultured Pelagibacteraceae bacterium (assembly GCA_902515965.1). Taxonomy (GTDB): domain Bacteria; phylum Pseudomonadota; class Alphaproteobacteria; order Pelagibacterales; family Pelagibacteraceae; genus Pelagibacter. The sequence continues at coordinate 5,942 of CABXWS010000028.1, forward strand.
GATTTGAATCGTTTTTTAATAAAATATAAAAATCATCCACAGACTGATTACGCTTATTACTTACTTGCTCTCTCTCATTATGATCAAATTATTGATGAAAAAAAAGACCTTAAAGAAATTTTAGAAGCAAAAAAATACTTTGAAATAATTATAAACAATCATCCAGATACAGACTATGCATCAGATGCTAAATATAAATTAGATTATATTGTTGAAATAATAGCTTCAAAAGAAATGTATTTAGCAAGGTATTATGTTGAAAGAGAAAAATGGATACCTGCAATTAATAGATTTAAAAAAGTTGTTACTGAATATGATTCTACGATTTATGTCGAGGAAGCGTTGCATAGATTGGTTGAATTGCATTACAAGGTTGGTTTGATATCGGAGGCAGAGAAATATGCATATTTACTGGGTTATAATTACCAATCTGGTAAGTGGTACGAGGCCAGTTATAAAATACTTAACAATAATTATGAAAACAGGAAAATTGCTTCAAAAGATAATAAAGAGACAATACTTAAAAAATTTAAAAAACTTTTTAAGTAGTTAATTCAACTTATGAACAAGGATCTTGTAAAAAATAAATATAATTTAAAAATAAAAGAATTTAATAAACACAATAGATTATATTATAATAAAAGTAAGCCAATTATTACAGATGCAGAATATGATAGACTCAAAAATGAAATAATTATATTAGAAAAAAAATATAAATATTTAAGAAATAATAGTTCTCCAAATTTACAAGTAGGCTTCAAACCTTCAAAATCCTTTGAGAAGTTTAAACATAAAGTACCAATGTTATCGTTAGCAAATGCTTTTGGTGAGGAAGACCTAATTAATTTTGAAAAAAAAATTTTTAATTATTTAAGTAAAAATATAAAATTTGATTATAGTGTAGAGCCCAAAATCGACGGTATTTCAGCATCTCTAACATATATTGATAAAAAATTGATATATGGTGTCTCTAGGGGTGATGGAGAAACAGGAGAAGTAATTACAGAGAATTTAAAAACTATAAAAGACATTCCTTTAGAAATAAAATCACGCGATTTTCCTGATGAAATTGAAATAAGAGGAGAAGTTTTTATTAAAAAAAAAGATTTCTTTAAAATAAAAGACAAATTTGCCAATCCAAGAAATGCAGCATCTGGATCCTTAAGGCAAAAAAATCCAAATGAAACAAAAAAAATACCCCTTAATTTTATTGCCTATACGTTTGGCTATACTCAATATAATTTGCATAAATATCAATCTGATTTTTTAAATGATTTAAAAAAATGGGGTTTTAAAATTAATAAAGATAATAAAATTATCAATTCCATTGATGAGTTAATTAAATATCATAAAAGTTTTGAGGCTAAAAGATTTGGTTTAGATTACGACTTAGATGGCTTAGTGTACAAAGTTAATGATTTAAATTTACAAAATAGACTCGGGTTTACATCTAATTCACCAAGATGGGCAATAGCACATAAATTTTCTGCAGATAGTGCAAAAACTATGATTATTAATATAGATATACAAGTTGGAAGAACGGGCGCCTTAACTCCTGTTGCTAAAGTCAAACCAGTTAATATAGGCGGTGTTGTAGTATCTAATGCAACTCTTCACAACGAGGACGAAATTCAAAGAAAAGATATTAGAATTGGTGATACGGTAACAGTAGAAAGAGCTGGGGATGTAATTCCACATGTAATCGAAGTTGATAAAAATAAAAGAGGAAAAAATGCAAAAAAATTTCAATTTCCAACCAGTTGTCCTTCTTGTGGCTCAGATACAACTAAAGAATTTAATGTAACAACGAAAAAGTATGACGCAGTAAGAAGATGTACAAATGAAAGTTACGGATGCGAAAAAATTTCTATAGAAAAGTTAAAACATTTTATTTCAAAAGATGCATTAAACATTGATGGTTTAGGAAAAAAGGTAGTAGAAAAGTTTTGGGATTTACATTTTATTAAAAAACCTCAAGATATATTCTCTTTAAATTATAACAAAATTGTTAATTTAGAAGGATGGGGAAAGCAATCAGTAAACAATTTGAAAAATTCAATTGAAAAGTCCAAAAAAATTTCCCTACAAAGATTTATTTATTCAATTGGTATAAGACATATCGGCATAGAAAGTGCAAAACTCATAAGTGACAATATTAAAAATATATCAAATTTTATTGAATTAATTAAATTAAAACAGTTTGATAAATTTTTGAATATAGATGGCATAGGAGAAACACAAATTAACTCTTTGAAAAATTTTTTTTCAAATAAATTAAATTCCGATATTGTGATTGAATTAAATTCAATATTAAAAATTGAAAATCAAATATCAAATGAAAATGGAAAACTGAGAGATAAAAGTTTTATGTTTACGGGTAAGCTTGATGGTATTAGCAGAGCGGAAGCAAAATCCTTAATAGAAAAAAATTCTGGCACTACACTCAGCAGTGTAAATAAGAAACTTGATTATTTAGTTTTAGGTGAAAAAGCAACTAAAAGAAAAGTAGAGCAGGCAAAAAATCTTGGCATAAATATTATATCTTTTGAAGAATTAAGAAAATTACTTAATTAAATTCACAAGCCATTTCTTTTCAGAATTATTTAAAAATTTTGACAATTTCGAGTAAATATCTAAATGATATTGGAATAAGTAATTTTTTTCATCAGTAGTTAACATTTTAAAATTTATCATATCTATATCAATTGGAGCAAAAGTAAGATTTTTAAAAAATAAATTATTTTTTGATTGATCTATATAAATTAAATTTTCAATTCTAATCCCATATTTATTTTCTGAATAATAACCAGGTTCATTACTTAAAATCATACCTTTTTGTAAAACTACTCTATTATTTTTTGATATTCCTTGAGGTCCTTCATGTACATTTAAAAAGAAACCTACTCCATGTCCAGTTCCATGGCTATAATTCAAACCAGCAATTTTCAAATATTTTCTTGCAAGTTTATCAATGAAATGACCGCAGTAATTTTTATTAATATTACAATTAAACACAGCTATGTGTCCCTTTAAAACCCTTGTAAAATTATTCTTAATTTCTTTAGACACGTAACCATTACACATTGTCCTTGTTATATCAGTTGTGCCCCATTTGTATTGTCCACCAGAATCTAACAAAAGAATATCATTTTTTTTTATTTCTCTATTTGTTTCTCTATTTGATCTATAATGAATAATAGATCCATTTGGCCCCGATCCTGCAATAGTTTCAAAACTTGGATATAGATAAGCCTTAGATTTTTTTCTGAATTTTTCCAATTTTTTTTCAATCAATATTTCTGTGAGTTTTTTTTTGTTATTTTTAAACCAATACAAAAATTTAGTAACTGCAACTCCATCAAGTATATGAGAGTTAATCGTATTTTTTATTTCTGTCTGGTTTTTTATAGATTTTAAATGATAAATTGGATCACTTTTTGATTTTATTTTAAACTTACCACTAATTAGCCCTTGATCGAAAATTGAGCAGGTATTTTTATCGATACAAAAATTTCCATTTTTAAACTTATTAATTACCTGAAAAATACTATTCTCATTATGAAAACTTACTTTTTTTTTGAACATTTTTTTCAAAGATAAAATCTTATTTAAGTCTGTAAATAAAAATATTTTTTTTTTTTTAGTTAATACAAGTTTACAATTAGCCAATGGAGAATTAGGCAAATCTTTACCCCTTATATTTAATAACCAACATACATTTTCACTTGCACTTACATATAAATAATCAATTTTATTTTTTTTTAAGTAAATTATTAACCTATTAATTTTTGAATCAGTATGTTCACCAGTAATGCTGGTTGCAAGGGTAAAAAATTTTTCAGTTTTTATTTTAATATTATCGTGAAATTTATATTCGATAGGTCTTAAAGTCGTTTTCTTTTTGAAATATTTATAAAGAGTAGCTTCTGTAAATAATTTAGGATTAAATCCGATTACTTTATTCTTTATTTCAGCAAGATTTTCAGGAAAATTTTGTGGTATTTCACAAATGACAAATTTCTTACCTGATTGATTTTTTGCTTGAAGAGTATATCTACCATCAACATACAAATAATTTTTTCTTTTTAAAATTAGAGCAAAGCCAGCAGAGCCAGTAAAATTTGTAACTTTATAAAGGCTATTAATTTTGGAATACTCTGTGAAGTATTTATCATTTTTAGGAACAATGT
>CABXWS010000029.1 GCA_902515965.1 uncultured Pelagibacteraceae bacterium
TTACCAATTAAATTGGTTGACAAATCTTCTAATGGCTTTCCAGACAAACCACCTTTTTCTAATTTATTTACATTACGTACATCTTCACGATTTCTATCGGTAGTGTTTGAAATAATTGCAATTTTAATATCTTGTTTTAAAAAAATTTCAGAGATTAGATCTATACTTTTTTCATCGATATCTGGTGATATTTTTACTGCTATTGGAACATTAGAACTTAATTTTTTTTTTTCTATATTAATTTGTTTTAGTAAATTATTTAATTCATCATTATTATGAAAACTTCTTAAGTTTTCTGTATTAGGAGATGATATATTGATTGCAATATAGTCTGCTAAATTATGAAACTTTCTAAAGCAACTTAGATAATCATCAACCCTGTTCTCAGAGTCTTTATTTGGTCCAATATTAATACCTAGTAATCCACTAGGCAAGTTACTTTCTATATTTTTTTTACTTTCATCTGAGCCAATATTATTGAAACCTAATCGATTAATTAAAGCTTCATCTTCTTCTAATCTAAAGACTCTAGGTTTAGGATTTCCAGTTTGTGGTTTAGGAGTTATTGTCCCTACTTCTACAAAACCAAATCCTAATTTGTAAAGTGGGTTATAAACTTCAGCATTTTTGTCAAAACCTGCGGCAACCCCTAGCGGTGAGTTTAATGTTTTATTTAAAAACTTAGTCTGAATTGTATCTCTATTGGTTTTATCTATAATTGGTATTTGATTCAATTTTAACGCCTTTATTGCTAAAGAATGAGCAACCTCTGGACTAAACTTAAATATAAAAGGTCTAATTAAGTTAAACATTTTCAACTTTTTTTCTTATTAATTCCTTAGTTTCATTAACACCAAAAAAGCTAATGAAGAAGCCCATTCTGGGTCCATTTTCATCACCAAAAACAACTTCGTAAATAAGCTTAAACCATTCTCTTAAATTTTCTTTATACCCATTTTCTTTTCCAACGGTAAAAATATTTGTTTGAATATCTTCAGGTGTCATTTCATCATTACAATTATTTAAAGATTTAATTAGAGCATTTAATGCGGCTTTCTCATCTTCATTTGGAGTTTTGTAAACTTTTTTAGTTTTAATGACATCATTAAAGTATTTTATTGCATATTCTATTAAATTATCAAAAATTGGGTGTTCATCTTCTCTAATCTCAGATTTATACTTTTTTACGAATTTCCACAGTAGTTGCTTGCTATCTGCATTGCTTGTTTCAACTAAATTAAGCAACATAGAAAATGTCATAACTGTATTCTCTTTTGGAATTGATCCATTATGTACATGCCAAACTGGATTCATTAATTTTTGTAGATCATTTTGAGTTTTAGCCTTTTCTATAAAATCAAGATATTCATCAACAGCCTTCGGTACGACTTCTTTATAAAGTTTTTTTGCTCTTTTAGGATTTTGATACATGTAAAGAGATAAACTTTCAGGTGATGCATATTCTAACCATTCGTCAATTGAGACTCCATTACCTTTTGACTTGGATATTTTTTCTCCTTTTTCGTCTAAAAAAAGTTCATAAGCAAAACCAGATGGACTAGATTTACCCAATATTTTTATAATCTTAGTTGATAAAATTGCGCTCTCAATTAGATCTTTTCCGTACATTTCAAAATCTACGTCCAGAGCATACCATCTCATTGCCCAGTCAACCTTCCACTGCAATTTACAGTTACCATCCAAAATACTTTTTTCTAATTTTGAGCCATTGTTATCAAATAAAATTTTTGAATTTTTATTGTCGATTTCTAAAACTGGTATTTCAAGTACTACTCCGGCCTCAGGACATATTGGTAAAAATGGTGAATATGATTTTTGTCTTTCTTTTCCTAAAGTTGGAAGAATGGTTTCCATAATTTTAGTATAGTTCTCAAGGACTAATTTTAGAGAGTTATTAAAATAACCAGATTTATATAATTCAGTAGAACTTTTAAAAGAGTAATTAAATTTAAAATTATCAAGGAATTGCTTAAGCATATTATTATTATGTTGGCCAAAACTATCAAACTTTTCAAATGGGTCAGGAACTTCTGTTAAAGGTTTATGTAAATTGGATTTTAAAATCTCTTGATTTGGAACATTCTCAGGAACCTTTCTAAGTCCGTCCATATCATCAGAAAATGTTATAATTTCCTTTGGTACATCGGTAAGATGGTTAAGAGCATTAACAATCATTGTTGTCCTTGCAACTTCACCAAATGTTCCTATATGAGGTAAACCACTAGGACCATAGCCAGTTTGCAAAATTATCTTATTTTTTTTTTCTATGTTTGATTTTCTCTCTTTTAATAGTCTTTTGGCCTCAACAATTGGCCAGGCACTTGTTTTGTCAAAATTAGTTTTATCAATCACAAATACTTAAATATCCTTAATAATAGCCTTTTTAATAATTCATATAGAGTTGAAATTTATTTACCATAAAATAATGTCCATTCAAAATGTCCAATTATAAAACTGTCTTTTTCATTTTAGGGGTTTTGCAAATTATCTTAGGTCTTTCAATGATTATGCCTATTTTAACTCAATTGGTATTTGATCAAATTGATGCAGGTTTTATAGGATCAATGATTGTAACTATTGTTTTCGGTTTTTTATTTTTTATTTCTAATTATGATCATGAAAAAAAAATAAATTTACCCCAAGCCTTTTTGTTAACAACGCTTTCTTGGTTGAGTATTGCAGTATTTGGGTCATTGCCTTTAATTTTTTCAAGTACAGATCTAAGTTTCACAGATGCTTTTTTTGAAAGTATGTCAGGAATTACAACTACTGGATCTACAATTATCACTAATCTCAATGAAACGTCTAAGGCAATTTTGCTTTGGAGAGGAATGTTGCAGTGGTTTGGAGGAATAGGAATTATTGTAATGGCAATTACTCTTATGCCATTGATGAATATTGGAGGTATGCAACTTTTTAATATTTCCTCTGATAATACATCTGAAAAAATTTTTCCGAAGACTAAGGAAGTTTCTTTAAGATTGCTAACAATATACTCCTTATTAACTTTTGTTTGTGCCTTTTTTTACTTTATATTTGGAATGAGTTTGTTTGATAGCATTGTTCATGCAATGACAACAATAGCTACTGGAGGATTTGCAAATTACAATGAGTCAATTGGATATTTTAATAATTCTTTAATAGAGATAAATGCAATAATATTTATTATACTTGGTAGTATTCCTTTTATTACTTATATTAAATATTTGAGTGGTGATAAAAAAATATTTTTAAAAGATACTCAAATAAAAACCTTTATTACTTTAGTAATAATTTCCATTTTTCTAATGTTTTTGTATTTATCTGCAATTAATAGAAATTTAACTGAAATAAGTTTTTTATCTGTGAGTTTTAATATAATTTCTATCTTAACGGGGACTGGGTATGTAACAGAAAACTTTAGTAATTGGGGTCAATTTCCTCTAATTTATTTTATAATTCTTATGTTTATAACTGGGTCTGACTCACCAGGATCAATGACACAGCAATTCTTATTGGATTTATTAATTAAAATGTAGGAAAAATTATCTTCAAGACATTTAATAATTTCTACTTTCATTTAACTTTCTATTAAAAATATACCTAGATGAGAGTCAAGGTTTTTATAATTTAAATTTGACTTATTAATTTCTGAGATCCTACTTTTTTTTAAAGCAATGGACTTAAATATTTTAATATTTTTCGTGTTACAAAAATTATAAAAATCTTTAATTGTACACATATGTAAGTTTGGAGTGTTGTACCACTCGTGTGGTAAATTTTCTGTTACAGGCATTGTTCCTTTAAATAATAAATGCAATCTAACTCTCCAATAACCAAAATTAGGAATAGTTATTATTACTTTTTTACCTACTTTAAGTAATTCATTAATTACTAATTCAGGATTAAGAAAAGCTTGTAATGTTTGGCTTAAAATAACGTAATCAAAAGATGATTCTGGAAATTGCTTTAAATCACTCTCTGCATTACCCTCTACAACCGTTAATCCTTTCGATAAGCAATTTTGAACTTTTTCTTTTGAAATTTCTAATCCACGAATATCCTCAGTTTTGTTTTCTTGCAAAAACTTCATCAAGTCTCCATTACCGCAACCAACATCGAGAACTTTGGTATTTTTCTCTATCAAATCGGAGATAATTTTAAACTCTTCTTTCATTTATAACTTTGTATGTTGAGTTAATATAATCACCAAGTGTTTTGAGAAAACTTGGAACATCAAGTAAAAAAGAATCATGCCCTTTATCAGACTCTATTTCAACAAATCCAACATCTGCACCAATAGAATTTAGCGCCATAACTATTTCTCTGTTTTCTGATGTTGGGTATAACCAATCCGATGTAAATGATATTACAAAAAACTTTGTTTTACTTATTCTAAATGCATCTGATAGATTTCCTTCATATTGTTTCGATAAATCAAAATAATCCATTGCACGGGTTATATACAGATAACTGTTGGCATCAAATCTATCAACAAATACAGAGCCTTGATATCTAAGATAACTTTCAATTTGAAAATCTGCCTCAAAGCCATATCTCAGACTATCTCTATCTTGAAGTTTTCTTCCAAATTTTTCCTGTAATCCTTTTTCGGAAAGATAAGTTATATGTGCAGCCATTCTTGCTATTGCTAATCCTTTGTCGGGATTTAATTTATAATTACTGTAAAATCCGTTCTCCCATTTGCTGTCTGCCATAATTGCTTGTCTTCCCAATTCATTAAATGCTATATTTTGTGCTGAGTGACTAGAAGTACAAGCAATTGGTATTGCAAGCTCAGCTTTATTTGGAAAATTAGCTACAAATTGTAGTACCTGCATACCGCCCATTGAGCCTCCAACTACTGCGAAAAGTTTCTCTATTTCTAAATATTTAATAAGTTCATGTTGAGCGTTAACCATGTCATTAATGGTTATAATAGGAAAATCTGTTCCAATTTGTTTTCCAGATGTCTCATTAACTGTACTAGGTCCATAAGATCCCATACAGCCCCCAATAACATTCGCACAAATTACAAAAAATTTGTTAGTGTCTATTGGCTTATTCTCTCCTACAACATAACTCCACCAACCATCTTTATTTGTAACTGGGTTTTTTCCTGAAACGTATTGGTCACCAGTTAAAGCATGAAAAACCAAAATAGCATTGCTTTTTTCATTATTTAGTTTTCCATATGTTTCATAAGCTATTGGAAAATTATAAATTTCCTTACCACAATCCAATTTTAAATGATTTGATATAATTACCTTTTTTGTATCTATATTTTTATTCATATTAATATAGCTGATTGAATTGTGAGAAAAAAAACATTTTAGCGGTTTTTTTATAGCGCTCGCAATTCAGTATAAATCAGCGCATGGAGCTTTTACTCGAAAGGGATTTATATGTCAAATATTGCTCAATTAATTATTGTTTTATCTAGTTAAAAGACTATTTATATTGAAATATCTACGATGACAGTACCAAAATTTAAAAACATAAAATTACAAAGTTATAAACCAGGAAAATCATTACTGGCTGGTAATAAAAATATTATTAAATTATCTGCAAATGAATCTGCACTGGGAGTCAGTAAAAATGTTGAAAAAATTATTAAGTTAAAATTTGATATATCAAAATATCCAGATAGTAAATTTACCAAGTTGACACAAAAAATATCAAAAAAATATAATTGTGATCAATCTAAGATAATTTGTGGCTCAGGCTCTGATGAAGTAATTCAAATGCTTTGTCAATTATTTCTTAAAGAAAATGATGAAGTTGTTGTTCCCCAGTACAGTTTCTTGATGTACCGAATATACTCTAAAATAGTTGGAGCAAAGGTAAAACTAGCCAAAGAAATTAATTTTAAGGTTTCGGTTAAAGAAATTATTAAAAAAACAACAAAAAAAACAAAAATGGTTTTTATCGCAAATCCAAATAATCCTACAGGCACCTATTTAACAAAAATCGAATTGTTAGATTTAAGGAAAAGATTAAATAAAAATATATTATTAGTGGTTGACGATGCTTACTTTGAATACATGAAAAATAAGGACTACAAATCTGGCATTGAATTATTTAAGGGTTCTAAAAATGTATTTATTCTAAGAACATTCTCAAAAATTTATGGTTTAGCTTCATTAAGAATAGGTTGGGGATATGGTGATAAATCTATAATTAATGAACTATACAAAATTAAGCCACCTTTTAACGTGAATAAATTCGCACAAGTTTGTGCGATCGAGTCTCTTAAGGATAACAAATTCGTTAAAAAGTCCGTAATTCACAATACTAAATGGTGTAAAAAAATTAAAAACGAAATGTTAAAATACAACATAGAAACAAATAAAATATCTGGAAATTTCTTTTTGTTAAATTTTAAAAAAGCAAAATTTTCTGCAGATACAACTTTAAAAAAGTTGCAAAAATTTGGAATTATACTTAGAGAAATGAATTCATACGGTATAAAGAATTGTTTAAGACTTACAATTGGCAACATTAAAGAAAATCAAATCTTCCTAGCGAAAATGAAAATTATTTTTAAAAATGTTTAATAATATTCTTATAATTGGATGTGGATTAATTGGTTCATCTATATTAAGGGCATCATTAAAAAAAAAAATTTCAAAAAATTATTATGTTTTTGAAAAATCGCAAAAATTTATATCTGTTATAAAAAAAATTAACAAAAATATTAAATTTTTAAAAAGTTTAGATAAAAATTTAAATAAAATGGATCTTGTAATTTTAGGTACTCCTATGAGTGCTTATTCTAAATTTTTTTCATCATTAAATAAAAACTTAAATCACAACTCAATTATAACTGATGTTGGATCAACTAAAGAGAACCTAATAAATTTAAGAAAAAAAAAATTGTCTAAAAATCTTGATTGGGTGATGAGCCACCCAATTTCTGGATCTGAAGTGAGCGGTCCTGAACATGGTAGTCCTAATTTGTTTAAAAATAAATGGTGTATAATAATAAAAGATAGAAATACTTTAAAACAAAAGAAAATAGAGAGATTTTGGAAAAAATTAGGTTCTAAAATAATAATTATGAACTCAGACGATCATGACAAAATATTTTCAGTCACTAGTCATCTACCTCACTTAATAGCCTACAATTTAATAAAAACAGCTCAGGATTTTCAGAAAAAAAAAAATAAAAATTTAATTAAATTTAGCGCAGGTGGTTTAAGAGATTTTTCAAGAATTGCCGCATCTAATGAAATTATGTGGAGAGACATTTTTTTTGCAAATAAAACAAATATGATTGATGCTATAAACGTCTTTGCGAAAAACCTAAATGATTTCAAAAAGAATATAAGTAGGAAAGAAAATTCAAAATTAGTAAAAAAACTAATTAATTCCAAGGTAGTAAGAAAACAAATAATTTCTCAAAAACAAGATATTTCCAAACCTGATTTTGGTCGAGAGTAACTCAAACCCTTATAATTTTCTTAACATCTAATTTTGCAGTTTTTTTAATTAGTCTTATCGTTTTTCTTATTGGCATCATTATCACTTTTTTTTTTGGACCATATGCATGAATAAGATAATATGAATTTATGCATATAGCTACATGACCTTTCCAAAAAATAATGTCTCCCTTTTTGAAATTTTTTTTTGATAATACACCTTTTTTTAATTTAATTTGATCTACAGTATTTCTCGGAAAAAAACTGTTATTAAATTTATAAAATATTTGTAATAGAGCTGAACAATCAATTCCTTCAAATGTTTTTCCACCCCATTTATATTTACAGTTTAGAAAACTTTTAAATATTTTTGTAAAATTTGTATTTTTCTTTGCAATCGGATATAGATCTGTTGATTTTAGCCATTTTCCTTTTTCATACAGAACAAAATTTTTATTTTTATCTAATATTTCTATTTCGCTTGCGAATGGTAAAAACTTATTTGATTTCTTTTTTTCGTTACCTAAATAAATTCTAGATTTTAAAATTCTTATTTTATGAGTTGGATTAAATTTTTTGTGGGTATGAACTTTTTTTATAAAACCTAAATATTTGTCAAATGAACTTTTTATTTTGAAATAATTATTTTTTTGATCAAGTATTTTGAATTTCTCGCCATAGATAAGTTGAGAAGCAATATTAGAGTTTTTTCTTGGTTCGTCATATATATTGACTATATGTTCTTTTAAAAAAAAATTATTTTGCACCAATTTTAATCTTATTCCTTATAAACCACAAACAAACTAAAGATGGTATAACCATCAAAGTCGTTATTATAAAAAAGATTCCCCAGTCTCCGTTTAGCCAATCAACCATAGCACCCGATGAAGAGGCTAGCGTTGTTCTCCCTGCAGTTCCGATTGAGGCCAGAAGTGCATATTGTGTTGCGGTATATGTCCTGTCAACCAAAAGCGATATAAAGGCCACAAAAGCAACTGTTGCGAATGCTGCAGATATATCGTCGGCAATTACTGCTAAAGCAAACAGCCATTCTGATTTACCTGACCATGCAAGTGCAGCAAATAATAAATTTGTTGCTGCCATAAATCCACCAGCAACAAACATAGTTTTTATTGTACCTGCTCTCATAGCAAATATTCCACCCAATAAAGTAAAAACTACTGTTGTAATCCAACCAAGTGTCTTCGAATATATTGCTATTTCACCTTTTGAAAATCCAACTTCTTTATAAAAAACAATAGACATACGTCCAAGAAAAGCTTCTCCAATTTTGAAAAGAAATACAAAACCTAGTATTCCAATAGCAATTGAAAAACCATTTTTTTTAAAAAAGCTAATTATTGGACCTCCAATCGTACCAGTAATATATGCAATAAATCTTGTGATTATATTATTTGAACCAAGTTTTGATTGAATTATTTCGTCAGTCTCTTTTTGCCTATATTGTCTATCTACTGTTATAGGTTCGTGGATAAACATGAGACCTATATTCATTAGAATTATTACAACACCAAGAATTAAGAAAGTTGTTTGCCAGTAATTTTCAATACCAATATTTTGAAAAAACTCTGCAGTGAATAATGCAATAACTCCGCCTAATTTATATCCAGTCCACCATCCAACAACTGCCATAGCTGCACCCGCAGCCATTGACTTACCTTCATCAGGATTAATTTGTTCAATTCTCAGTGCATCGACTGTTATATCTTGTGTAGCAGAAGCGATTGCTATCATTAATCCAACACTAATTAATAAAGCTAAATTTTCTGTTGGATTTATAAAACTCCAAATAATTAAACCAAGTAAAATTATGATTTGCATAAGCACAATCCAGCCACGTCTATGTCCTAATCTTTTAGTCAAAAATGGAATTTGAATTCTATCAATTATCGGAGCCCACAAATAATTGATAGCATAAACCCCAAATATTAGACCAGCCCATCCAATAGTTGATCTGCTTAATCCTTCTTCCTTGAGCCAAAGGCTTAGACTGCTAGCAATTAAAACCCATGGAAATCCACTTATAGCACCAAGAAGCACTATTCTTAGCATTCGAATGTCCTTGTAAATCAAAATAGACTCTGACCAAGTTTGTTTTTTTTCAAACATTAATATTTTCTCCAAAAAGATGGCACAAATAATACAAGAATTGCAAATAATTCCAACCTTCCAAGTATCATTGCACTGCTTAGAACCCATTTAGAGAAATTAGATAAACTGGAAAAACTTCCGTTTGGACCAATAATATCTCCTAAACCTGGACCAACGTTTGAAATTGATGTAGCTGCAGCAGATATAGCGGTGATAAAATTTAATCCATCAAGAGACAATAAAGCTGTTATCATAAAAAATATCAAAACATAAAGAAAAATAAACGAAATTATAGAGTCCATAAATTTTTCATTAACATTACTATTTTGATATTTAATTTTAAAAATTCCTCT
>CABXWS010000030.1 GCA_902515965.1 uncultured Pelagibacteraceae bacterium
ACTAAAAATAAAATTAATAAATTAAATGTTAGATTTAATTCTTCTTTTGGAAGACATCTCGAATATTACACTGGTTTGGTATTTAAGATCGATATTAAATCGAAGTCTGAGAAATTAAATATTAGAGGTGGTAGATACGATTCTTTAATTAAAGATCTTGGCTTTAAAAAAAATATACCAGCTGTTGGAGCTGCTATTAACTTAGAAAAAATATGATAATTTGGTTAGCTTCATATCCTAAAAGTGGAAATACTTGGTTGAGATCTTTAATAGCAAATTACTATTTTTCAGAAACAGTTGATTTTAGTTTTGAACTTTTAGAAAAAATAGACTCTTTTCCAAGCAATAAATATTTTAGAAAGTATTTAGATAAATTTAACCAGCCTCACGATACTTCAAAGTATTGGATAAAGGAGCAAGAAAAAATTAATCAATCCAAAGGTTTGAAATTTTTTAAAACCCATAATGCACTTTGTAAAATAGATGGTAATCAATTTACTAATAAAGAAAATACGTTAGGCGTTATTTATATAATAAGAGACCCAAGAAATGTAATCTCTTCATTATCAAGCCATTATCAAATTTCTGTCGATGAAGCCTTTCAATTTATGACAGATGAAAAAAGAGGAATTGTCTCTAAAGAAAAAGAGAGATTTTTAGGATTTCAAGCACTTTTTTCATGGAAGTTAAATCAGAAATCATGGGTAGATAATAAATTATATCCAGTTTTAACTGTAAGGTATGAAGATCTACAAAATGATGCATTAAATACTTTTAAACAAGTTGTTAACTTTATTCATAAACTTTCTAAATCAGATGAAAAATTTAATAAAGAAAAAGCATTAAAATGTATAAGAAATTGCAATTTTAATAATTTGAAAAAACTAGAGGACGAAAAAGGTTTTGCAGAAGCAATCACAAAAAAAGGTTCTAATGAAAAAATAAAATTTTTTAATTTAGGAAAAGATAATGATTATAGAAAATTACTTAATGAGAATTTAATAAACAAAATGAACAATTTATTTCAAGAAGAATTAGTAAAATATAAATATGAGTAATAATATCATAAAAATTGGAATTCCAAGTAAAGGTCGTTTACGGTCTGGAGTATTAAATATTTTTAAAAAAAAGAAGTTAAAAATTCTCTCTGAAAGAGGTGAGAGAGACTTATTTGGATTTATCAAAGGAAAAAAAAATATAGTTATTTATTATCTTCATGCTAGAGAGATAGTAGAACGTCTTGCAGATGGATCTTTAGATATTGGTTTTTCTGGATATGATTTATTAATGGAAAGCGAAATTAATATTCAAAAAAAGGTGATTGTAAACAAAAGGTACAATTTTGGTGGGGCTACATTAGTAGTTGCAATTCCAGATGATTGGATAGATGTACAGACAATGCCTGATCTTGAAGAAATAGCTTTTGAATTTAAAGATAAAAAAAAAAATAGATTACGTATAGCTACAAAATATCCTAATCTAACCAGAGAATTCATGTTCTCAAGAGGAGTTACACAGTTTAAATTGGTAAAGAGTCTCGGCGCAACAGAGATATATCCATTTACTGGATCATCAGAAATTATAACTGATATAACTTCAACGGGAGCAACTTTAAAAGCTAATAATTTAAGGATATTAAAAGACGGAATAATCCTTCATTCTCAGGCTTGTTTAATTATATCAAAAAAAAATAGAGAGATAAAAACTCTTAAAAGTGTTTTAAATAAACTTTAAATATAATTAAGTAAGTGTAACATACGAATCATGGATACAATTTTAATAATTATTTTAAGTTTAATATTGATTGCTACTTTGGCTATCCTTTATTTAAATATTAGGTCGAATGCAATAAAAGAAGATACAAATAAAGAGGCTGACGAAATTGCAAATCTAAACGCAGAAATAGTTAAATTAAAAGATAGTTTAAATACTACTATCAATTCTTCTTTAAATTCGATGTCCTCATCATTTAATAATCTTTCAACTGGCGTTACAAAAGACATGACAGCAGCTCTAACAAAAGTTGATGAAAAAGTTGCAGCTTTTAATTCCCAAGTTGAAAATTTAAACGAAAGTCAAAAAGGTATTAATAAAATTTTAGCTGGAGTTAAAAAGTATGGAACTTTAGCTGAGTTCAGCCTGGGCTCACTTATTAAGGATTTACTACCTTCTTCACAGTACCTTTCAAATGTTAAGATGAAAGAGGAAACTGGTGAAAACGTTGAATTTGCTATTAAACTCCAAGAAGGTGTACTGGTTCCGGTTGATAGCCATTTTCCTGTTGAAAGATTTAAAGATATTCAAGATGCTCATCAAGAAGACGATAAAAAAGCTATAGCTGATGCAAGAACTAAACTTGCAAAAGCTTTTAAGGAAAAAGCTAAAAGTGTAAATGAAAAATATATTGTACCGCCTAAAACTACTGATTTTGCAATTGTGTATGCACCAACAGAGAGTTTGTTTTTAGAGCTAACTAATTATCAAGATCCTACTACTAAAGAATTATTGACCCAGGAATTAATGAAAAAATATAAAGTAACTATTATGGGACCAAATAATTTATCTGGGTATTTACAATCATTACACATGGGTTTTCAAACATTAAAAGTTCAAAAACATGCAACAGAAATATACGATCATTTAAAAACAATAAGCACGAGATTTACAAAACATTTTGATGGAATTGTCAATCTCAGAAAAAAACTAGAAGAGGCAATGACAGCTGTTGATAAATTTGGAACGGATGCAAGATCTATTAAAAGAACGTTAGAAAATATAAAAGATCCTGAGCAAATTGAAAAAGCTATTGAAACAGAAAATGTCGAAAAATTTGGGGATATTCCTAGACAAGCAAAAAATTAATTTAATTATTTACAAACACTTGAATGAAGTGGAACAATAAATTTAACTATCCAAAATCATCAAGATCAATTGAAGACGGATATAGAAAATATTTATTAGGAGAGAATAAACTACCGAGTGTTACCACAATTTTAAGTGCCACTAAGTCTGAAGAAGAAAAGGCAGCACTTGCAAATTGGAAAGAGAGGGTAGGCATCAAGGAGGCAAATAGAATTAAAACAGAAGCATCATCAAGGGGTACCTCTATGCATTCTTATATTGAGGACTACTTAAGAGGGAGAATTAATGAGAGTTTTTTCGAGAGTAATCAGCAATTTAAAAATATGGCAAAAGAAATAATTCAAAAAGGAATTACAGGAAGACTTAATGAAGTATATGGAATGGAAGAAACTTTATACTATCCAGATCAATATGCTGGCACAGCTGACATGATAGCAGTATATGAAGGTAGAGATGTTATAGTTGATTTTAAACAGTCTAATAAACCAAAAAAGACAGATTATATTCAGGATTATTTTTTGCAATTGGGAGCATACACTTTAGCTCATGATGTTGTTCATGGAACCAAGATGAAAGCAGGAATAATATTATTATGTACTAAAGATATTTTGTTCCAAGAATTTAAAATTGAAGGCGCTGAATTAGAAATGTATCAAAATTTATTTTTAGGAAGGGTTAAAAAGTTTTACGAATTGAATAATATATCTTGACTTTACTTAACCTATCCATAAAAGAGAATTTAACCCCCGAGCTAATCGTTTATATGCTAATGGTTAAGTCTTTAATAAACTTTCCAAAAACACATAAATTATTAGCTAATTTGAGGATAAAATTATGAATTTAGCGATTTGGGACATAGAATCATCGAGCGCAAGCACAGATTTTGGGAGCATCATTGAAATTGGTGGTATTTTAGTTGATGAGAATTTTAAAGAGAAAGACAGATTTAATTTAAGATGCAGTTTACCTGAAGGAGAAATCTTTCAGGCCATGGCACTTATTGTTAATAAGACATCAATAAAGCAGTTAACTCAAACTAATCTTTCTCATTATCAAATGTTAGCGGAAGTTGAAAAAATATTTAAAAAATGGAGTCCTGCAGTATTTCTTGGTTGGTCTAATATTGGATTTGATGACGAAATGATAAGAAAAGAGTTTTTTAAAGGAATTAGATATCCATATCTTACAAATGCTTCTCCCAATAAAAGACATGATGGTATTAATATTGCTCGTGCAGCATATGCAATTGATCCATCAATTTTACAAGTAGAAATTAATGAAAAAAATAATGCAGTATTTAAATTAGAGTCATTAGCAAGAATGCAGGGCATAGACTCAACCGATGCTCATAGTGCATTAAGTGACAGCATAATGACAACTAAAGTTTTAAATATAGTAAAGGAAAAACAACCTGAGACATGGGAGTCTTTTTTTAAAACTGCTAATAAATCTGACACAGAAACTATAATTAAAAAAGGTGAAATAATTACTTTAAATGAGTATTACTATGGCAAATCTAGACTTCATTTAGTTGCACCTTTGCATCAAAAATATTGTATGCACCCTATATATACTGGCTGGTATTATGCATTCGATTTAAGGACTGATGTTGAGCCATTATTAAATTTACCGATAAATGAGCTTAAAGTTGAAATGAAAAAGTCTCCTAAATTCTTAAGAACAATTAGATCTAGTAAAGCCCCAATAATCGTAGATGCAAAATATGGAATACAAGCAGAACCTTATAATGCAATGGATAAATCGTTAATTAATAAAAGAGCAGACATAATTAAAAATAATGAGAAATTTTCACAAAATATACTTCATGCATTAAGAGAAGTAGCTGAAGAGAAAGAGCAATCCAAAACACAAGAAGATATATATGCTGAAGAGAGCATTTATACTAAATTTACATCAAATAAAGATACAGCCTTATTTCCTGCTTGGCATGCAGCATTATGGAAAGATAAACTTAAGTTACTCGACAAATTTGATGATGATAGATTAGTTGGATTTGGAAAAAAAATTATTTTTCAAGAGGCGCCAGAAGTTCTCCCTGAAAATATGCTTAAATCAGTAAAAAGAGAGATAGCAAAACGTATCCTAAGTGAAAAAAAAGAAAAATGGTGGACTATTCCAACGCTCTATACAGAAATCGATACATTAAGAGAAAAATATACCAATGAGAATGACAACGAAAAACTTGCACTACTAGATGAATTTAATGAATATGCAATGTTAATACAAAAAAAGTATGAAAATGTTTGATGTGGATAATTTTAACATTTTCTTTTTAACTATTGATAAAAAAATTTTAATTTATATATAAAGTCCATGGCTACATTAAAAGTTACAGATGAAAAGTTTGAAGAGCAGGTTTTAAAAAACGAAAAACCAGTTTTAGTAGATTTTTGGGCTGAATGGTGCGGACCGTGTAAAATGGTTGGACCTATTTTGGAGGAAATTTCAGATGAAATGGCTAATGATATTGTTATTGCAAAGCATGATATAGACTCAGAACCTAATATGCCTACTAAGTATGGAGTTCGTGGTATTCCTACAATGCTTTTGTTTAAAGGTGGTGAATTAAAAGCAACTAAAGTTGGAGCAACACCAAAAAGCGATATTGTGGCTTTTATAAAAGAGAATATTTAATTTCTATTAAGTAATTCTCCAGCAAGATATAAAGATCCCGTCATCATAATTAAATCATCTTTATCTGTATTTAGGGAATTAAGAGCTTCTTCAATAGATTTTTTATAATTAACATTAGGATATTTATTTAATTTTTTCTTCAATTCCTCTCCCGTGATAGCATTTGGTTGGTTTGGAACATCAATGGTTGTTATAGAAGATATATTATTAAAGTAGCTAATATATTCTTCATGATTTTTGTTAGACATCATTCCAAGAATTAAATGCTTTTTACAATCAAGAGTATTTAAATATTCATTAAGAACCTTTGCGCCTAAAGGATTATGTGAACCATCTAAATATAATCTATTATTCTTACAAATATTTTTTAGCTTACCAGATGTAATTTCTTGAAGTCTTGCGATACTTTTTATTTTAGTAACACCTTCTTTAATATTTTTATCTTTTACTCCTAATTGTAAATTTCTTATTGTTGCAATAGCTGTAGCACAATTATCTATTTGAAAGTTGCCTAAAAGATTTGGTTTAGGTACTTTTATACCTCCATATTCATCTTCATAATAAATAAAATTATTCTCACTTAATGAATAATTAAAATGATCTTTATAGATTATTTTTTTTGATTGATTGTTCTGAATTGATTTTTCTATTAATCCTAATATCTCTTCACTGCTTTGTTTACTTACAACTATATTTGAGGTTAGTAATGACGAAGTTTTTTCATAAACAATTTTTTCAATATTTTGCTCATTTTTTGGCAACCAATCTAAATGATCTAAACCTATTGAAGTAACAATACTAGATAAATTCGTATCAATAATATTTGTTGCGTCAAATCTGTGAAATAGACCACTTTCTAAAATATTTATTTTGTCTTTGAATTTACTTGCATGATAAAAATATGCTGCAGTTAATATTTCGAAATAAGTTATTTGTTCACCATTATTAACATTTTCAACTTCTATTAATAAATTTGACAAGTCATCATCAGATATTTCAACATCATTAAATATGAATCTCTCATTAATTTTTTGGATATGAGGACTTGTATATATATTGCAGTCTATATTAGCAGTTTTTAAAATTGATCTTACTACCTGTATAGTTGAATACTTACCATTTGTACCCACTACTGATATATATTTTAATTTTTTTTGTGGATCACCTAATTTTTTACAAAGGTTCTTTATTCTATCTAGACTGAGATCAATTTCTTTAGGATGCAGCTTTTGTAAGCGGTTCAATATTGTCTGAAGTTTCATTTATTTGTTTTTTATTTACCGCGTTATCTTTTTTTAACAATATTGATAATAGTAAGCTTATTTCTATTTTTAAATCTTTTCGTTCAACAATTCTATCGACAAATCCATGCTTTTCGACAAATTCAGATGTTTGAAAGTCAGGACTAAGCTCTTCCTTAACTGTTGCTTGTATAACTCTTTTTCCTGCAAAAGCTATTAAACAACCAGGTTCAGCAAAATGAATATCTCCTAACATTGCAAATGATGCTGTAATACCACCAGCGGTAGGATCAGTAAAACAAACTAAATAGGGCAGATGATTTTTTTTAAGTTCATTAATTGCCAGTGTAGTTCTTGTCATATTTGCAAGCGCAATAGGTGACTCAAACATTCTTTGACCCCCACCACAAGGAAAGAAAATAAATGGTGTCTGATTATCTATTGAATGTTGAACTCCATAAACGATAGCTTCCCCTTCAGAAGCGCCAACAGAGCCTCCAATAAAATCAAAGTTTATAGCTCCAGCTGTAACTTCGATACCATTTATTCTACCTTTGGCAATCATCACCGCTGAACTTTGCTTAGTTTTCTTTCGAGCTAATTTTAGTCTATCTTTGTAAGATTTGGTGTCTACCCATTCAAGAGGATCTTCCGCAGGTATTGGTGTATCGAGAACTTCATATGAATTTTTTCCAAAGATAATATCAAATCTTTGCCTACAATTTATCCTATGATGTTTCCCACAAGAATTACAAACCCATAAATTCTCTTCTAGATCTTTTTTTCGAATTGGACCCTTACAACAACTTGTCCAGTCGGAGTTGGCAATATCTTCTTTTGAAGGTCTTTTTTTTAAAACTTTTTTAATTTTTTCACTAAAACTTAACGCTTTTGTAATCCAATTCATAAAATTTTATTTTTTAATTTTTTTACAAGATTACTTACATTTGTGACAGGATTTTGTCCATTGTTTAAACTCATTGATATTTCTTTACTTATTTGGCTTCCAACAACTAAACCATCTGAAGATTTTAGTTTCGAAATGTTTTTCTCAGTAATACCAAATCCAATTACACATTTTTTTTTTGGGTTAATTTTTTTTATTCTTTTATAATTTAACATAATTTCTTTTGAAGAAACTTTTAATTTACCCCCAGTTGTCGATAACATGCTGATATAATAAATCATATCATGTGAGTCTTTTATTATTTTTTTTAACCTTTCTAATGATGTTGTAGGAGATAATAGTTGAACAAAACTCACTGAATTTTTTTTACACATGCTTGCAAATTTTTTATTTTCTGGCCATGGTAAATCGACTACTATAAGACCATCTACTCCTACTTCCTTACATTTTTTTAAAAAACTAATTTCACCATATTGATAAATCATATTGTAATATCCCATCAAAATAACTGGCTTAGAGTTTCGATCTTTCTTAAACTTCTTAACTATATCAAAAACATCCCAAATTTTAATACCATTCTTAATTGCCCTATATGCACTTGTTTGTATTTGACCACCGTCAGCTATTGGTGTGTTATGTGGAAATCCTATTTCACAAATATCAACATAATTTGAAATTGCTTTTAAAATTTCTAGAGATTTTTTTTTACTATAATCGCCTGCTACAGTATAAGTTAATAAAGCAGGCCTTTTATCAATTTTTGCTTTTTCGAATGCTTTAACAATTGAAGAATTCATTTTTTACCAATTTTTTGTTTTAAAATATCCCTATCTTTTTTTGCATCTCCACAAGAATTGACAATAATTATATTGTCACTTTTTAATTTTGGAGCAATTTTAATTGCTTCAGCAAATGCATGGCTAGGCTCTAAACTAGGATTAAGTTTTTCAAATTTAGTAACTAATTTGTATGCATCAAGAGCTTCTTCATCAGTGGCGTATGTGTATTTTGCCCTTTTGGAATCTTTTAGAAAACAATGAATTGGACTTACACCTGGATAATCTAAGCCTGCACTAATAGACTCTGTCTCATTAATTTGACCTTCTCTATTTTGGCAAACGTATGAAGCTGCACCATGTAAAATACCTAATTTAGCTCCTCTACTCAAAGGTGCTGCATGCAATTTAGAATTTTCTGGACCCCCAGCCTCAACCCCAATTAACTCAACTTGACTTTTTGGAAAGTCAATAAACTCACTCCAAAAACCGTAAGCAGAGCTTCCTCCACCAACACAATTAATTAATTTAATCTTTTTTGGGATTTTTTTAAATTCAGATATTAATTGGATCTTTAATTCTTTAGATATTTGGGATGTGCTCCAACCACATATTTTTACGAAAATATTTGGTCCAACAGTAGATCCAACGCACATATGTGTGGTATCACAATTTGAAACCCAATAACGCATACATTCACTAACAGCATCTACCAGAGTTTGGCTGCCAGTAGTGACTGGAATGATTTCAGCCCCGTTCTTTTTCATTGCGTCACAATTTGGCTTTTGTCTTTTTATATCTTTTGCACCCATAAAAATCTTACATTTAAGACCAAATTTTTTAGCAGCCATACTTAACATTTTTCCTGCATATCCAGCACCAGTATCTCCAACTATGTATTTTTTACCCATTGTTTTACAAATTAGAGCATGAACAGTTGCATTGTATATTTTATGTGCTCCACCATTAGCGTCCGATACTACCTTGGCCCAGATTTGTGCTCCACCTAGATGATTTGATAAATTATTTAATTTTATAAATCTTGTTGGAGCCCCAATATAATTTTTAATATAAAAATCTCTCTTTTTTATAAATGATTTGTTTCTGCGTAAACTCTTAAATTTTTTTGTAAGATCATCTACTGGTTTTTTTAAAGTTTCAGGTATA
>CABXWS010000031.1 GCA_902515965.1 uncultured Pelagibacteraceae bacterium
CAGTCGTGTTACCTAATGGTGATATTATAAAGACTGGAGCAAGAACTAAAAAAACCTCTGCAGGATATAATTTAACAAATTTATTTATTGGATCAGAGGGAACTCTAGGTATTATTACTGAAGTTCAACTAAGACTTTCACCTATTCCAGAGAGTATAATGAGTGCTGTATGTTATTTTCCAGATTTAGATTCAGCAGTAAAAACCTCTCAAGAAGTTATCCAATATGGTGTTCCAATTGCTAGAATTGAAATGCTTAATAAAGATCAAATGGAAATTAGTATAAAATATTCTAAATTAGAAAATATTAAAGCATCACCAACATTATTTTTTGAATTTCATGGAAGCGAAGCTTCAAATAACGAGTCAATCAAAATTGTTGAGGAACTTTCAAAGAACAACGGAGGAAGTGATTTTCAATGGGCTTCATCACCTGAGGAACAAAAAAAATTGTGGAAGGCAAGACATGACGTTTATTACTCTGTTAAAGCTTTAGGTCATGACATGAAAGTATACTCTACCGATGTATGTGTACCAATTTCAAAATTAGTTGAATGTATATCTTGGGCAGAAAAAGAGGTAAACAAATTAGGCTTAACAGCTCCAATGGTTGGTCATGTGGGCGATGGAAATTTTCACTCAATAATATTGTATGACCCTGATGACCAAGACAAACAAAAAAAAATTAGACAATACAGTGATGATTTAATTAACAAAGCGCTTGAACTAGAAGGAACAATTACAGGTGAACATGGAATTGGCCTTCAAAAAAAACATTATTTATTGAGAGAACACCCCGACAATTTACCGGTAATGAAGGCAATCAAAAGAAGTATTGATGTGAACAACATTATGAATCCTGGTAAAGTATTTGATCTAAATTAAACACTTGCTAATGAAAAAAATACTGATCACAAGAAGGCTTCTAAGATCTTGTGAAGATAAAGCTAAAGAATTATTTGATCCAAACTTAAATTTAAATGATGAGCTATATTCTCAAAAAAAACTTATAGATATGAGTAAAGGGTGTGAGGGAATACTTTCAGCACTCACAGATAAACTCGATTTAGATACAATTAACCAGCTGCCAAGTACAGTAAAAATTATATCAAACTTTGCAGTTGGATTTGGAAATATTGACATAGAAGCAGCAAAACAAAAAGGTATTACTGTTACAAACACTCCAGATGTATTAACAGATGCTACTGCAGAAATTGGAATTTTATTGATATTAGGTGCATGTAGAAGAGCATCAGAGGGAATTGAAAAAGCAAGAGAAGGTGGATGGGTTTGGTCAGCAGATATGTTGATTGGAAAACAATTAACCGGAACGAGACTTGGAATTCTAGGAATGGGAAGAATAGGTCAAAAAATCGCAAAAATAGCAAAATCATTAGGGATGATAATTCACTATCACAATCGATCAAAACTTAGTGAAGACAAAGAACAAGGTGCAATCTATCATGATAATTTAAATGATCTTATGAAAGTATCTGATGTACTATCAGTTTGTTGTCCAGCCTCAAAAGAGACTATAAATTTAATAAATAATGATGCTATAGAGCTTTTGCCAAAAGGTGCTGTAGTTACTAATGTTGCAAGAGGTGATATTGTTGATGATGAGGCATTAATAGATGCTCTTGAGAGAAGGAAAGTCTATGCTGTTGGGCTTGACGTATACAAAAATGAACCAAACCTAAATTCTGGTTACCTAAAACACAAAAGTGCATTCATATTACCCCACTTAGGTAGTGCAACAAAAGAGACAAGAACTGCAATGGCTAATCTTGCTATTGATAACTTAGATGAGTTTTTTAAGACCGGCAGATGTAAAAATAAAGTCAATTAACAATCCCAAGTTGTAATTGGTAATTAAAATTATTCTAAGTTCCTAGACTTATTTTTCATTTCAATTTAAAATTTATTTATAAAAATTAATTTTTGAGAGGAAAATAATGAAAGCACAGGTTTTACATAAGTATGACCCAGATATGAAGGAAGACGTGTGGGTCACTGGAGAAGAATTGCCAAATCCTAAAATAGAGAAAGCGAGCGATGTGATAGTTAAAATTGGAGCTGCAGGCGTTTGTAGAACTGATTTGCATATTATTGAGGGAGTCTGGAAGCATATTACAGATCAAAATAACGATCTATTACCAATGGTTATGGGTCATGAGAACGCTGGATGGATAGAGGAAGTTGGCAAAGATGTTTCAGGATTTAAAAAGGGAGATGCAGTTATTTTACACCCCAAAGTTTCTGGTACTGGAGGAACATGTTTGGATTGTCGGAGAGGTAATGATATGCATGCTGAAGATCCAATTTTTGCGGGTCTGAATGTAAAACACGGAGGATATTCAGAATTACTCCAAACTAGTGTAAGAAATTTAATAAAAATTCCAAAAGTTTTAGGTCCAATAGATGTTGCACCTTTTTCAGACGCTGGTTTGACTGCTTACAGAGTTGTTAAAAAAGCAACTAGACATCTTTTACCAGGTGAAAACTGTGTAATCATAGGTGCGGGTGGATTAGGACATATAGCAATTCAATGTATGAAAGCAATGTGTGCTGCAAATATTATAGTTGTTGAAAAAGCAAAAACACCTTTGGACCATGCGATGGAACTTGGAGCTGACCATGGAGTTTTAATAGATGGTAATGAAATTGAAAAAGTAAAAGAACTTACAAAAGGTAAAGGAGCAGAGGCTGTTATAGATTTTGTTGGTGAAAAGGGTTCTACGCCAATGGGAATTAAGATGACCAAAGCAACTGGGACTTTTTATATTGTGGGTTATGGAGAAGAAATAAGAGTTTTGGCGATTGATATGATCGATCAAGAAAAAAGTATAGTTGGAAGCTTAGTAGGGACATGGGCTGAATTATATGAACTAATGGAATTAGCAGACAAAGGGTTAGTTAAACTTTCAATGAAAGAATATAAACTTGAAGAAGCTAATAAAGCACTACACGATTTGAATGATGGCAAGATTAAAGGTCGTGCAGTGTTAGTTCCATAATTATAAACAAAGAGAGGAAAAAAGATGAAGACAATAAAAACTTGCGTAACCGCTCTAATATCAGCTTTGTTGGTATTTAGTCCTGTTGCGTATGCAGATAAGTGGAGTGATCAATTCCCACATATCAAAAACACTGGGGATATTCCTGGTGAGTGTTCTTATGAGGCAATGTCTAAGAAAAACTACAAAGGTAAGACACTAAAAATTAATACACATGCTGTACCTGTAATGGGTGAGCCGACAGCACTTCATGCTGAACAGTTTGCTAAACTAACAGGTGCAAAAGTTGATGTAACACATACACCAGCTGGAGATCTATATGCAAAAGCTATGGTTCCTTTCCAAGCAGGTCAAGCTCCATATGATATCGTTTTTGGTTTTTCAAATTTCATAAACGACTGGAGAAGATATTTAGAGCCTGTACCAAAAAAATATGTTGAGATGAAACAAATGCAAGACGTTACACCATCTCACATTGGTGTAGCATCATGGGATGGTGTTATGTATCAGTTTCCTGTTGATGGAGACAGACACTATCTAAAATACAGAAAAGATGTAATTGATAATCCAGAGTACCAAAAGAAATATAAAGCTGATACTGGTAAAGAGTTAAAAGTACCAACTACTTGGAAAGAGTATGGAGAAATGGCTGCTTATTTCAATGGATGGGATTGGGATGGTGATGGCGAGTTAGAATATGGATCAGCAGAAGTTATGAAAAAAGACGACCTAATGTATGCTGCTTTCTATTCAAGATCCGCTGCTTATTCTAAAAATCCAAAAACACCTGGTGGTTTCTTTTTCGATTTAGAGACTATGACACCACTAATTAATAATCCAGGATTTGTAGAAGCATTAACAGATTGGGTTGCTGCAACTAAGTATGTTCCTCCAGGAGGAATAAACTTTGGTCTAGGTGATGAAATTGGGTCATTTGGTGGAGGACAAACATTGTTTAGTTTTTCATGGGATGATGCATTTGTTGCTGCTATGCAACCAGATAGTCCAATCAACAATCAAGTTGGTGCTGCGCAGTTACCAGGAGCAACAAAAGTTTGGAACAGAAAAACTAATAGCTGGGATGAAGGCTTCAACCAAGCTCCTTTCTTCGTATGGGGATGGGCAGTTGGTGTAGCTAAGAAAAGTAAAGAGCATGAGATGGCATTTGATTATTTATGTTTCTTTGCAAACGAAGCTAACCACCAAGCAGATATTGGAATTGGTAGATTTGGAGTAAACCCATTTAGAGACGCTGATTTCCAAGCAGATGTTTGGACTCAAATTGGTTGGGATAAAGATATTGCTCAATCATATGTTGATACTCTTGCGCAAATGGAAAAAAGTAAAAATAGAGTATTTCCATTAAGAGTACCTGGAACTTTTGAGTTTAATGCTGCTTTAGCAACAGCGGCTGCAAAAGCACTTGCTGGACAATTATCTCCACAAGCTGCTTTAGATGAAGCTGCTAAACAGTGGAACGATATACTTAACAGAGTAGGAAAAGATAATGTAAGAAAAGCCTATGCTGTTGGTGTAGCAATGGAAGACAACAAACAATAAAATATTGAAGTGTGTGGCCGCTATTTAGCGGCCACACTTAAAAAAATCCAAAATAATAAAGTATGAATTTTAAACACAAGTTTGTTTTTCTATTTCCTGGACTGTTCGTACTTATTGGGATTTTAATTTTTCCTATAATATTTACAATTAGACTTAGTCTTTCTGGCTGGAATAGTTACACGCCAGAAATGAACTTTATAGGTATAACGAATTATATAAGACTATTTACAGATGACCCAAGATTTTGGGAATCATTTTTTAGATTGAGTTTTTTATCAGTAACAACAGTAATTCTCCAATATATTATTGGATTTGCTTTGGCCATGATGGTTTGGAGGGATATAAAATTTAAGAGATTTTTTAGAGTAATTTTTCTAATACCAATGATGACAACTCCAGTAATAATGACAGTTATTTGGAGAACATTTTTTCACGAATCTTTAGGTCCTGTTAATGATCTTTTGGGAGGCTTAGGAGTGAAACCAATACTTTGGTTGAGCGATCCTGTGATTGCAAAATTTACAGTTATAATTGTTGAAGTTTGGCAATGGACTCCTTTTATGTTTTTACTTTTATTAGCTGGACTTTTATCACTACCTAAAGAACCATTTTTAGCAGCAGCTATAGACGGCGCTAGTCCATTTAGAAAATTTGTTTACGTAACTTTTCCCTTAATGGCACCGATCTCAATAGGAGCAATAATAATAAGACTAATTGAAGCTTCAAAAATTATGGATACAGTATTTGTTTTAACATCTGGTGGACCTGGAACAGCCACTGAAACATCAAGTTTTTATATTTATATTAAAGGGTTAAGAGAATTTCAAATGGGATATGCAGCAACACTTTCTTTCACATATTTAGTTATAATGATTATAAGTCTAACGATAATTGCTAAAGTTTTAACAAAATTAATGATCAAGGAATAAATATGACAAAACTTTATACTTTCCTGAAATATTTCTTTATTAGTTTTTGGACTGTGTTTGTTGTTGCGCCATTTTTATGGGCTGTATCAACCTCATTTAAAGATTTCCAGTCTGTAAATAGTAAAGTTACATATATACCTTGGTTAGATTTTGAGCCAACATTGGAGGGTTGGAGAGTTTTAATTAAGTCACCAGCAAAAGGTGGAGTTGATATTGTTGAACCTTATTTTAATAGTATATTTGTAACGTGTACTGCGAGCCTTATAAGTATTGTACTTGGAACTTTAGCTGCTTACGCGTTGTCTAGATTCACTTTCAAGGCGGGTTTTGTAAGAAATAACGACATTACTTTTTTTTTTATTTCTCAAAGAATCATGCCTCCGATTGTATTATCAATCCCTTTCTTTATTTTTTTAAGTACCATAGGATTATTAGACAGTTTGTTAGGATTAGTTGTTGTTTATATCGTTTTATTAATGCCGATAGCTGTTTGGATCATGGTAGATTTTTTTAATAGAGTTCCAAAAGAATTAGACGAGACTGCGTTAATTGACGGATGTAATCCTTACCAAGCATTTTATAAAGTTGTGTTACCAAACTCAATACCTGGTTTAATAGTTGCTGGAATGTTTTGTATTATATTTGGATGGATAGATTTCTTTTTTGCATTCATTTTAACATTTACTGAGGTACAATTATTACCAGTAAAAGTTGTTGCTCTTAATTCATCAATAACTCCTTGGTGGAGTTTATCTGCATCAGCATTAGTTTCTGTTGCACCTTTAATCATTGTTGCGTTTGTAGTTGAAAGATACTTATCAAAAGGAAATTTATCTGGAGCATTGAAATAATGAATTTAATCGGACAAAATATTTCTTATAAGCCTGATGACCAGTTTCATTTAAATGATGTGTCATTTAATTTTAAAAAGGGTAGTTTGTATACAATATTAGGTAGGACACTATCAGGCAAAACTACACTTTTAAAAACAATTGCAGGACTTTTAAATCCAGATAAGGGTGTCATTTCATTTGAAGAAAAAAATTTCATTAAAATTCCTGTTTGGGAGAGAAATGTTGCTATGGTTTATCAGCAATTTATCAACTATCCTCATTTGAATGTTTATGAAAATATTACTTTCCCATTAGTGCAAAGAAAACTAAGTCCTGAGCATATAAAAAAAGATGTCGATGAAGCTTTAAAAACTGTTGGACTTGTTGGATTTGAAAATAGAAAAATTCAGGAATTATCAGGTGGACAGCAGCAGAGAGTTGCACTTGCCAGATCACTTGCTAAAAAGGCAAAAATATTATTATTGGATGAACCTCTCGTCAACTTAGATTATAAATTGAGGGAGCAATTAAGAGAGGAATTTAAAAGGATCTTTTCCGAGGGATTGTCACAAGATACAATTTTAATTTATTCTACAACCGATCCTCAAGAGGTGATGGAGCTTAATGGAGAAGTTATTGTATTAGATGAGGGTAAAGTATTACAAAAAGGTCCAGCAAAGGAAATTTTTGAAAATCCAACAAATTTAAAAGTTGCAGAGATATCTAATGATCCCCCAATGAATGTTTTAAAGGGCTCAAAAAATTTAAAAAATCTAAACTTTGAGAATATTTTTTTAGAAATTCCAAATCATTTTAAGAATTTAGAAGATAAAGATTATAATTTTGGAATTAGAGCCTCAGAGGTAAAATTGGATGATAGTGGTGAAGAATTTGAGATTGAATTAGCAGAGATTAGTGGCTCAGAAACATTACTTCACTTAAAAAGAGGAAATTCAAAAATAATTGCTTTAATTGAGGAAGTAATGAATTTTAAAATTCATGAGAAGGTAAAAATAAATTTTAATGCAAATAAGTTTTATGCTTTTGGAGAAGATGAAAAATTAGTTTCTTCACCATATGGAGGTTCGAATGGCTAAAATTGATTTATCTAACATCTCTCACACTTATAATCCATTGGAGTCAAAACCGACTTATGCTCTTAATCCTTTTTCAATGACTTGGGAAAATGGCAAGCGATATGCTATTTTGGGACCGTCTGGCTGTGGGAAAACTACAATGTTAAACATAGTTTCTGGATTAGTGAGACCCTCTAAAGGTGAAATATTATTCGATGAGACACCTGTGACTGATTTAAAAACAGAAGATAGAAATATTGCCCAAGTTTTCCAGTTTCCAGTAATTTACAATACTATGACTGTTTATGATAATTTAGCTTTTCCACTAAGATGCAGGGAATTTACAAAAGAAAAAATTGAAGAAAGAGTAAAAGAAGTTTCAGATACCTTAAACTTATCTTCATTTTTAAGCTCACCAGCTAGAAAATTAACAGCTGATCAAAAGCAACTTATTTCCTTAGGTAGAGGCTTGGTTCGAGAAGATGTTGCAGCCGTTTTAATGGATGAACCTCTTACAGTAATTGACCCAGATTTAAAATTTAGACTTAGAAGAAACTTAAAGGAAATTAATGAGCAATATAAAACTACATTAGTTTATGTAACTCATGATCAAAATGAAGCTATGACTTTTGCAGAAAATATAATTGTTATGGATCAAGGAGAAATCGTGCAAGTTGGTTTGCCTAAAGATTTATTTGAAAGACCTAAAACAACTTTTGTAGGTTATTTTATTGGATCTCCAGCAATGAATATTTTTAGTTCAACTGTATCCTCTGATCATGAAGTAAAAATTTATGATACTATTTTTAAAACAAATTCAAATTTAAGAAATTTAAAAGATAAAAATGTAAAACTGGGAATTAGATCTGAATTTATAGAATTGGCTAATAAAGAAAAAAATAATACAGTTAAAATTAAACTTACGAGAGTCGAGGACTTTGGAAATTTTAAGCTCCTTACAGGAAAAATGGGTGATTTAGTGATTAAGTCAAAAGTAGAAAGAGAAAAACCCATTCCAGATGGAGAATTAAATTTATACTTCCCACCTGAAAAATGTTGTGTTTATTCTGATGAAAAATTAGTTTGAGTAATTAATGAAATTCTTAAATTTATCAGCACAACAAATTTTAAAAAAACTTAAAAATAAACAATTAACTTCCGTTGAACTTTGTAAAGCATACATCAATCAAAAAAAAAAATACGATAATAAAATTCAAGCTTGGGAATATTTTAATGAAATAAAACTTTTAAGCGATGCAAAAAAATCTGACAATCAGAGAAAAAAATTAAAATCTTTAGGGGTTTTGCATGGTCTACCAGTAGCACTTAAAGATATTATCTCAACATCTGAAATGCCAACAAAATATGGCACAAGAATAAAATTAAAAAAAAGAAGAAATTTAGATGCTAAAATTGTTGAGCTCTTAAAAAAAGCTGGAGCAATAATTATGGGTAAAACCGTAACTTGTGAATTAGCTTTCT
>CABXWS010000032.1 GCA_902515965.1 uncultured Pelagibacteraceae bacterium
TAGATACTCTCTCTTTCTGGAAAGTTTAAATCTTCTA
Organism: uncultured Pelagibacteraceae bacterium; assembly: GCA_902515965.1. Classification (GTDB taxonomy): domain Bacteria; phylum Pseudomonadota; class Alphaproteobacteria; order Pelagibacterales; family Pelagibacteraceae; genus Pelagibacter. The sequence continues at coordinate 38 of CABXWS010000032.1, forward strand.
TAAACTAATATTAATACTAATAATAAGAATACTGACCCTATTCTAAATTCTGTTCCTAAAATATAATCTGCAAATTCCTCAAAAATACCAAGTCCCATTCCTGACATAGCCACTCCAGGAAGATTGCCCAAGCCTGCAACTATAACAATCATAAAAGATCTGATTGTATAAGGTAAACCCATATAAGGATGGATTGTAAAAGTAATTGAAATTAATGCTCCTGCAACACCACATAAAGCTGCATTTATTCCAAAAGTTGCTGCGTAAACTTTTTCAGTATCAACACCTAATATTTTTGCAGCTCTAGAATTCTGTGCTGTTGCTCTAATAGCACGACCTAACTTAGATCTTTTCATATAAATAACTAATCCGATTGCAAAAATAATACTTATAAAAGCAGAGAATATTTTTGAATTTGGTAAAACTACATTATTATTAAATAACATAGTTGTTCCATATCCTGAATTTGCTAAAACTACATCTGCGCCAAAGGCAAAATTCATTAATTGCATAAATAAAATGCTTATTCCAAACGTTGCTAAAATTGAGATAAATAAATCTCTATCTACAACTTTGTTAATAACTAACTTATAAATAGCTATACCTACAAAATACATAATTATAGGTGAGACTATTACTCCCCATGCTGGATGTATTCCATAAAGATACATAAAGTATGCAATGTATCCACCAAGTATTACAAGATCTCCTTGAGCTATATTAATTATGTTCATTACTCCCCATTGCAAAGCCATACCATAAGCTATCAGTGCAAATAATATTCCAAGAAGAAGTCCATCCAGACAAGCCTGGACTGTAATCATAGGATATTGGAAAACTAAAAAATCCATAATTAAATTGGTTTTAAAAAAAAAGCCCCCAATGTTAGGGGGCTTAATTATATATTTTTTTATCTCTTAGACCAGCTTGGTATAGGGTGAATTAAATCAGCTGAAGCCCACTTAAGTGGTGCTACAACTTTATTTTCACACTTTCCACCATCGCACATTACCTGGAAAAGTACCATTGGTTTATCAATGTTCTGACCTCCTGGCGCAAACTTTATGTTTCCATAAAATGTTTGCATGTTAGTATCTGCAAGCGCATCTCTAACCTTCTTTTGATCAAAAGAATTAGCTCTTTCAAATGCATCTTTGAAAACTAACAATGCAGCTGATGACTCTGCTGCTTGATAAGGAGGAGCATAACCAAACTCTTTTGTGAAGTCTGCGTCATATGTCATCCCATCTTTAAAGAAATCATCTTTATAGGTTAATGTTTTATGCCATTGAGAAGCACAAAGAGCATATTGAGAATTTTTACCATGTTGCTTTGATAACTTAGCAGCATCACAGTGTGTCATTGCCAACATTGGAACATCTACTTTCATTTCTGAAATTTGTCTTATTGCTGTTAATGCACCCTTAGTATGACCTGATACTACCAATACGTCTGGCTTCATTTGTTTGACTTTAACTAATGTTGCAGCCATATCATTAAGTTCTTTTGGTAGTTTATCGTCGATTATGATTTCAGATCCAGTATCTTTAGCTGCATCCAATATTCCTAATCTAACGTCTTGTGAGAACGCATCTTGTTCAAAAGCTTGTGCAATTCTAACACCTTTACCACCATTTAACTCAACTGCTGTTCTTATAGCTACATCAAGATATAAGTTAGCTGGTGCTAATACAGCGAATAAATATTTGTAACCTTTTGTAAACAAAGATCTAGAAGCACCATTAGCCTCGACCATTGGTACACCATACTTTTCAGTTACTGGCGCGATCGCTTTAGTTAGACCAGAACTATATGGTCCAAGCATAAATTCAACTTTATCTTGTGAAATTAGTCTTTCTGCAAGTTGTGCAGCTCTTTTTGGGTTTGACTCATCATCATAATAGATAATATCAAACTTGTAAGTTTTTCCTCCAACTTTAATTCCACCCATGCTGTTAATTCTGTCAACGGCCATGTTGTAACCGTTTTGAGTATGAACACCATTAGATGAGTACTTTCCAGTTAGAGAAATTGCAGCACCTAAAACAATTTTATCACCAACAACTTTTGCAAAAGATACAACTGAAGTTGATAATAATAATGCTATTGCAGAAACAAATGTAGTTAAAATGTTTTTTATTTTCATTTATTTCCCCTTTTATTAATTAATTAATTTAACATTATTAATAATAAAAATAATTTAATTGCAAGTATGAGCAGTAACGCAAATAATGTTAATATTGTTGAGTAAATGCAATAATAATTGCAATAAATAAAATAACACAAGCAGAAATTGTATTAATTATACTGGGATTAGCTTTAATCCAAACAATCATTTTTGTGGCTAGCATTGCATAACCAACCAAAGATAAAAAATCTAGAATGATGTACGTAGTTATCAATATCAGAAACTGCACAACATAATTTGAACTGAAATCAATAAACTGAGGAAATATAAACGGAAAAAACATCCAAGCTTTTGGACTCGTTCCAGCTACCAAAAATCCATCTTTGTAGAATGAAAAAAAGTTTTTTTTATTTATGGTTTTCGAATTAATATTTTTTGGCTTCGATTTATAAATATCGTATGCAATATAAAGTAAGTAGGCCACACCTAACCATTTCAAAGTATTTAATAAATCAGGATGATCAGATAAAAAGGATCCAATAACAAAAATTACTAAAGTAGCTTGCACAATGTTTGCGGTTACATCTCCTAAAGCTGTCCAAACACATTTTTGAACTCCATAATTCATAGAATAAGAAATAATTACTATCCTTGGTGTTCCTGGTGTTATAAACATAAAAATAATTATTTGAAGAAATAGTATAAAGTCTAAGGGAAGCATTTCTAGGATAGCCCTAAAAAACCGGGAGCTAAAGATGGCTAGATAGGACTATCTTAAGATGATAATATCATAGGTACTTTTATTTGCATTAAAATAATTAAATATAACAGCTTAATTTCTATGAAAAAAAGTCACAGACCAACGACAAAAGTTAAAAATCCCGAGCCTGACCTATATAGTCCAGATTGGGTAATTTGGGCAGCCTGGGCTGATAGAATTACATTTGAGGAAATAGAAAAAAAAACTGGAAAGACAGAGAGTGAAGTTATCAAAATAATGAGAAGATCATTAAAACCATCTTCTTTTAGGCTATGGCGAAAAAGAGCAAGCTCGCAAAGTATAAAGCATAGAAAAAAATTTGAATATTCAAGAAAACAGATTAAGTCAAAAATAAATAAAAATGATTACTTACTATAGTAATTTATGTAACATTACTTATATATTGCTTAATGAAAAATATAACAGTTTATTCTGGTCCAATGTGTAACTTCTGTGATGCAGCAAAAAGATTATTATCAAGAAATAATCTTAATTATAATGAAATAGACATATCAACAAAAGAAGGTCTAAGAGACGAGATGACAAAAAGAGCAAATGGACGAAGAACAATTCCTCAAATATTTTTTGATGACTATCATGTTGGAGGTTATCAGGAATTAAGAGAATTAGAGAAAACTGGAAAACTTATAAGTTCTTTAGAATAATTTTTAATCGACGAATGATATAGTCATTCCTGGCTCATTGGCATACATAACATTTGCAGTACAAGCAGATACACCACCGGTACCTTCACCGACAGCATTAGATACATCAAATGCAACCTTTACTGTTGGAAAATCACCAGCTTTGACTTTTAAACCGCCTCCTGAAATAATTTTTCTATATTGAAAATACTCATCACTACTTCCTATTTCACCATCGTCTGAAACAGATGCACCCAAAGAGTCAACCGAACCATTCATATGATCATCATAAGAAGTTCCGTCTGGAACATATAAAGTTGAAGATCCTGGAGTACCTCCAGTTTGTCCTTTTGCATCTGTAGTTTTGCTTCCTGTTTCTCCTGCTTTAGTTGCGCAACTTCCTGCTGTTCCAGTCATAGAAAATTGTCTGCTCATAGTAATTTGAATAAAAGTATATAAAGTTCCTATTTTTGCTTTTGCTATATTTCCATAAGATCCAGCAACTGCTCCTGCACTCACTGATGCAATATCTACAGCACCAGATGTTCCTGATGGTGATATGGTCAATGCATTTAAACAATTTGCTGTAGTGCTACCCGTTTCGCACAGTTCAAGTTTTGTCATTGTTACTTTATATTCTGTAGCAGCTCCCGTTGCTGCAAATGTGTTTACTGAATAAAATGAGATAAACAAAATTAATATTGATTTGATTAAATTTCTCATAAATTATTGCTTCGTTAAAATCACAGCTCCTTGTACTTCGATTGTCATAGCATTTCTTCTTCTCACTTTATCTTTCATTTTTGCTTCTACATCACCTTTTTCAAATGCAGTTGATGATAAAAATCCATCCTGAAGTGATGACTTGTTTCTAGGTGGATTATAATACATGATTTTGAATGTCTCTTCGTCCTCAACACCACTAGTATCTATAAAATTCTTAGAGGCCTCAAATTGAATACTTGGAGACAAGTTCATTTCAAGAGAAACCAAATTACCGCCTGTATTCTCAGAAGCTTTTTCCTTTTCAAAATCATAGTTTTGTAAATTTAATCTTGTCCATGGCATATATGGTAATTGTGATGATAAATTTATTTCATACCCGTCTAATACTTTTTCATTAATACCATTAATTTCTTCAGTACCAGACAAACCTAAATAATAGTTTCCAGTAAATTCTAAAATTTGAGCCATTGCCTCAAATCCTAAACTTGTTCTAGCATGACCTTCAGTATCGTAATCAATAAAACCATTTATTCCTGTGATCATTGATTTGTCTGAAGATATATATCTTTGACCATAACCTAGATTTAAAATAAATCTGGTATCATCGTTTACTTCTTGCGTATGTAAACTTAATTGTGAAAATGAATTCTGAGTATCGGAGCTATCTAATTCTTTAAATTTTAGTATTTCTAATTCAACATCATCGTCTTCGGGAAACTCTAAAGAGAATTCAGCGTCACCTCCTAAAGTATTTTCAACAACTGATGAAATTTTATCTGAAAGCCTGTTAATTATGTCATTAGCTGTATCTCCATATGCAAAAGTTGAGAGTAGAGATAAGCAAATTATAAAAATAAACTTATTTAATATATACATTTTACAGGTTTATATTTAATTTTTATCTAAATTACAATTATTTACGTGGTTTAAAAATTAAGCAAATACCATTGTTACAAAATCTTTTTCCACTAGGTTTTGGTCCATCATCAAATATATGACCATGATGTCCACCACAATTTTTACAATGATATTCAATTCTCTCATACCCGATATGAAAATCTTTTTTAATTTCAAATACCCCTTCATTTGCTTCATAAAATGAAGGCCATCCAGAGCCACTTTCATACTTTGTTGAAGATTTAAAAAGTTCTATATCGCAATTTGCACAGTGATATGTTCCGTCTCGTTTTTCATTATTTAATTCACTTGATCCAGGTGGTTCAGTTGCTTCATCAAATAGAACTAACTTCTGCTCGGATGTTAAATTATTTTTTTTCATTTAAATAAACTTAGCACATGTTTTGTGTAAACAAGAATGCAATTCTATTAATTTATCAAAATCTTTATTGTATCCACCTCCCAATACGCCACAAATTGGAATTTTATTTGAAAAAAAATTGTCAATAACTATTTCATCTCTTTTAATTATACCTTCGTCAGAGATATTTAATTTACCTAACCTATCATTATAATGAATATCAACTCCAGCAATATAAAAAATAAAATCAAATTCCTCTTGATTTAGAAGTTTTAAGTTTGATTTTAAAATCTCTAAATATTTTTTATCCTCTAAATTTTCCTCAAGTTCTACATCTAAATCAGATATAGATTTTTTTGCTGGATAATTTACTTTAGAATGCATGCTAAATGTAAATACTTGATTATCATTTTTAAATATTTCAGAATTTCCATTACCCTGATGCACATCCAAATCTATTATTAAAATTCTATTTGCCAATCCCCTAAGTGTTAGATATTTAGCGGCAACCGCCACATCATTAAAAACACAGTAACCAGCCCCCTCATCGTAGCTTGCATGATGACTTCCACCAGCAGTGTTACATGCTATTCCATAATTTAAAGCAAGTTTTGTTGCCATAACCGTTCCACCAGTCGCGATGAAAGATCTTCTAACAACGCTATCAACTAGTGGAAAACCAATTTTCCTCACCTCATTTTTATCTAGAGATTTATTTTTTATCTTATTAATGTATTCAAGAGAATGTGCTTCCTTGAGAGTTTCGATAGAACAAGGCTCTGGTTTATGAAAAGTTTTTACTACTTTTTGTAAAACCAAATATTTAGCTAATTCCCCAAATTTTTTTATTGGAAACTTATTATCTTCATTTAATTTGGCTTCATAATCTTGGTGATTAACAACAGGTAAATCCATACTTAATTTAAATTATTAAACTTCCCAGGGATTACTTTTATTATTATTAAGATTGTATTTTTTAATTGCTTTTTCCAAGACGTCTAATGAAACCTTACCGTCTTCATATAAAGTATACAAAGAACTGACTACTATGTGCTTACTATCTACTTCAAAAAAATCTCTCAAATTCTTTCTTGTATCACTTCTGCCAAAACCATCAGTTCCGAGCGCTAAAAATTTATTTTTTGTATAACTCGAGATTAATTGCGCATAACCTCTCACATAATCTGATGTTGCAACTATTGGATCGTTGTTTGATAATATCTTTTCCAAATAATTTTGTTTTTTATCTGATGGTGATAAAGTGTTTTGTCTCAAAACTGATTTTGCATCTTTTTCTAATTCTGAATAACTTGTAATGCTATATAATTTAGAGCCAATTCCATATTCTTCTTTTAAAATTTTTGATGCATCTATACATTCTCTAAAAATTGGTCCAGACCCTAGTAAATTTATATTTATAGAACCTTTAGAATTATCTTTAAATAAATACCCCCCTTTAATTATTCCTTCTTTATTATTTAAATCTATTTTTGGATGAGTATATTTTTCATTATTAACTGTAATATAATAAAACTCGTCTCTACATTCTGTCATCATTCTTTTCATACCTTCATCAAAAATAACTGCGAGTTCGTTAGCAAAACAAGGATCGTAGGATTTTAAATTTGGAAAAGTTGAAGCTATTACATGACTTTGTCCATCTTGATGCTGCAAACCTTCACCTGCTAAAGTTGTTCTTCCAGCAGTTGCACCTATTAAAAAACCTCTTGGCATTTGATCGGCTGCGGCCCATATCAAGTCACCTATTCTTTGGAAACCAAACATTGAATAAAATATATAAAAAGGCATCATTGGAAAATTATGATTGCTGTAAGATGTGGCTGCAGCTAGCCATGAAGAAATTGCCCCAGCCTCATTAATTCCTTCCTCTAATAATTGTCCAGTTTTAGATTCTTGATATTTCATAATTGAGGTAGCATCTTCTGGTTCATATAATTGACCATCAGGTGAATAAATGCCTATTTGTGAAAATAGATTTGCCATACCAAATGTTCTTGCTTCATCCGCTACTATAGGAACTACTCTTTTTCCAAATTCTTTATCCCTCATAATATTTCCTAAAGACCTTACTAAACCAGTTGTTGTTGAATATTCTCTTGTGCTGTCCTCAAACAAAAAATTGGAATGCTTTTCAATTTTAGGAGTGATTAATTCTACTTTAGTAAAACTTCTTTTTGGTAATGACCCACCTAAGATTTCCCTTCTTTTTTTCAAATATTTAATTTCTTCAGAATTTTCATCAGGTTTATAAAATTCCAACTTTTCAAGTTTGTTATCTGGAATATCTAACTGAAAACGGTCTCTAAATTCTTTTAATGCTTCTAAATTAAGCTCTTTTTGTTGATGATTAGTCATTTTAGATTCACCAGCTTTACCCATTCCATAACCTTTTTTGGTTTTGGCCAAAATTACAGTGGGTTTTCCTTTTGTTTTTACCGCTGCATTAAAAGCGGCATATAATTTTTTAAAGTCATGCCCACCTCTTTTGAGTTTGTCTATTTCGTCTTTACTTAGGGAAGATACTAGTTTTAATACTTCGGGATCTTCAGCAAAAAAGTTTTTTAAATTATATTCTCCATCTCTTGCACCTAAGGTTTGATATTTCCCATCTACGGTTTTGGCAAAACGTTTTAATAATAAATGATTTTTATCTTGTTGAAAAATTTTATCCCACTCGGTACCCCACAAAACTTTAATAACATTCCAGCCAGCTGCTTTAAATAAAGTTTCTAACTCTTGAATAATTTGCCCATTCCCTCGAACAGGTCCATCTAACCTTTGTAAATTACAATTAATTATAAAAGTTAAATTATCTAATTTTTCTCTAGAGGCTATAGTTAAACCTGCAAGGCTTTCTGGTTCGTCCATTTCACCATCACCAAATAATCCCCAAACTCTTTTATTTGTTTTGAGCAAGTTTCTATTATCCATATATTTCATGAAACGTGCTTGATAAATTGCATTTACTAAACCTATTCCCATTGAAGATGTTGTAAATGTCCAGTAATCTCTCATTAAATAAGGATGACAATATGATGACAAGCCATGTTCATTTAGTTCTTGTCTGTAATTTTCTAAATGGTTTTTAGATAATCTTCCCTCTAAAAAAGATCTTGCGTAAATTCCTGTTGTGCATTGTGATTGATAAAATATTAAGTCCGCTTCATCGCCACCTTTAAAAAAATGATTAAATCCTACTTCAAAAACTTCTGCAAACGATGCATAACTTGCAATATGACCTCCAAGTCCTCCATAATTTTTGTTGGCTTTCATTACCATCGCTAATGCGTTCCACCTCAAAATAGCAGTTAT
>CABXWS010000033.1 GCA_902515965.1 uncultured Pelagibacteraceae bacterium
AATTGAATTAATCAAAGGCTCAGGATAAAAACCAAAAAATAAGATTGGTACAATTAGAATGCCTAAAGTGATCATTTCAAATGTTTTTAGGTCTACCATTGTTTTTAAATCTTTATTTATTAATTTTCCAAATATTATTCTTTTGTATAGCCATAGCATGTATGCTGCACCCAAAATTACACCAAGGCTTGCAATTGTTGCGACTAAAATATTTTTTTTAAATGCTCCCATTAAAACTAAAAATTCACCTATAAATCCGCTTGTTCCGGGCAATCCTAAAGCGCCTAAGGTAAATATCATGAAAACTATTGCATACTTTGGCATTATAACAACTAATCCTCCGTATCGACTGATCAACCTTGTGTGAAACCTATCATAAACTACTCCAACGCATAAGAAAAGTGCTGCTGATACTAAGCCATGGCTAATCATTTGAAAAATGCTTCCCTCAATGCCTTGTTGTGTCATTGTAAAAATTCCCAATGTAACAAATCCCATATGAGCTACAGATGAGTATGCAATAAGTTTTTTCATATCTTCTTGCATTAAAGCAACTAATGAAGTGTAAATAATTGCAATCAAACTGAGTATATAAACTAGAGGTACAAAATATTCTGAGGCATCAGGAAAAAGTCCTAAAGAGAATCTGATAAAACCATATCCAGCCATCTTTAAAAGTATTGCCGCTAGTAAAACTGATCCAGCTGTAGGTGCTTCCACATGAGCATCTGGTAGCCAAGTATGTACTGGCCACATAGGGGTTTTAACAGCAAATGAGCTGAAAAATGCAAGCCATAATAAATTTTGGTATTTCGGTTCTATACCAATTTCATATAATTTAATTACATCTGTTGTCCCAGTAATCCAATATATTGAAATAATTGCAACTAGCATTAAAACTGAACCTAGCAAAGTATATAAAAAAAATTTGAATGCGGAATAAACACGCCTTTCACCACCCCAGATACCGATTATTAAAAACATTGGTATTAAACCAGCTTCAAAAAATAGATAAAAAACAACTAAATCTAAAGAACAAAAAACTCCAATCATGAATGTTTCAAGAATTAGTATTGCTATTAAAAAATCTTTTAATCTATTTTTAATGGTTGCATTAACAGTTATTACGCAGATAGGGGTTATAAAAGTTGTGAGCAAAATAAACAAAATTGATATACCATCAATACCTACTTTATAATTTATAAAATCTGATATCCACTCTCTATCTTCAACAAATTGAAACCCGGTCGCTGAGTTATCAAAAATTGTCCATAAGTAGACTGCTAAAATAAAATTTCCTAGTGTTATAAAAAGTGCAACATATTTGCTGCTCTGATATTGTGAATTTGATGATCTAACAAAAAATATAAATAAAGCACCAAGAGTTGGTAATAATATTAAAGATGATAGAATTGGAAAATTCATATTAGTTGACTATTAATAAAGTTAGTAAGACTGAAAATCCCAAAAGCATTATGAACGCATATTGATAAATATATCCTGATTGAAATTTAACTGCCTTAAAAGAAAAACTTTTAATCAAGTTTGAGATACCATCTGGTCCAAATTTATCAATTATTGATCCATCAATTTTTTTCCAAAGAAATATTCCAGACAGCTTAGACGGTTTGACAAAAACTTGATCATATAATTCATCGAAGTACCATTTTTTTTGGAGAAAAATATAAATAGGTTTATTTATAGATACTATTTCATCTACTACTTTAGTGTTTTTAACAAATAAGTAAAAAGACAATGGAATTGTTAAAACAACCATTGATGGTGTTAAAAACAAAAACCATGTTGGGGGGTGTTCTTTTCCAAGTGGTTCAAGAAATTTAATAGAATTACCCCAAAAATCATACATTGTATTATGCCCTATAAATAATTCTTTAAATAAAATACCAGAGAATATGGCGCCTATTGCTAACAAAACTAAAGGTATCATCATACTCAATGGTGACTCATGCATTGTATCAATACTTAAATCTTTATTTTTATAATCTCCGTGGAATGTTTTAAAAATTAATCTCCATGAATATATTGAAGTCATTACGGCTGTTAATACACCAATACTCGCTGCATATATCCCAAATTTCGTATCACTAATATATGCAAATTCGATGATTGCATCTTTAGAATAAAAACCCGACAAGAATGGAAATCCAGTTAAAGCTAGAGTTCCAATAACCATCAATATGTATGTATATGGAAGCTTCTTAAATACACCTCCCATTTTATTAATATTCTGCTCATCTTTAAACGAATGAATTACTGAGCCTGAACCTAAAAAAAGGAGGGCTTTAAAAAAGGCATGTGTAAATAAGTGAAACATGGCGACATTATAAGCGCCAACTCCAGCAGCAAAAAACATATAACCTAATTGACTACATGTAGAATATGCAATTATTTTTTTTATATCGGTTTGAACTAATGCCACCGTTGCTGCAAAAAATGCTGTGGTCATTCCTACCAACGTAATTATAGATAGCGAAAAATCAGAGTATTCATAGATCGGGGAACATCTTACGACTAAGAAAACACCTGCCGTTACCATTGTTGCTGCATGAATAAGAGCTGAAACAGGCGTAGGTCCTTCCATTGCATCGGGCAGCCATGTATGAAGTAAAAATTGTGCTGATTTACCCATAGCACCAATGAACAATAACAAACAAATTAGATCTATTGAATTAAGTTCAAATGAAAGAAAATTTGTCTTTTGATCAATTATTTCCGGTATTTTTTGAAAAACTTCATCGTAGTTTACTGTTCCAAAGATATAAAAAATTAAAAATATTCCTAACGCAAAACCAAAATCTCCAACCCTGTTAACTACAAATGCTTTAATTGCTGCAGAATTAGCTGCTTCTCTTTTGTACCAGAAACCAATTAGAAAATATGAACAAAGTCCAACTCCTTCCCAACCAAAAAATAATTGTAAAAAATTATCAGAGGTTACTAAAGTTAACATTGCAAAAGTAAATAATGACAAATAAGCCATAAATCTTGGTTTATGAGGATCATGAGACATATAACCGACAGAGTAAATGTGTACCAGTGAAGATACTAATGTCACAACAACTAACATAACAGCTGAAAGAGCATCAATATTTATAGACCAATTTACGTTAAGTGTTCCCGAACTAATCCAGGTCGAAATTAATGCGTTGTGTTCATAACCTGTGACAACAACTTTAAAGAATATAAATAATGAGAATATCGCTGATAGAGAAACCAATGAACAAGTAATAATTTGAGAATATTTATCGCCAATACTTTTGCCAAAAAATCCAGAAATAATTGATCCAATTAATGGCAAAAATAAAATTAAATATTCCACGTTATCCTTTCAATTTATCAATCTCTTCAACTCTTATTGTTCCAGAATTTCTGTAATAAACTACTATAATTGCAAGTCCAATAGCAGCCTCAGCTGCAGCCACAGTAAGTATGAATAGAGTGAAAACTTGACCGCTTAAATCATTGATAAATATTGAAAATGAGACAAGATTTATATTTACAGCTAATAATATTAGCTCAATACTCATCAAAATTACTATAATATTTTTTCTATTTAAAAAAATACCAACAATTCCAATTGTAAAAATAATTGCTGCTAGAGTTAGATAATGTCCAAGACCAATACTAAACATCTATTTTTACTCCCTTATTATTTTCTACTTCTATTAATTCAATTCCTTCATTTCTTTCTCTTGATATTTGTTTAAAATAACTTTGTCGTTTTACACCACTTCTTTCCCTAAAGGTTAAGACTATTGCTCCTATCATAGCAACGAGTAAGATCATTCCTGAAATCTGGAAAAGGTGAACATAATCAGTGTAAATTACACTTCCCAATGATTGCGTATTTGTTAACTCAGTATTTATTTCAATTGCTAATGAGTCTATTAAATCAGGTTTATATTTCCAACCACCTATAACAATGATTAATTCAAAAAATATGATAATACTTACAAGTAATCCAACAGGTATATGTGAGCTTCTTTTACTAGCATTAAACCATTCGTTCTTTTGTTCTGCTACATTCAACATCATTACGACAAACAAAAAAAGTACAGCAACAGCACCTACATAAACGATCAGCATAATCATTCCTAAAAATTCTGCTCCAATCATTATGAACAAACATGAAATGCTTATGAAATCTAAAATTAAAAAGAAAACGGAGTTTACCGTATTTTTTGAAACGGTAACCATTACTGCAGATATGATTGCAATTAAAGAAAAAATATAAAAAACTATTGCATGAGCAATCATTTGTTATCTTTGAGAACTGTCAGCGTTAATATTGGCAGCTAAAATATTTTCCCATCTATCACCATTTTCTAACAATTTTTCTTTATTATAATAAAGCTCTTCCCTTGTTTCTGTTGAAAATTCAAAATTAGGTCCTTGAACAATTGCATCAACTGGACATGATTGTTCACACAAGCCACAATAAATGCATTTCAACATATCAATGTCATAACGAGTGGTTTTTCTACTTCCATCATCTCTTTCGCTAGATTCAATTGTTATCGCCTGAGCAGGACATACAGCCTCGCAAAGTTTACAAGCAATACATCTTTCTTCTCCATTAGGATATCTTCTTAACGCATGCTCACCTCTTGCTCGTGGACTTACAGATCCCTTTTCAAAAGGATAATTTATTGTTTTTTTTGGTTTAAATACCTCTTTTATTGCCATGACTAATCCTGTGAGGAAATCAATCATAAATATGGTTTTTAAAATTCTAGATATTTTCATATTATTATCCTGGCAACAAATCAAAATACATTAAAAAACTTGCAGTTAACACAACATAAATTAATGATAATGGTAGAAAAATTTTCCATCCTAACTTCATTAATTGATCGTATCTATACCTTGGCACAATAGCTTTTATCAATGCAAAAAGGATAAATAGGAACAATATTTTTAATATTAACCATATTGGTGCGGGTATCACGTTAAATGGAAATATATCTATCGGAGATAGCCACCCACCTAAAAATAAGATTGAGCCCATAGCGCACATCAATAAAATATTTGCATATTCCCCTAACCAAAACATTGCATACATCATTCCAGAATATTCTGTTTGATATCCAGCCACTAATTCAGCTTCAGCTTCTGGTAAGTCAAATGGGGGTCTGTTGGTTTCGGCTAAAGCGGATATAAAGAATATAACAAACATTGGAAATAAAGGTATTACAAACCATAAATTTTGTTGAGCTAATACAATATCACTTAAATTTAATGATCCAACGCAAAGTAATACATTTATGATAATCACACCAATTGAAACTTCATAAGAAACCATTTGAGCAGCAGATCTGATTGCTCCAAGAAAAGGATATTTTGAATTCGAGGCCCAACCACCCATAATAATTCCGTAAACACCTAGGGAAGATACTGCAAATAAATATAAAACACCTACATTAATATCTGCTAGAACAAATGTTTCGCTAAAAGGTATCACGGCCCAAGCAATAAGAGCTAGTGTCATAGTAACAATAGGAGCTAATATAAAAATTACTTTATTTGAGCTTGCAGGAATTATTATTTCTTTGAATATATATTTTAATGCATCTGCAAGTGTTTGAAGCAATCCAAATGGTCCAACAACGTTTGGGCCTCTCCTTTTTTGTACAAATGCCCAAACTCTCCTATCCAACCAAACTATCATTGCAACAGAAACCAATACTGGGACTAATAAGAATAAAATTTTGTAAATTTGGTCAAAAAAAATAATCAACTCAGTCATTAATTATCTGTTCCAGTTTTAGGTAATTTCATTCTTATATTTTTACACTCCGACATAGTTTTTGATGATCTGGCGATTACATTTGAATGATAATAATCAATATTATCTATAATGATTTTTTCAGATTTAAATTCATATGAAGGAACCTTAAATTCATGATCACTATTCAAATTAATCTTTAGGTAATTTGACATTTTGTCTAATAGTTGACTCTTGTCTTTATATAAAGATTTTTTTTTAATGTATCCTGAAAGTTCATTTATAATTTGCCAATCTTCTTTAGCCTCACCTGGTGGGTATGAAGCTTTAAATGCTTTTTGAAGTCTGCCCTCTAAATTTGTAAAATAGCCGTCTTGTTCAGTGTATGCCGCTCCAGGTAAAATTATATCTGCTAAATTTGCCCCTTTATCTCCATGACTCCCAACGTATATAATGAATTCATTTTTTTTATTAAATACTAAATTATCTTGGCCGAACAAAAAAACGACTTCGTAATTATTATTTTCAAGATTATTTAAAATTTCGTAACCTGAATTGTTAGCTAGTACATTTAAGTCCAACGCACCTACTGTTGACGAATTTTTGGAAAGAACATTTATTGGATTCCATTCTTCTGTAATTTTATTGTTTTTATCTAAGTATTTTTTTAATTCTTCAAAAATATATACAGCGGAACTGAGTTTTAGAGCAGATTCACCAAATATAATACTTGGATATTTTGCCTTTTTAATTTTATCTGAAATGTCATTTTTATCAGTAATAATATCTTTGATAATTTCTGTAGCATTATTTAGAATTTTATAAGGATATGTAAGATCGTCTAAATTTCCTAAAGATATAACTTCTGTTCTATTTTTTAAATAATTCTTTCTTATTCTTGAGTTTAAAATTGTAGCTTCAAATCTTGGATTTGCTCCAATTAAAATTATCAAATCACTTCTTTCTATACCTTCAATAGAACTATTTAGTAAATAATTATCTCTTTTACTTAAATTTAAATAATATTTATCATCTCTAAATTCTAAATTTTTCGATTTTATTGTTTTTTCAAAAAGATCTTTTGCTGCGTAAATAGTTTCCATATTTGTCATATCACCAATAAATCCGGATATCTTTTTTGGATTAGTATTAACAATTTTTTTAACTATTGCATTATAAGCATCTTCCCAATTAGATTTATTAAGTTTGTTTTTTTCTTTTATGTAAGGCGTGTCTAATCTTTGGTTTTTTAAACCATCACATGCATATCTTGTTTTATCTGATATCCACTCCTCATTAATTTCCTCGTTTATTCTTGGAAGAACTCTTTTTACATCCCAGCCATATGTATCAACTCTGATATTTGATCCAACTGCATCCATAACATCTATGGTCTCTGTCTTTTTTAATTCCCACGGCCTAGCTTCAAAAACATAAGGTTTTGATGTTAATGCGCCGACTGGACACAAATCAATAACATTTGCAGATAACTCAGAGGTCATTGCTTTTTCTAAATAAGTTGTGATTTGCATATTTTCTCCCCTTCCAATGGCTCCAAGTTCTGGGACACCAGCAACCTCTGTTGCAAATCTAATACATCTTGTACAATGAATACATCTTGTCATCTGTGTCTTGATTAAAGGTCCCATATACTTTTCAGGCACATATCTTTTGTTTTCGTTAAATCTTGATTTATCAATGCCATAAAACATAGATTGATCTTGCAAATCACATTCACCTCCTTGATCACATACCGGACAATCAAGCGGGTGATTAGCCAATAAAAACTCCATTACTCCTTTTCGAGCTTTATTTACTTTCTCCGTGTTAGTTTTTAAAACCATGCCTTCGGCTGCTGGCATTGCACAGGAAGCTACTGGTTTAGGTGATTTCTCCATTTCAACTAAACACATTCTACAGTTTCCTGCTATAGATAATTTTTCATGATAACAAAATCTTGGTATCTCCGCACCAGCTTTTTCGCACGCTTGTAAAACAGTTGTCCCCTCTTCGACTTCAACATCAATATCGTTAACTTTTAGTTTAAGCATTTTCTTTCTCTAGTAAGTGTTGGTCAACCAAATATGGGATATCTTTTTGTTTTTTTACAATCGGGTCAAATTTATTTCTCTCAATTATTTCATCCTTAAAATTTCTAATCAAACCTTGAACAGGCCAAGATGACCCCTCACCAAAAGCACAAATAGTATGACCTTCTATTTGTTTTGTAACATCTAACAACATATCTACTTCGTCTCTATTAGCTTCTCCCTTAGCCATTCTATCAAGCATTCTCCACATCCATCCAGATCCTTCTCTACATGGAGTACATTGACCACAACTTTCATGTTTATAAAATCTTGCTATTCTAGCCATGCACGCAATTATGTCTTGATCTTTATTTATAACAACAATTCCTGCAGTTCCTAATCCAGTTTTATTTTCTACACATTCATCAAAATCCATTTTTATTTTTTCACATGTTTCTTTTGGAAGTAATGGCATTGAAGAACCTCCTGGAATTACAGCTTTTAAGTTATCCCATCCACCTACTACTCCCCCTGCATGTTTTTCAATAAGTTCTTTAAGGGGTATTCCCATTTCCTCTTCAACATTGCAAGGATTGTTAACATTTCCTGAAATACAATATATTTTAGAACCAGTATTTTTTGGTCTGCCAAGAGTTGCAAACCATTTTCCACCTCTTCTTAGGATAGTTGGGACTACCGAAATTGTTTCAACATTGTTAATTATTGTTGGACAACCATAAAGACCTATTAAAGCTGGAAAAGGAGGTTTTAATCTTGGTTGTCCTTTTTTTCCTTCTATACTTTCGAGCATAGCAGTTTCCTCTCCACATATATACGCTCCCGCACCATAGTGAATATAAACATCAAGCTCCCATCCGGTTCCTGCTGAATTTTTTCCTAACAACCCATCTTTGTAAGCTTCATCGATAGCCATTTGAAGTTTTAGTCCTTCATTTAAA
>CABXWS010000034.1 GCA_902515965.1 uncultured Pelagibacteraceae bacterium
TTTTTAAAAAAATATAAACCTTGGGGTGTAATACTATTTTCTAGAAACATCAAATCAATTGAGCAAACTCAAAATTTAACAAATTCAATAAAGAAAATATTAGTGAATCAAAATTATCCCATTCTAATAGACGAAGAGGGAGGTAGAATAAGTAGATTAAAAAAATTTATAGATAATTCAATTTTTAGTGCGAAATATTTTGGCGATTTATATAAGAAAGATAGACAAAAATTTGATACATATTTAACCGTTTATGTTAAACAAATATCTTATTTGCTAAGACTTATTGGAGTTAATATAAACACAGTTCCTGTTTTAGATTTACATAGAAAAAAATCTCATAAAATTGTTGGTGATAGATCTTATTCAAGCAATAAAAAACTTTTATCTAAAATTGGAGATATAGCGATTGATAAATTTCATCAAAACCGAATAGGGACAGTTATGAAACATATCCCAGGGCATGGATTGGCAAAAGTAGACAGCCATTACAGATTACCTAATATTGATAAGGATCTTAAATACCTAAAAAAAAATGATTTTTACCCCTTTTTTAAAAAAAAAGCTATTTTAGGGATGACGGGTCATTTGCTCTTCAAAAAACTTGATCCAATTAATAATGTTTCACATTCAAAAATAATTATAAATTTAATAAGAAATAAAATATTGTTTAAAGGTCTGTTAATGACTGACGATATTTCTATGGGTGCGCTAAACGGACATCTAAAAAATAACGTTCTCAAATCTTTTAATGCAGGTTGTAATTTAGTTCTTCATTGTAATGGAATGTTAAATGAAATGAATATTGTTGCCAAAAATTCACCTTTTATTGATGATTTTATAACAAAAAAAACATCTAAATTAATACAAATAATAAGTTAAAATTTAAATTTATGAGTGATTCTTTAGAATTTAATGTAGATCTTACAAACTACACTGGCTCACTAGAAATACTTTTAGATTTGGCAAAATCGCAAAAAGTCGATTTAGAAAATATTTCGATCACTAAATTGGCTGATCAATTTCATGATTTTATTACAAAAACTCAAAACTTAAATTTAGAACTCGCATCTGAATATTTGTTAATGGCTACATGGTTAACATATCTTAAATCTAAACTTTTATTACCCGAAACTGAAGAAGAAGAATTTAAAGCTTTAGAAGTTGCTGAAAAATTAAAATTACAATTAAAGAAGCTTGAATTAATTCGATTATTATCTTCTCAAATGTTAAGTAGAAAAAGATTAGGACGTGATATTTTTATGAGAGGATCTAAGAGTGGAATGAGATCAATTTATAATTCCCAATATTCATTAACCTTATTTGAGTTGCTTAAAAGTTATTCAAATATTGTCATGACAAAAGATTTTCAAAGAATGAATATTCCAAAACTTCCAGTATTTACAACAGAAGAAGGAATAAATGTTATTAAGGAATTTTATGATAATTTAAATGATTGGAAAAATATTTCAGAATTAATTCCGAAAAGTTTCAAAGACTCTAAAACATTATCTAAAACCGGAAGTGCTGGAATATTTGCTGGATCTTTAGAGCTTGCAAAAGAGGGAAATATATCGATTAAGCAGAATAACCTATTTGATGATATTTATATAAAGAAAAATTAATGAATAAATTAAAAAAAAATAACATAGTTTCATTTCCATCTAAGATGAATGATTTAGATAAAGAAGTGGAAGCAATTGTCTTTGCTGCTGCTGAACCATTAAATATTGAAACTATAGAAAACAAAATTTCAAAAAAAACGGATGTAGAAAAATCCTTACAAAAAATTCAGAGTTTCTACTCTGATCGTGGAATTAATTTAGTTTGCATATCTAACAAATGGTCATTTAGAACATCAGACAATTTATCATCATTAATGGCCCAGCAAAAAACAGTAGAAAAAAAATTATCAAAAGCTGCAATTGAAACACTTGCGATAATTGTTTATCACCAACCTGTTACTAGAGCAGAAATAGAAGAAATACGTGGCGTTGCCTTTGGTAATAATACACTTGAAATTTTGATGGAATTGAATTGGGTAAAACCACAAGGTCGAAAAGATGCTCCTGGTAAACCTATTTTATACGTTACTACAGATGATTTTCTAAGTCACTTCAATCTTCAAAAATTGTCAGATCTTCCAACTGTAGATGAACTAGGTACTGCTGGTCTAATTGATACTTCTAGTGTAGATGCATCAATATTTGGAACAGGCAAGTTCTTTAAAGAAAAACAGGAAGATAAGAAGGAAAATATATACTCTGATATTGATGAGATGCTAAACAGTACTCTTAATTCAGATAACGAAAAATAAAAAAATAGTTTTAAAACTTTAATTATAAGGTTATAAGTAATTATGAGTATTGGATTTTGGCAAATAGCAATTGTGGTCATTCTTGTAGTTTTACTCTTTGGTAGAGGTAAAATTTCAAGTTTAATGGGTGATGTTGCTAAAGGCATTAAAAGTTTTAAAAAAGGAATGGCAACTGATGCAACAGAAGATAGCCAACCTAAAAATATATCTGACAATCAAGATTCAGACAAAAAAGAGTAATCAATGCCACAGATCGGCTGGTTAGAAATATTAATTATAATATCAATTGCAATAATAGTTGTAGGACCAAAAGATTTCCCTGTGATGTTAAAAAAAGTTGGTTCATGGATAGGTTCTGCAAAAAGATATTTTTCAGACGTTCAAAACCAAGTTACAGAAATAACCGATGTATCTATTAAAGAAGAATTAAAAAAAAATACTGAAATTATGAAAGAAGATAAATCCAAAGATGACAGCTAAAAAAAAAGAAACAGGTTTTATAAGTCATCTTACAGAATTAAGACAACGACTAATAAATTCTCTAATCTTCTTGGCAGTGCTATTTGTAATTTGTTATTATTTTTCAGAATATATATATAGCTTTTTAGTTGAGCCTTATGCTAACGCTGTAAAAGATGGTGATGTAAATAGAAGATTAATATTTACAGCTCTTCAAGAAACATTTCTAACTTACTTAAAAGTTTCGTTTTTCGCAGCTTTTTTTATAACAAGCCCATACATATTAGCTCAAATATGGAAATTTATAGCACCAGGACTGTACACTCATGAGAAGAAAGCAATAATGCCATATTTAATCATTACACCTATATTGTTTTTACTGGGAGGTATGCTTGTTTATTATCTCATTATGCCTTTAGCTTTTAAATTCTTTTTATCTTTTGAAAGCTCAGGACTTGGAACTAGTTTACCAATACAATTAGAGGCTAAAGTTAATGAGTATTTATCATTAGTAATGAAATTAATTTTTGCTTTCGGTTTAAGTTTTCAGCTACCAGTTGTGTTAAGTTTACTTGCAAGAATTGGTGTTGTTAACTCGACTTACTTAAGAGAAAGAAGAAAATATTTTGTGGTAATTATTTTTGCTGCTGCTGCAGTTCTAACACCACCAGATCCTGTTACTCAAATAGGTTTAGCAATACCTTTGTTAATTTTATATGAATTATCGATTTTTTCTGTAAATATTATTGAAAAGAAAGCTCAAGAAAGAAATGCACAATATTAAAGATATTAGAAAAGATATCGATAATTTTAAAAGTTCAATCAATAATCGAAATGTAGATATTGATTTTGATAAAGTTTTAAATCTTGATGAAAATAATAGAAAATTGATTCAAGAAAAAGAAAATTTAGAAATGGAAAAAAAATCTATTTCAAAATCTAAAGATGAAAAACTCTTTACAAAATCAAAAGATATTTCAAATAAAATAGACGATCTAAGTAAAAATCAAAAAATAATAAAAGATCAATTAGATGCAATATTAAGCAATATTCCAAATATCCCTTTAAATGATGTGCCAATAGGTAATGACGAAAATAGCAATAAAGAGGTAACAAAATCAGGCGAAATTAAAGAAATGAATTTTAAACCAAAGTCTCACTACGAAATTGGTGAAAAATTAAATATGCTTGATTTTGACTTAGCCACTAAGACAACTGGATCAAGATTTGTATTTGTCAAAGATAAATTGGCTTCTTTAGAAAGAGCAATATCTAATTTTATGATTGATACACATGTTAATAATAATGGTTATACTGAAATTTCTCCACCATTAATGGCAACAGATAATACTATGTTTGGTACAGGACAATTACCAAAATTTGAAAATGATCAATTTGAAATAAAATTTGACGACAATAATGATAGAAAATTTTTAATTCCTACGGCTGAAGTAATTTTAACAAATATGGTCAAGAACCAAATTTTAAATATCAAATCTTTACCAATGCGGTTAGTTGCATCTACCCCATGTTTTAGAAAAGAAGCAGGTAGCTATGGTAAAGATACGAAGGGAATGATTAGGCAACATCAATTTTATAAAGTAGAATTAGTAAGTATAGTTGAAAATACTAAATGTCTAGATGAGTTAGAAAGAATGACTAATTGTGCTACTAAAATTTTAGATGATTTAAAATTACCTTATAGAAAAATTATTTTAAGTACAGGTGATATGGGTTTTAGTGCAGAGAAAACTTATGATATTGAAGTATGGTTACCATCCGAAAATAAATATAGAGAAATATCAAGCTGCTCTTCATGTGGAACATTTCAAGCTAAAAGAATGAGGGCTAGATATAAAAATAATAATAATGAAAATGAATTTGTTGGTACCTTAAATGGAAGTGGTCTCGCTGTTGGCAGAACCTTGATAGCTATATTAGAAAATTATCAAAGTGAGGATGGATCTATTATCATCCCAGATAAACTAAGACCGTATATGAACAATTTGGAGAAAATAGGTATCAATTAAGAGTTGTCTTCTAAAACTAGATAGTATAAATAATCGATATTAATTAAGGACATTATATGGATGCAGGAATTGGACAATTTATACCGCTTATATTGATTTTTGTAATTTTTTACTTTTTCTTAATCAGGCCTCAACAAAAAAAAGTTAAAGAACATAAAGCTATGGTTGAAGCATTAAAAAGAGGAGATAAAGTTATAACTTCTGGTGGTATTGTAGGGACTGTTGAAAGAGTTATTGATAGTGAAAAAGTTGAAGTTATGATATCCGATAATGTTAAGGTAGAGATAGTTAGATCCACAGGAATACAAGGACTGGTTGCACAAGCAGAACCAAAAAAATAATTACTTTTTAAAGTGTTATATTTTTCTAAATTAAGAGTTTTTAGTGTTTTAGTTTTTACTCTCTTAATCTCGTATTTTACAATATCAAATTTCACAAAAATTGATGATGAATATTTTTCAAAAAATATAAAATTGGGACTGGATCTTCAAGGAGGTTCATATCTACTATTAGAAATTGATAATGAACCTGTAATTAAACAAAGATTACAGAGCAAAGTACTAGAATTCAAAAAATTTTTTAAAGATAAAGAAATCAAAGTTAGAAATTACGTAATTGAGAATAAATCAATTATTTTTGATGTTGATATTGATAAAATAGATAATGTTAAGTTACTATTAGATGATGATAAAAGTGATATAAATCCATATTTTCAGCAATATAAGTCCCATCAATTTAATTTTGAGAGCAAAGACTCATCATTTAAACTAGAATTCTCAGACTATGGTTTGATACTATTAAAAAATTCCTCTTTGGATCAAGCTATTGAAATTGTTAGACGTAGAGTTGATGAGGTAGGAACTAATGAACCAAATATTCTAAAAAGAGGAAATGATAGAATTTTAGTAGAATTGCCTGGTCTAGATGACCCGGGAAGAATAAAATCACTATTAGGAAAGACGGCAAATCTTACTTTTCAATTTATATCTAATAATTCAGAAGAATCTTTTGGTACTGAAAAACTCTTATTCGAAGATGAGTCTAATGAGGCAGTTGTAAGTAAAAGAATTGTTTTAAGTGGTGATAATTTGATGGATGCCAAACCTACAATGAATAATCAGACAAATGAAACTGTTGTTTCTTTTAGTTTAGATAGGGTGGGTGCTAAAAAATTTGGTAAAGCAACATCAAGTGGTGTTGGAAAAAGATTAGCAATTATTTTAGATGGAAAAATTATAAGTGCCCCTGAAGTTAGAGAGCCGATTGTCGGGGGTAATGGGCAGATTTCAGGTAATTTTACTTTTCAATCTGCAACGGATTTGGCATTGTTATTAAGATCTGGAGCACTTCCAGCTCCACTAAATATAATTGAGGAAAGAACTGTTGGTCCAGATCTTGGAAAAGACTCTATAAACGCAGGTATAATTTCTTTGATAATTGGTTTTATATTAGTAGTAGCATTTATGTTTTACAAATACCGATTTTTTGGGTTGATAGCTAATTTAGCTTTAATATCAAACTTATTTTTACTAGTTGGAATATTAACATTATTTGAAGCTACCCTAACATTACCTGGAATAGCAGGAATTATTTTAACAGTTGGTATGGCAGTTGATGCTAATGTTTTAATTTTTGAAAGAATTAAAGAAGAATTAAAAAATGAAAATAATTCAATTATTGCATTTGACTCTGGATATACAAAATCAAGAACAACAATTTTAGATGCAAATATAACAACATTAATAGCAGCGATAATCCTTTTTTTTATGGGCTCAGGTCCAATAAAAGGTTTCTCGATCACTTTGGGAGTTGGAATACTTACAACTTTATTTTCGGTATACTTTATTGCACGACTTATAACTGCTTATTATGTAATTAAAAATAAGCATAAGGAAAAATTAATATAATAATGAAGACAATATATTTTAATAGATTCTATAAAAGTTTTAATATTTTATCTGGAATATTAATTGTTGTTTCTTTAATTTTTTTAATTTTTAAAGGATTAAATTTTGGCGTTGATTTTAAAGGTGGTACTTTAATTGAATTAAGAACTGATAAGACTTCGGCCAATATAACAAAAATTAGAGATAGTTTTAATCAAATGGATTTAGGTGATGTTTCAGTAAAAAATTTTGGTAATGACACAGACTTTGTTGTGAAATTTGAAAAACAAAACTCAAATGACCCAAAATTTATAGATCAAATCAAAACTAAATTATCTAATTCTATAGGCTTTGTTGACTTTAGAAGAGTTGAAAATGTTGGTCCCAAAGTTAGTGCTGAACTTTTAAGATCGGGTATTATTGCTATTGCTTTGTCCCTAGCAGCTATGCTTTTATATATATGGATTAGATTTGAGTGGCAATTTAGTCTTGGAGCAATTTTAGCTCTATTTCATGATGTTGTAATAACATTGGGAATATTTTCAGTTTTCTCTTTGGAAATAAATCTTTCCATAGTAGCTGCTGTATTGACTATCGTTGGCTATTCTATGAATGATACAGTTGTAATATTCGATAGAGTAAGAGAAAATCTACGCAAATATGCAGATGTTAAAATTTTCGAATTAACTAATATTTCTATCAATGAAACATTATCTAGAACAATTATTACTTCTGTAACAACATTACTCGCATTATTGTCCATTTTTATTTTTGGAGGTGAAATTTTAAAAGGATTTTCACTTGCTATGATTTTGGGTGTAATCTTTGGTACATATTCATCTATTTATATAGCCAATCCCATCTTAGTATCTTTAAAGGTTAGCCAAAGAACTATTATAAAAGAAGAAAAAGATTAATTAATACAAATTTTGAGCTGCTACCATAGTGAGTAACATTGGTAGTGATAAAAGAGTATTTGTTCTAGAAAACAACATTGCAGTTTTAGCAGATTTTGCTTTAACTTCAGGTTCACATTCAACTATTCCCAATGCTTTTTTCTGATTAGGCCAAATTACAAACCAAACATTAAAGGCCATTATAAGTCCCAACCACATTCCAATTCCAATTGCGGTATTTTTTCCACCTCCAGAACCAATTCCAAGCGTCATTGCTTGATGAACGTATCCATTAAAATAAGCTAATAACAAACCTGAAATTATTGTAAATAAAGCAGCCCATCTAAACCAGAACAATGCTGCAGGCGCGATAACTTTTCCAATAGCTGGCTTCTGTTCATCGGGAATTTTTGCCATATTTGGTATTTGTACAAAATTAAAATACCAAAGCAATCCAATCCACATAATACTCACGGTTACATGAACGTACCTTAATAGCCAACTCCAAAATAAAACGTCAAAATCAAATCCACCATTACCGATGTAAAGTCCAATGAATAGGAGTATTGCAATTACAAAAGATAAATGTACAGTTTTTGAAAGAGATTGTAGAATCGAAGTCATAATATTATTAATTTATATTATTTTTTTATAAAATTTAAGCAGTTTTTTGATACTTAGTATCTAATAAGGGCTTTAAAAACTTTCCAGTATAGCTTTCCTTAACTTTTGCAACTTCCTCTGGTTTTCCTTCCGCAATAATATTTCCACCTTTAACTCCACCTTCTGGACCCATATCTACTATATAATCGGCTGTTTTAATAACATCTAAATTGTGTTCAATAACAACTACAGAATTACCAGTTGCAACAAATGTA
>CABXWS010000035.1 GCA_902515965.1 uncultured Pelagibacteraceae bacterium
GAAGGCACTAGTGCAAATATTTTTTTTAAAGATAAGAATAATGAATTACACACACCTATTGCTGATTCATTTTTAAATGGCATTACGAGGCAAGCTGTTATTGAACTAGCAAAATCCAAAAATATTAATATTCATGAAAGAAAAATATCTCCTGAAGAATTAAGTAATTTTGAAGGTTCGTTTTTAACGGGGACAGCTGCTGAAATTACACCTGTGGCAAGCATAGCGGAACATAAATATAAAGTTTGTGAAGTGATCTTAGGATTATCTAAAAGTTTTGATTTGTTGGTAAGACAGAAAAAAGCAGCTTAATCTTTATTATCTTCAGATATTGCGTGATCAATTCCTTTTCTAAGATAATCATATCCAGTGTAGAGCGTTAGGAAAGCTGATAGCCATAGAATAATAATTCCAATTGTTTGTGCATTGTAATCCTGAAAGTTTATTAATTTATTTCCTGTTTCACCTGTCAAAAGAATAGCGATAGCAAACATTTGTAAAAAAGTTTTAAGTTTTGCTAGGTTTGAAACTGGTAATTTAATTTTACCCTTGGCGAGAAATTCTCTTAAACCTGAGATCAATATTTCTCTGGTTAGAATAATAATTGCAGCAATTACTTCATAATTTTTTATAGTTTGATCCATAACTAATAATATTAATGCAGTAGCAACAATAATTTTATCTGCGATTGGGTCCAGAAGTTCTCCTAATTTAGACTCTTCTTTAAACATTCTTGCTAGAAGACCATCTAAAAAATCAGTAAATGAGGCTATTAAAAATAGTGCAAATGGCAATACATCTCCATAAAATCCTGGAAGATAAAAAGTAAATACAAATACTGGAACAATTATAATTCTTCCAATTGTTAAATAATTAGGAATTTTAAATTTCATTCGTGAAAGAAGTTATATATTTTTTTCGCAACTTTTTCCTCAACTCCATCTACAGACTGAATTTCGTCTAAACTAGCTGATTCTACAGCTCTAGCAGAACCAAAATGGTTTAATAATGATCTTTTTCGCACCGATCCAATTCCTTCAATTTGATCTAGTAGAGATTTGCTAATTCCCTTTTTCCGCCTTGCTCTATGAGCGGTTATAGCGAATCTATGTGCTTCGTCTCTAATTCTTTGCAGAAAGAATAGAGTGGGATCATTTTTTGAAAATTTAAACTCTTTACCATTATGAAAAAAAGTTTCATTACCACTATTCCTAAATTTCCCTTTTGCAATTGCTATAATAGGAACTTCATTTAATCCTAAATCATTCATCGTTTCTCTTGCAGACGAATATTGGCCTTTACCACCATCAATCAATACGAGATCTGGAAAAGAAAGAAAATTTCCTTTTTCTTGAATAGCTCGTTTAAATCTTCTAGTTAAAACTTCTTTGATCATACCGTAATCATCCTGCTTATATTCTTCAGTTTTAATATTAAATTTTCTATATCTTTTTTTAATAAATCCTTCTTCACCATATGTAATGAGCCCACCAACACTATTTGTTCCTTGAATATGGCTATTATCATAAACCTCAATGACGCTAATACTATTTTCTAATTTAAATTTTTTTGCAATTTCATCCAGTAAACTTCTGTTATTTTGACTTTCATATAGTTTTCTATTTAAGCTGTCTTTTGCATTTTTAATCGCTAAATTTATTACTTTTAGTTTTGAACCTTTCTTTGCTGTAGAGATGCTAATTTGTTTTCCTTCTTTTTTTGATAAAGTTTTTTCTATCAATTTTTTTTCTTTAATATCTTCACTTATAATAATGGAACTGGGTACAGCTTTATTTTCATAAAACTGAGAAACAAATGAATTTAATACTTCTTTTAGTTTTTCATCTGGATCATGCTTAGGAAAAAATGCTTGATTACCCCAATTTTGTTTTGATCTATAAAAAAAAACTTGAATGCATGATTTACCTGACTCCTTGTATCCAGCTATAACATCTGCTTCTATAAGATTTGCTTCACTGATTGTTAATGAAGATTGAATTATATTTAAAGATTTAATTTTATCTCTCATTATTGCAGCTTTTTCAAAATCAAGTTCTTCACTAGCATCCTCCATTTGAGAGGATAAAGTCTTTTGAATTTTTCTAGATTTGCCCTTGCTCAAAAATTCATCTGCAGCTTCAACAAATTTTGCGTAATCGTCCTTATCAATTTTTCCCCCACAAGGTCCCGCACATCTTTTTAGAAAGTAATTAAAACAAGTTTTATCTGCTGCGTCTACTTGCTTATCAGTACAAGATCTCAATAAAAAATTTTTTTGTATAGTTTTAATTGCCATATTTACAGCTAAAGAACTTGCAAAAGGTCCGTAATATTTTCCAGGTTTATTTTTGGCACCACGGTGCCTCTCAATTCTTGGAAATTTATGATCAGAAATATAAATATAAGGAAATGACTTATCGTCTTTTAGTAAAATATTGAATCGTGGTTTGAATTTTTTTATTAAATTTGCTTCTAAAAGTAATGCTTCACTTTCATTAGAAGTAGTTGTTATTTCAAGCTTAGTTGTTTGCGACAACATTCTTTCGGTTCGAATAATGTGATTTTTTTCTGATACATAACTTTTTAGTCTATTAGGTAAGTTTTTTGCTTTACCCACGTATAAAATTTCATTTTTTGAATTAAGCATCCTGTACACACCTGGTAGCTTAGGAATCAGGGGCAATTCTTTTTTTATTACTTCTTTGCCGATATCAGAGCTGATCATTGCTTCTTTTTTTGGAAATTTGAATACCAACTGAGCTACAATCCTTCATAATCTCTAATTTTTCAATTTGGAGAGATATTTTATCAATTCTTTTATCCTTGAAAATTTCATCAAAAACATCTTCTGCTAAAGTTTCTAGAAAATTATAATGCTTATTCTTTACTAGTTTCTTTATTAATCTTACAATTTTAGCATAGTTCACAATTGACTTAATATCTTTATCATTTGAAGGTTGTTTATCTTGATAATTAACTTCTAAATTAAATTTTACTTTTTGTGATTTTTCTTTTTCAAATTCGAAGTAACCTAATTTTAAATTTAATATAAGCTCTTTAATAAGAACCTTTTTTTCGTAATTAAATAAGCTTTTTTTTTTATCTATCTTAACAATCTTCAAATTATTTTTTTTCATTATAGTAAATTTTCTTTAAAGAAATTGATAAATTGTGGCATATATACATCCTGATTTTGGCCTCCTATTGTAACTCCTTTTGATAAACATTTTTCTTTTTTCATTATTTTAAAAGCTTGTTTCCATGTTTTTCTAGGTTCTATTTGAGCTGCCTCATAAAATTCTTCAAGTGATTGGTAGAGTTTATGTTTATTTATCATCCACTCTTCCCAAGTAGGGTTAGTAGCATAACCTTTTTCATCAATAAAAAAATCTGGGCATTTCCCAGTTGTCATTGCTCCTTTTACTTTAAAAGGTTTTTTGCCCATATGGAATTCGTGGTACCATCCTTCTTTAATATCAATTTCAATTTGATTAGGTTTAGCTTTAAATCTTTTAATATGATTTACGCATGGTTCCGCTAAAGTATAATCATCTGCTCCGCCATGAACATATAATAATTTTGTGTTTGTTGTTAGTTCTGGATCTGCAAATAGACCAGCTGAGTGACATTCGGCAGCCTCAGGTAGTATCGCATCAAATCCTTCAGTACCATTTAAAAATAAAGATGTGAATTTTACATCTGCCATATAAAGACTGTTAGTTCCTCCTCTAGAATGTCCGGTTGTTCCAAACTTTCCGTTGGACCTTGGATGGGATTTAAGAAGTTTCAATGCTAAAATTCCATCAATTGCACCGTTAATTAATGGGACCTTTGATTGATCTCTCCAAGTATCTTTAGCACCTCTAGGACAGAAATTATCTATAAACATTACTCCTATTCCTTCTTCTAAAAGTTTTTGGTGCGCATGATAGGTAAAGTCATTCCAGATATAATTTCCTGGACCTCCACTGCTATGTGTCCATATAACAATAGGAACTTTCGCGTTTCCTTTCGGGAGTTGAAGATATCCTGTTATTTCAATTGGATTTTTTTTGTGCCCGTCGATAATAATAGTTCTTTGATCAAACCCAGTGTAAGATTGATATTTAATTAATTCTCCACCTTTATAATATTTATTTTTAGAAACCCAATTAAGCATTGATTTGCTTTTTTTACATTCTACCCTTTTATCTAGACTTAAAGTTTTTGTAGAATGTGAATATGCCATAGTAGTAAAAAGAGCAAAAATTAGTAACAAAATTAATTTTTTCATTCTTTCCCTCCCATAATATCTGGTGTTTGCCAGTTTAAACTTTGACCACTATCTATTGCCAATACTTGCCCAGTAATAGATCTATTTTTAATAAAAAAGTCAATAGCATTACAGATTTCTTGAACATCTGTTTGTTTTTTTAGAGGTGTTGCCATGTATTGTTTTTTAAAATGTTTATCAGATTGTCTTTTATTTTTAATAGTTGGACCTGGAGCAATTCCATTCACTCTTATATTTGGGGCAAAGCTCATAGCGCTGGTTTTGGTTAATGTGTAAAGACCAGTTTTACTCAATGTATATGAAAAAAAATATGGTGTTAATTTGAATACTCTTTGATCAATTATATTAATAATATTATTATTTTTACCTCTAATATTTTTTGCAAAAGCTTGTGATAATAAAGCAGGCGCTTTAAGATTTGCTTTTAAATGGCTATCCCAACTTTTTGTTGTGAAGTTATCAAGTTTATCATTCTCAAATAAAGAAGCATTATTTATTAAACAATCAAAATACTTCAATTTTGATTTTGAAAATTTAAGCATTCTTTCTATTTCATTATCTTTAGTTAAATCTGCTTTTGCTAAATAAATTTTAGTACCATTTTTATTTAAATCTTTTTTAAGATTTTCTGCTTTGGACTTTGACTTGTTAAAATGGATAACAATTTCAACATTAGGCCCAGATAATTTTTTAGCTATTGCAGCTCCCATTCGAGTTGCTGCCCCAGTAATTATTATCTTCCGTGCTTCCATTTTTTATCTCTTTTTTTCGTAACCTTTGTTCCTGGCATGCCTAATGTAGATCTACCTTTGGGATAAATTTTATTTTTAACATCGTACTGTCTAATTTTTGGGTTTAAAGTAATTTCTAATTCTGTACTTTGAAGTTTTCTCATTTCATCTCTAATTTTGGCAGCTTCTTCAAATTCTAAGTTAGAAGCAGCCTCTTTCATCTTTTTGTCTAATCCTTTTAAATGTTTTTTAAGGTTGCCGCCAATATTTGATCCTTCACTTATTTTGACATAATCTTTTTCGTAAACACTCTCTAAAATATCACTTATTTCTTTTTTTACGGATTTAGCATCTATATTGTTTTTCTTATTATATTCTAATTGAATTTTTCTTCTCCTATCTGTCTCTTTTATTGCTTTCTTTATACTTTTTGTTTCCTTGTCAGCGTAAAGAATAACTTTTCCATCCACGTTCCTAGCAGCTCTTCCAATTGTTTGGATTAAAGATGTTTCTGATCTTAAAAAACCTTCCTTATCAGCATCTAGAATTCCAACTAATGCACATTCGGGAATATCTAAACCTTCTCTTAATAAATTAATTCCTACCAAAACATCAAATACACCCATTCTTAAGTCACGCATGATTTCAATTCTTTCAAGAGTATCGATATCTGAATGCAGATATCTGACTTTGATACCATTTTCATGAAGGTATTCTGTTAAGTCTTCAGCCATTTTTTTTGTAAGTGTAGTAACTAAAACTCTATAATTTTTCTCAACCACTTCTTTGCATTCATGCATTAAGTCATCCACTTGATTTTTTGCTGGTCTAATCTCAACTGGTGGATCTATCAAACCAGTGGGCCTTATGACTTGATCGATATATTTACCCTTTGTTTGTTCGAGTTCCCAGGGTCCAGGTGTGGCAGACACAAATACAGTCTGAGTTCTCATTAGATCCCATTCCTCAAATTTCAATGGCCTGTTATCCATGCAAGAAGGCAACCTAAAACCATACTCTGCGAGAGTACTTTTTCTAGATCTATCTCCTTTAAACATCCCATTTAATTGAGGAACAGTTACATGAGACTCGTCTACAAAAACTAATGTATTATCTGGGAAGTATTCAAATAAAGTAGGAGGTGGCTCACCTGGTTTTCTTCCGGATAAAAACCTAGAATAGTTTTCGATACCTGCACATGAACCTGTTGCTTCTATCATTTCTAAATCAAACTTTGTTCTTTCTTCTAATCTTTGAGCTTCTAAAAGTTTATTCTCTGATTTATGTTTTTTTAATGTTTCTTCTAATTCTCTTCTGATTTTTATGACAGCTTGTTCAACAGTTGGTTTCGGAGTTATGTAATGTGAATTCGCATAAACCTTTATTAAATTTAAATCTCTTACCTGGTCTCCAGTTAAAGGATCAAATTCTTCAATTTTTTCTAACTTGTCTCCAAATAAACTTAATCTCCAAGCGCGGTCCTCTAAGTGAGATGGAAAAATCTCTAAATACTCTCCTCTTGCTCTGAATGTGCCTCTAAAAAAATTTTGGTCATTTCTTTTGTATTGTAGAGCTACAAGAGATTTTATTATTTGTTCTCTGTTGTAATCATAATTTTTCTGAAGCGTTAAAGTCATTTTACTGTACGCTTCAACTGACCCAAGACCATAAATACACGAAACACTTGCAACAATTAAAACATCATCTCTTTCAAGAAGAGATCTTGTTGCTGAGTGTCTCATTCTATCTATCTGCTCATTTATAGATGCTTCTTTTTCGATGTATGTATCTGATCTGGGAACATATGCTTCAGGTGTGTAGTAATCGTAGTAAGAGACAAAGTATTCAACTGCATTTTCTGGAAAAAAAGTTTTCATTTCACCATAGAGTTGAGCTGCCAAAGTTTTGTTTGGTGCAAGTATTAAAGCTGGTCTGTTAGTAGCTTCAATCACTTTAGCCATTGTAAATGTTTTACCAGATCCAGTTACACCCAATAAAACCTGATTAAATAAATCTTTATTAGCCCCCTGAACCAACTTTTTGATAGCTTCTGGCTGATCACCAGCAGGAGTAAAATCAGACTTAATTTTGAATTTTTTTCCACCTTCAAGTTTTCCACTGATTTTCGGGTTTTTGCTCTGAATGTCTGTAATTAGGTCTTGATATGTATTCTCCATATATTAAACAACGTAATTGAATAATTTCATAATTCAATGAGCATAATATCTAATAATTTAAAAAAAATAAAACCATCACCAACTATTGCTGTTACTCAAAAAGCTAGAGAATTAAGAGCTGCAGGAAAAGATGTAATTGGATTAGGAGCTGGTGAACCTGATTTTGATACTCCTGTTAATGTTAAAAATGCTGCCATAAAAGCTATAAGAGATGGAGATACTAAATATACGGCAGTAGACGGAACTCCAGCATTAAAAAAGGCTATTATAAAAAAATTTAAAAGAGAAAATAAATTAAAATATAAATTAGAAGAAATTACTGTCGGAACTGGAGGTAAGCAAGTTCTTTATAATACTTTCATGGCAACTTTAAATAAAGGAGATGAAGTAATTATCCCCGCACCTTTTTGGGTATCTTATCCAGATATGGTCCTTTTAGCTGGAGGAAAACCAAAAATTGTAAAATGTGATGAAAAAGATGGATTTAAAATTACACCTTCAAAACTAAAAGCTGCAATATCAAAAAAAACAAAATGGATAATTCTTAATTCACCATCAAATCCAACTGGATCTGGATACAGTAAATCTGAAATCCAAAAATTAGCCAAAGTTTTAATAAATAATAAAAAAGTCCACATTCTTAGTGATGACATTTATGAACACGTTAATTACGATAATTTTAAATTTTTTACGATTGCGCAAATTTCGAAGCTAAAAAATAGAACATTAACAATGAATGGTGTGAGTAAATCTTATGCTATGACAGGGTGGAGAATTGGTTATGCAGCTGGACCAAAAGATATAATTTCAGCAATTAGAAAAATTCAATCTCAGTCAACTTCAAATCCATCTTCAATTAGTCAAGCTGCTGCAGTTGAGGCACTGAATGGCACACAAGATTTCATAAAAAAAAGAGCAAAATCATTCAAAGAAAGAAGAGATTATGTGGTTAAAAGCTTAAATAATATTAGTGGAATAAGCTGTTTAAAACCTAACGGGGCTTTTTATGTATTTCCTAATTGTAAAAAACTTTTAAACAAAAAAACAAAACTTAAAAAAGATACTGATTTTGTTCAAAAAACTTTTAGAAAAGCAGAATGTAGCTGCTGTTCAAGGATCTGCATTTGGCTTGGACGGATATTTCAGAATTTCATATGCCACATCAATGGCAAAACTTAAAATAGCAATGAATAGAATAA
>CABXWS010000036.1 GCA_902515965.1 uncultured Pelagibacteraceae bacterium
ACGACTATGGATATCTCTTCTTCAGATTGTAGATTTAATATTATTTCCTGTAACATTTTAATTGTTAAGATATCTAAAGCGGCAAACGGTTCGTCTAAAAGTAATATTTTAGGATCATTTATTAATGCCATTGCTATAACAAGTTTTTTTTTCTGTCCTCCAGATAAATGTTTTGCTTTGATTTCCAAAAGAGGCTCAAATTCAAACTGACCTACCAATTTATTTATCTTTTGTTCTCTTAATTCTTTTTCTTTAATATGTATTTCAGAGACTAGTCTCAAGTTATCTAATAAGTTTAAATCGTGAATTAAGCCACCATATTGTGGAACTAATCCTAATTTAAATTTCGTAAATCTCTCATTAATAGGAAGTTTTGATACATTAATGCCGTTTATAATTATTTCTCCAAAATTTGGTTTTTTTAAACCAGTAATTAAATTAAAAATTGTTGATTTACCAACTCCATTAGGTCCTAACATTCCAAGGATCCCCCGTTTATTTATTTTTAAATTTAAATTGTCTATAATTTGTCTCTTATTATAAAAAACAGAAATATTTTTTAGTTCAATAATAGACTCATAATGTTCGTAATTTTTAATTCTAAATTTTTTAATTAGAGCCATTAATTTGTTAAAACTTCGATTTTATCTTTAGAGTTAATACTTATATCTTTAGTAATAATGTTCATAGTAATTTTTTGAGCTTTCATAATAGAGCTATTATCTTTTACCACAACATTATTATAGGCTACAGCAATATTCTCACCCATATCCAAATCTAAATTATCACATTTAATAATTTTATTATCATAATATATAATTACATTTTTATAAAATTTAGAATTCTGATTTTGGTAATTATATTCGGCAAATTCTGAGGTTATATTTATCTGAGATTTGTCAAGTGATGAAAAGACTCCGGCCACTCCCTCTAGGTTTAGTATGTTGCTATCGCTAATATTTGATTTTCCATAGTCTGCTAGGATTTTTAATATATCTCCTTTTTTATTTGTTGTCACATACTCTATTTTCTTAGTTAAGTTTTGCCCCTCAACTGTTTTGTTTTTTATAACAATATTTTTCTTCTTCTTTTCATCTAAAGTAGTAATGTTGTTTATTATATCTTTTTCATCTAAGTTTTCTGTTAAAATTACTTCATCTGTTAGAATTTTTTGGTTATCTTCATATTTATTCGTCTTATTTAAATTTTCAAATTCGTTCTTAACAATAGTTTTAGGTCCTGAATAAAAATATAAAAAGTATGTTCCGCCAACAATAATAATAATTAGAAAAAACAATATTAACTGCAAGAGTGATTTTATAGACATCAATTAATATTTGCTTTTAAAATATCATGCATGTGTAATACACCAACTGTTTTCCTAGTTTTATTTTTTTTGTGTATACACAAAGATGTTATTTTTTTTGTATTCATTAAAGATAACGCAGATGCTGCAAGAGTATTTTCTTCAACACTTAGTGGATCTTTCGTCATCACTTTCTTTAATTCTAAATTATCAAAATTTGAATATTTTTGAGCTATTCTTTTTATATCACCATCGGTTATAATACCTGAGGTATTACCATTACTTTTTCTCACAATTAAAACTCCCAATTTCTTTTTTGTTATAGTTCTAATTGCTTTTTTCATCTTAATATTTTCATTCAATACAGGAAGTTTTTTTCCTGTAACCATTAATTCACTCACTGTTCTTAATTTAATCGATAAAGATCCACTTGGATGGAATCTTTTAAAATCAAATTTTGTGAACTTTTTAAATTTCATACAGGCAATTGCTATTGAATCTCCTAAGGCAAGTTGTGCAGTTGTTGATGAAGTCGGTACAATATTTTCTGGTCCTGCCTCTCTAATATTTGGCATTAAAAAAGCTGTGTCAGAATTCCTAAACAGTATTGAATCTTTTTTTGATGTAATACCTATTAATTTTATATTTTTATTTCTTGAGCTATATTGAATTATATTTTTTAGTTCTTGGCTCTCTCCACTATTACTTATCAAGATAACAACATCATTAGATGTAATTTGTCCCATATCACCGTGACTTGCACTTGAAGCATCTAAAAAAAAAGCAGGAGTTCCGGTCGATGAGAAAGTAGCTGCCCATTTTCTGGCTATAATTCCACTTTTGCCAACGCCGGAAATTATTACTTTTCCATTTCTACAATTAAGAATTGTTTTTATTAAGCTAAAAAATGATCCTTTGATATTATTTTTAAGATTTTTTAAAGCCCTTATTTCAAGTTGAATAACTTCTCTGGCAATTTTTTGTATATTTTTTTCTCTCATCTAATGAGACCAAATATCTGATGTGAATGATGCTAAATCTAAATTCACTCGACAATTAATAAATTTTACCGCTTCATCATATAACTGAATTCTATCCTCTCTAATTAAAATTCTTTTTAAACTATTATAAATTTCGTGTAAATAAATCACATCTTTTGCACAATATTGAAGCTGTTTATCTGATAGATTCCCACCAAAATCAGATGATTGTAAATTCTTACTTATATCATTCCCTGTAAATTCTTTAATTAGATCTTTAAGACCATGCTTATCACTATAGCTCCTAGCAAGCTTACTCATTATTTTTGTACAGTTTATATTCTGAACATCAACTTTGAGGTATTTTTTTATAAATAATAGATCTGCTCTTGCATAATGAAATATTTTATTAATTTTTTTATCATATAGGATTTTTTTTAAATTTGGTGCATTATACGTTTCTCTATCAAGCTGAATAATATGAGCATCCATATTTCCTGTAGAAATTTGTATTAGGCAAAGCTTATCTCTCTCAACGTTTAGACCCATAAACTCACCGTCTACAGCTATATTGTCACTTAGATCTATTTGATCTGGCAAATCTCCTTTGTGTAATTTAATATCTAAATTCATTTGATAGAATATATATATGAAACAAAAAGAAATTCTACTTTTCGGTGCAACGGGACAGATTGGAAGAAATTTAATAAGAAAGCTAACAAATAATAACTATAAAGTTATTGCAGTTACCAGAAATATTCACACAGCTGGCTATATTCTGAAGACCCAAGCTAATCCTGGTTATTTAGAATTAGTTGAATTAAAAAGTTTTGAAAGTGATAAAATAGACAAATTGATAAAAAAATGCACAATTTGTCTAAATTTGATTGGTATATTATACGAGAAAAGAAAAAATCATTTTAAAAACATACATACAGATCTACCAGACATGCTTTCACAAAAAGCAAATAAATATAATATTGAAAAATTTATACATTTTTCAGCGCTTGGTATCGAAAAAGCAGCAGATAGTGAATATGCTAGAAGCAAGCTAGAGGGTGAAAAAAAAGTTTTAAAAAATTTTAAAAATTCAGCAATATTCAAACCGTCTATTGTTTATTCAGTTGACGATAAATTTACGACTAACTTTATGGCGTTACTAAGTCGCCTCCCAATAATGCCATTATACTACAGTGGTAAAACTAAATTTACTCCTATTCATGTTAATGATCTTATAGAAATTTTATTTGACATAATTAAAGATAAAAAAAAGTGTCTTACTTTAGAATGTATTGGTCCAGAGGTTTTAACATTTAAGGACATTCTTCATCAATTGTTAGAATCAATTAATAAAAAGCGTATACTAATTCCACTACCTTTAACATTAGCCAAATTTTCAGCTAAAATATTACAGCTTTTACCTAAACCCTTGTTAACAGAGGATCAATTGAAATTATTAAAATATGATAATATAGTATCAGGGTTACACAAAACCAATTATGATTTAGAATTTAAAACTAATCGGATTTTTAAAAATGAAATAAGAAAATATAGTTTTAATTGGACTGAAGGAGGTCAGTTTGCTAAACAAAAAAAATTAATAAAAAAAAAATGATAAATTATTTGGTCATTGGAGTTTGTTTAATATTACTTATTGCTGTAGTTTATATTGCTGCAAAACCTATAAGTATGGGTATTGAAGCTAGAAGAGATTCAAAAAATCTTGAAAATGAGGATACAAAAAAAAATAATGAAATTACTCAAATCAACGATGATACTATAAATAATTCTAATTTAACTGAAGAAATAATTAAGCTTAATAATCTTAAGAATGAAGGTGCTATTACTGAAGATGAATTTATTAGAGCAAAGGAAAAGCTATTAAGTTAAGCAGATTTTATTTTCTTTTCGATAAATTTTGGCATTTCGTCGTCTTTATCGGTCACATCTTCTTTCTTACCTTTTGGTTGGAAAACGACCATTAAATGAAGAGGACAATAAGAAAACTTTTCAACATTTTTTCTTCCACAAAAAGTTGCATCTTTTTCATTAGGATTACCCTCCATATATTTACATGTATCTTCATTTAATTCTTCCAAACTTAAATTTTTAGCAGGTTCAAAATCTTTATCTAAAAGTAATGACTTAAATTTTCCTCTTTTTCCTTTTAATTTAAGTTGTTTCTGTTCATAACTTAAATTGGTTTTATCGTTTTGAGTTGCAGGTCTTGTTTTTAATTTTAATGATAAATTCAGTCTATGAGCTTTTCCTATTACTGCATTTCTTGAAACCCCTCCTAACAATTCAGCAATCTGACTTGCGGTTTGGCCTTTTCCCCAAAGTTCTTTTAATTTACTTACTTTTTCGTCAGTCCAGCTCATAAAATACTATATATTGTATATCTTAATTAATTTGTAGCATCATCTTGCAAATTTAATAAATAAACAAGTATTATTTATATTTTTTTAACAATTAGGAAATTAAATTATAACTAGGGGTTGAAATTTAACTGTGAAATAAAAGAAAAAAAATTATAAATAATCATGGGTGTTCTTGCATATAATTATAAAAGAAAAAATTTATCTTTTGTTAGAGGAAAAGGTAGCTACCTAATTTCCTCTAGTGG
This sequence comes from uncultured Pelagibacteraceae bacterium, assembly GCA_902515965.1. Lineage (GTDB taxonomy): Bacteria > Pseudomonadota > Alphaproteobacteria > Pelagibacterales > Pelagibacteraceae > Pelagibacter. The sequence goes on from CABXWS010000036.1 coordinate 4,913, forward strand.
AGAAAAATACCTAGATTTTGTTCAGGGCATAGCAGTTAACTCATTTGGTCACTCAAATAAAAAATTAAATGAAGCTATTCTAAAACAATCAAAAAAATTGTGGCATGTTTCTAATGCATTCAAAATACCAGAAGGTGAAAAACTTGCAAAAAAACTTGTAAAAAGAACATTTGCAGATTCTATAATTTTTCAAAATAGTGGTGCAGAAGCTACGGAGGCAGCTATTAAAGTTGCTAGAAGATATTTTTATTCAATAGGCAAACCTAACAAAACAAGAATAATTTGTATAAAAAATTCTTTTCATGGAAGAACACTTGCTGCAATATATGCTAGTGGATCTAAAAAAATGACGGAGGGATTTGGCCCTAAAATTCCTGGATTTGATCATTTTGAATTTGGTAATCACAAAAAGTTAAAATCATTAGTAAATAAAAACACAGCGGCAATTATGGTAGAAACGATAATGGGAGAAGGTGGAATAAAAGTAATTCCAAGTTGGTGTGTTAAATATTTAAGAGATTTATGTACTAAAAAAAAAATACTCTTAATACTTGATGAGGTTCAATGTGGTATCGCAAGGACAGGAAAATTTTTTGCTTTTGAATACGCGAAGGTAAAACCAGATATTGTCCCAATAGCAAAAGGAATAGGAGGCGGTTTTCCTATTGGAGCTGTTTTAATGACAAATAAAGTTGCAAAAGCAATGACTCCAGGTACCCATGGTTCTACATTTGGTGGTAATCCACTTGCTATGGCTGTAGGTAATGCAGTTATGGATCAAATTGATAATAATTTATTAAAAAAAATTAATTCAAACTCTACCTACTTTCTAAGAAATTTGGAATTGTTGAAAAAAAAATATCCTAAAATTATTAAAAATATTAGAGGGAAGGGATTGCTAATAGGTATACAGCTTTGGGATGATCAAACAAAATTTATAAAAAAATTAATGGAAAACAAATTGCTAACTATAAGAGCGGCTGAAAATGTAATAAGAATACTTCCTCCTTTAAATGTAAAAAAGAAAGAAATTGATTTGGCGATAGAAATAATTGGTAGAGTTTGTCAAAAATATTAATTTAATGAAAAATTTTTTATACATAAGAGATATTCCTCTAAGAGATTTAAAAAAGATAATTTCTGCAGCAAGAAAGCGAAAAAAAAAAAGAGAAGGATTATCATTGTTAGATCCAGATAAGGACAATATTTTAAAAGGTAAATTTTTGATTCAAATGTTTGAAAAATCAAGCTTAAGAACAAGATTAAGCTTTTATTTAGCCATTAAACAACTTGGAGGTGGTACATTGACATTAAGATCAGATGAACTTCATCTTAGCAAAAAGGGAGAGTCCATTGGTGATACTGCTAAAATAATTTCATCATTTTCCGATATTTTTATGTTCAGAACAGATAGTGACAAAAAAATGTTAGAATTTAAAAAAAATCTTAAAATCCCAATTATAAATGGCCTAAGCCCAAGTTCACATCCTACTCAAGTTTTGTCAGATATTTTTACAATTGAAGAGATAAAAAAAAAAAATATCTCTAAATTGAATATATCTTGGATAGGAGATGGTAAAAATAATGTTGTTAGCAGTTTGATTGAAGCGTCAGTAAAATTTTCATTTAAATTAAACATTGGATCACCAAAGAATCATCAACCTGGTAAAAAAATACTTGATTGGCTAAAAAAAAATAAAAAAAATATTTCCATTTACAAAGATCCAAAAAAAGCAATCAAGAACGCTGATGTAGTTTTCACTGATAAAGTTATTTCAATGAACGATAAAGTTAATAAAATAAAAAAGATCGTAGAATTTAAAAGTTATAAAGTTACAAAAAAACTGATAAGTTATGCAAAAAAAGACGTAATTTTTCTTCATTGTTTACCAAGAGGCACTGAAGTTTCAGATGAAGTTTTTTTAAGTAAAAATTCAAAAGTATGGCAGCAAGCAAAAAACAGAGTAGATGTTCAAAAAAGCATTATTCTTTATTGTTTAGGGAAACTAAGGTAAGGGCAATGGTTCATCAGAACTTTGGTTAAGATATAAAATAACTGAGGCTCTATCTTTTTCCTTTCTAAGACCAGCGAAAGCCATTTTAGTTCCTTTAATGTATCTTTGTGGTTTTTCTAAATATCCATTCATCTCTTCAAATGTCCAGTTTTTATCATAACCTGACATAGCCTTTGAATATTTATAATCTTGTTTTGAAGCAACTTTTCTGCCAATCACACCATACAGTGCAGGACCAATTTTATTATCTGCACCTTTATTAATTAAATGACAAGCAGCGCATTTTTTAAATACTTTTTTTCCATGTTCAATGTTCCCTAATGCTAGAAGAGCTGCGATATCAACTTTTTCTTCTTCCTGAATTTTAGTACTTAAAATTTTGGTGCTTTCATCTAATTCAATTTTGTATGCTGATTGCTCAGGCCTATCGACATGAAAAGCTAAGTCTGAAATTTTTCCTATTCCAATAACTATAAGTGCAATCAAAAGCACTGCAGCAATGATTTTATTTATTTCAAAAGAATCCATGATTTTTTTAATATATGGTCGTATAACATGTTAAACAAAATTAAAATGAAATTTAATTTGAAAATTTGCGTCTCAAAGACGCATAAAATATGAATTTATGGGTAAATCTATAATAATAATTCCTTCAAGGTTAGCTGCATCTAGACTTCCAAATAAACCATTAATAAAAATTAAAAATAAAACTTTAATAATGCATGTTTACGAAAAGGCTTTAAAAAGTGGTGTTGGTGAGGTTTATGTTGCAACTTGTGACACCCAAATAGCAAAAGAAGTTGAAAAAAATGGTGGTAAATCCGTTATGACACATAGCTCACATACAACAGGAACTGATAGAATTTTTGAAGCACTTAAAAAATTAAATCTAAAAAATATTGATTTCATCTTAAATGTTCAAGGAGATGAGCCAATGATAAATCCAAATGATATAAAAAATCTGCATGATATTTCTAAAGAAAAGAAATTAGATATTTCAACACTGGCTTTTGAGATAAATAACAAAGATCATTACCATGATGAAAATATTGTAAAGGTCATAACCAAAAAAAAAATTACTAATTCGTCAATCTCTGAGGCCGTAACATTTGAAAGAAAAATCAAAAAAGATATCAGATATAATGTTTATCATCACTATGGTATATATTTATATAAAACCAAAATTCTGGAGAAATTTATTAATTTAACTAAAACAAAGAACGAAACAGAAAAAAAGTTGGAGCAACTCAGAGCTCTTGATAATGAGATTAAAATTAATGTATTATTAGCTAATAATTTTT
>CABXWS010000037.1 GCA_902515965.1 uncultured Pelagibacteraceae bacterium
CTTTTCTGTCCTGATAAAACAGTTTTAAAACTTTGGGAGAAGTATTTGTTAGGAATAAGGAAAGCAGGCTCTTCTTGTGGTGCAGTCATTGAATTAAGAGCGAGGGGTATTCCTATTGGACTAGGGGCACCTATTTATTCAAAATTAGACATGGATCTAGCTTCTGCAATGATGAGCATAAATGCTGTAAAAGGAGTTAACATAGGGTCTGGCATGAATTCGGCACAACTTTCTGGAGAACAAAATTCTGATGAAATGTCTCAATCAGGAAATAAAACAAAATTTAAATCTAATAATGCTGGTGGAATACTTGGTGGGATTTCTAGTGGTCAAGAAATTATTGTTTCATTCGCAGTTAAACCTACATCGTCTATATTAACACAGCGAAAAACAATTAACAAATTTGGAAAGAATACCTCTATTTCAGTAAAAGGTAGACATGACCCATGTGTTGGAATACGTGCGGTTCCAATAGGCGAAGCAATGATGAATTGTGTATTACTTGATCACTACTTAATGCACAGAGCTCAGTGTGGTAATTAATTAGTCTTTTTTATTAAAATTTTAGAATTTAAAGTTTCTAATACTTTATTTTCAATCGATTTGGAATCGAGACCAGCCTCTTTATACATCTCCTCAAGTTTGTCTTGATCTAAAAATTTATCTGGCAATAGCATTGATCTAAACTTCAAATTATTATCTAGAAGATTTTTTTCATTTAAAAATTGATTTAAGTGAGACCCAAAGCCTCCAATTGAACCTTCCTCTAAAGTAATAAGTGCCTCATGATTAGTTGCTACTTGCCAGAAAAGACTTTCATCGAGAGGTTTTGCAAATCTTGCATCAATAATTGTTGGATTTATTCCTAATTTTTTTAAATTTTCTTCTGCCAACAAACATTCTTTCAATCTATTGCCAAAACTTACAAGTGCAATTTTTTTACCCTCTTTGATTATTCTTGCTTTTCCTATTTCAATTTTTTCATTTATATCAGGCATTTCTAATCCCACTCCATTGCCCCTTGGATATCTAAAAGCACAAGGTTGATCATTTATATCTACTGAAGTATTTACCATTCTCACTAATTCTGCTTCATCACTTGCAGCCATTACTATAAAATTAGGTAATGTTGATAGATATGTTATGTCAAAAGCGCCTGCATGTGTAGCTCCATCGGCTCCAACTAATCCAGCCCTGTCAATTGCAAATCGTACTGGCAAACTCTGAATTGCAACATCGTGAACTACTTGGTCATAAGCTCTTTGTAGAAATGTTGAATATATTGCAGCATATGGTTTATATCCTTCGGTTGCTAAACCTGCTGCAAAAGTAACAGCATGCTGTTCAGCTATACCAACGTCAAAAGTTCTCTCAGGAAATTCTTTACCAAAAGAGTCTATTCCAGTACCTGATGGCATTGCTGCAGTTATTCCAACAATTTTGCTATCTTTTTTTGCATGTTCTATAAGAGTGTTTGCAAAAACTTTTGTAAAAGCAGGCGCATTTGATTTTGATTTTTGCTGTACACCAGTTTGTACATTAAATTTTGATACACCATGATATTTATCATCAGATTTTTCAGCAAAACTGTATCCTTTTCCTTTTTGCGTTTTTATGTGAATTAATATTGGTCCATTGTGATTGCTTTCTTTTGCATTTTTTAAAATAGGTAAAAGAACATCTAAATCATGCCCATCTATTGGGCCAACATAATAAAAGCCCAAAGAATTAAATAATGTGCCACCAGTAACTGCTGATCTTAAAAAATCTTCTGCTTTACCAGCTTTTTTACTAAATCTTTTCGAAAAAGATGAGATAATCATTTTTATAGTTTCTCGAAAACTAAAATAGATTTTTCCAGAAAAAATTTTTGCAAGATAAGAATTCATTGCTCCCACAGGTTTGGCAATTGACATGTCATTATCGTTTAGAATTACGATCATTTTTGTTTTTGAGTCTCCAGCATTGTTCATTGCTTCATAAGCCATGCCCGCACTCATTGCTCCATCTCCTATAACGGCAACTACTTGATCAGATTTGTTAGATAATTTATTTGCTGTAGCAATACCAAGTGCAGCTGAAATTGATGTCGAACTGTGCGCAGCTCCAAAAGGATCAAATTCACTTTCTGATCTTTTTGTAAAACCTGACAAACCCTTACCCTGCCTTAAAGTTCTGATTTTATTTTTTCTTCCAGTTAAAATTTTATGTGGGTAAGATTGATGACCAACGTCCCAAATTAATTTGTCTTTTGGGGTATCAAAAATATGATGAAGGGCTACTGTCAATTCAACTACTCCTAAGCCAGCTCCTAAATGACCTCCAGTTGAAGAAACAGCATCTATCATTTCCTGCCTTACTTCGTTTGATAAAATTTTTAATTCATCAAATTTTAGCTTTTTTATATCACTAGGAAAATTAATTTCGTTCAAAAATTTATATTCGTTCATCTATTTATTTCTTTTTAAAATAAACTCTATTGTTTCTTTTAAATCGTCTGCTTTGCTTCCATATCGTTTTAATTTATTAAATATTTCTTTTTTAAGGTTTGAATTATATATAATAGCATTTTTATATCCTAGTAAACTGATTAGTGTTGCTTTTCCTCTCTTAGAGTCTTTATTTGTTTTTTTTCCAGCTATTTTTAGGCTACCACTATGATCAATTGCATCGTCTGCTATCTGAAATAATAGACCAATCTTTTCACCAATTACCAAGAATTTTTTAATTTTATTCTTTCTGCTTGATAAAATAATAGGTGCAGCACAACTAAATGAAAAAAGCTTTCCAGTTTTTTTTATTTCCATGCCAATAATTTTACTTTTAGAAACTTTTTTTTTCTCAAAGTTTAAATCCAAATACTGGCCACCTGCAATCCCTTGATGTCCAGAGGATTGAGATATTAAATTTATAAGCATAATTTTTTTATTTATATTTATATCGAAGTCTGGATCAGAAAGTATTTCGAATGCTAGAGTAAGCAATGAGTTGCCGGCCAGTACAGCTGTAGACTCTCCATACATTTTATGAACACTTGGTTTTCCTCTTCTAATATCATCGTCATCCATGCATGGTAAATCATCATGAATTAATGAATACGCATGGATACACTCAACTGCAGCACTTAAATATAACAAATTTTTATTCTTAATATTAAAAATTTTTCCAACATCGAATATTATTTTCGATCGAATTTTTTTTCCACCTGGGAATAATCCATATTTAATAGGTTTTATTAAATCTGTATTATTTTGATTTTTTATATATTTTTTTAGAAATAAATTTACCTTTGAGTTAATTTTATTTAGTTTTTTTTTCATTAGTCGCAATCATATTTTTAATTTTTAATTTAGTATTTTCAGAAATATTCTTTGAATTTTTTTTAAATTTTTTTTCAATTAAATTATTTAGTTTTATGAGATATTGGTATTCCTCGGTAGACTCTTCTAAATTTTTTTTATTTTCAAGTTTTGCCACTAGTTCATTTGCAAGATCAGTTAACTCACTTAGTGATTTAGAAGTAATATGATCTGGTATTATTTTTTCATTCATATATTAGTTTGTAATATTATATGAAAAAGAATGATTCAAATATTAAAAAAGCAGTAAAATATCTTAACAATAACGATTGTATTGGACTACCAACAGAGACTGTCTACGGTTTAGCCGCAAATGCTTATTCGAATAAAGCTACAAAAAAAATTTTTAGCTTAAAAAAAAGACCTATAAATAATCCATTAATAGTTCATTATTACAAAGTTAGAGATTTAAAAAAAGATTGTGAAACTAATGTTAATTTTTACAAACTTTACAAAGCTTTCTGCCCTGGTCCAATTACGTTTATTTTAAAGTTAAAAAAAAAAAGTAAAATTTCAAAAAATGTAACTAATAAAAAAAATACACTAGCTATCAGATTTCCAAGTCACACGATTGCAAGAAAATTATTGAAAAGTATAAATTACCCAATTGCAGCTCCAAGTGCAAATATCTCTGAGAGCATAAGCCCAGTATCTAAAAAAGATGTAATTGATGAATTTGGAAATAAAATAAAATTTGTTTTAGATGGAGGCCGATCAAAAATTGGTGTTGAGTCCACTATAATAAGTCTTGTAAAAACACCCAAAATTTTAAGATTAGGTGGATTAAGTATATCTGCTTTAGAAAAAGAATTAAAAATGAAATTGAGAATATATTTATCTAATAATAGCAAAATCAAAACACCAGGCAGTAGTAAATTACACTACTCACCTGGTATACCAATTCGAATGAATGCAAATATGATAAAAAAAGATGAAGCATATTTGTTAATCAAAAAAAAATTGAGACAAAATAAGAATTACTTTTATTTAAGTGAAAAAAAAAATCTAATGGAGTGTTGTAAAAATTTATATAAAACATTAAGAAAGATAAAAAAGCTTGGCTACAAGAAGATCGCTGTTGAAAAGATTCCAAATCAAGGCTTTGGTCTTGTAATAAATGACAGATTAATTAGGGCATCAAAATAATGAAAAATTTGGTTGAAGTAAAAGATATAAAAAAAAACTATGGGAAAAATGAAGCTGTAAAAGGTATTTCATTTACAATTAAAGAGGATGAAATTTTAGGCTTGTTAGGTCCAAACGGCTGCGGGAAAACAACAACAATTGGAATGTTGCTTGGTCTTTTAAAACCAACTAGCGGAGAAATTTTTATTAATGGACAAAAATTAGATGAAAATAGAATAGAAATTTTAGAGCAGATTAATTTTATTTCTCCTTATATTGAGCTTCCTAAAAAACTTACAGTTAATCAAAATTTAATCGTTTATGGTAAATTATATAAAATTAAGAATATCAATCAAAGAATAGAATTTTTATCAGAAAAGCTTAGATTAAATGATCTATTAAATAAAATAACAGGGGAACTTTCATCAGGACAAAAAAATAGAGTTAGTTTGGCAAAAGCATTGATCAATGAACCAAAAGTTTTATTTCTAGATGAACCAACAGCCTCATTAGATCCAGAAGTTGGAGATTTTGTCAGAACTTTCTTAGAAAATTATAAAAAAGAAAAAAAGATATCAATTTTACTAGCATCTCATAATATGAATGAGGTAACTAGATTGTGCAAATCAATTCTGATGATGAAAGAAGGAAATATTATTGACAAAGGTAATCCAAATGAACTTATTAGTAAGCATGGTAGACAAAATCTTGAAGAAGTCTTTTTAAAATTATCACGGAGTAAAAATGAGTTTGACTAGAATGTATGGTCTTTTTTTAAGACATTTTTACTTAATTACGAGATCTTTTCCAAGAATTTTAGATTTAATTTATTGGCCGAGTATTCAAATAACTCTTTGGGGATTTATTTCAAATTTTTTTGCAACACATACCACTTACTACAATAATGCAGTTGGGGTAATTTTAACTTGTGCAATTCTTTATGATTTTTTATTTAGAACAAGCATCGGTTTTAACATGCTTTTTCTTGAAGAAATATGGAGTAGAAATTTTACCAACTTATTTATAGCGCCAATGAAAATTGGTGAGATATTGACTTCACTAGTTGTGACAGCCTTAATTCGTGCATTAATAGGCTTAATACCAGCAATTTTATTAACGTCACCATTATTTGGAATTTCAATATTAGATTTAGGAATTTTTCTATTTTTCCTATTCTTAAGTTTATATCTTTTTGGGATCACGCTTGGAGTTCTAGTTTCAGCAGGTTTATTAAGATTTGGACCTTCGTTTGAGAATATAGCATGGTCAACTATGTTTCTATTAGCTCCTTTTGGATGTATCTATTATCCAATAGATATTCTACCAGAAATATTCCAAAAAATTGCTTACTTGTTGCCATTGGTCTATATTTTTGAGGAAGCAAGAAATATATTAATAAATCAGACAGTTGATTTAAAAAATATATATTATGCTTTTATCTGGAATGGAGTTTACTTTGTATTATCAATATGCTTGTTTTATTATTCGTTTAATGTTGCAAAAAATAAAGGGACTCTTATTAATATGGGTGAATAGTGGTGCGCCCGCAAGGAGTCGAACCCTGAACCTCCAGAGCCGAAATCTGGCGCTCTATCCAGTTGAGCTACGAACGCATATAATTTTATTATAATATTTTATGAAAAATTTCATCAATTTTGTTGTTACTGAGGATGATGAAAACAAAAGAATAGATACCTTATTAGCTGCTTATGATAAAAAATTGAGCAGGACTAGAGTAAAAAACTTAATATTAGATAAGAGACTTAAAATAAACGAAATTGTAACTAAAGACCCATCAAAAAAAGTTATTAAAAAAGACAAAATATATTTTGAGATAGAAGAACCAAAAAAACAGAGCTTAAAACCATATAAGTTTAAACTAAATATTATTTATGAGGATAAAGATTTAATAGTTTTAGATAAACCTTCTGGCATTTCAATGCATCCTGGTCCAGGAAATTATGACAACACCATTGTTAATGCTCTAATTAATTATGATGGTAAAAATTTATCGGATACGGGTGACGAACTTAGGCCAGGAATAGTTCACAGAATTGATAAGGATACCTCTGGGATAGTCGTTGTTGCAAAAAATAATAGAGCGCATGAAAACCTATCCAAACAGTTTTCAGAACATACAATTACAAGAGTTTATGAATTATTAATTTGGGGAAAACTAAGGCCACAGAAAGGAGTGATAGAAACTTTTATTACTAGAAGTTCAAGAAATAGACAAATGATGGAAGTTTCATCAAGAAAAGGGAAAAAAGCTATTACGCATTACGAAACATTAGAACTATTTGAAAACGAAAAAGTACCAACATTTAGTTTTATACAATGTAAACTTGAAACAGGTAGGACCCATCAAATCAGAGTACATATGTCTTATAAAGGTAATAATATTTTAGGAGACAAAAAATATAAAAAAAAATTTAAAAAAATTAAAAATATTGACGAAGATTTAAATAATAAAATTTTAAAACTTGAAAGACAATTTTTGCATGCAAAACAATTAGGTTTTGATCACCCAACATCAAATGAAAGGTTAGAATTTTCGTCAAATATCCCATCAGACTTAAATAATATTATAAAAAAACTAAGAAAATTAAGTAAATAAAATTGTTGTAAAAAAAAAATTCTATATTAAATAAATATTCCCTATGAGTAATAATTCATATAATTTACCAACACTTTCTAATGAAGGTGGACTTGCTGCATACTTAGCTCAAATCAAGAAATTTCCTATGCTTGCTGCGGAAGAGGAATATATGCTTGCTAAGAATTGGAAAAATACTGGTAACGTTAAGTCTGCTGAAAAATTAGTAACCAGTCACCTGAGATTAGTTGCTAAAATAGCTATGGGATATAAAGGATATGGACTTCCTTTAAATGAAATGATTTCGGAGGGGAATGTTGGATTAATGCAAGCTGTAAAGAAATTTGAACCTGAGAAAGGATTTAGACTTGCGACTTATGCGATGTGGTGGATTAAAGCTTCTATACAAGAGTACATTTTAAGATCTTGGAGTTTAGTAAAAATAGGAACAACGACTGCGCAAAAAAAATTGTTTTTTAATCTTAAAAAATTAAAAAATCAAATAGCACCAAGAACAGAAGGAGACCTAAGAGATGAGCATGTAAAAGATATTGCAAATAAACTTGATGTCAGTGAGCAAGAAGTAGTTTCAATGAACAGAAGACTTTCAGGTAAAGAACATTCTTTAAATGCTCCAATTGGTGAAGATGGAGATGAGTGGCAAGATTGGTTGGTAGATAATGAAATGGATCAAGAATTGAAATATGCTCAAAGTGAAGAAATGGAGCAGCGAAAGGATCTTTTACAGGACTCTATTAAAATTTTAAACGATAGGGAAAAAGAAATCCTATATTCAAGAAGATTAACTGATGATCCAACAACTTTAGAAGATCTAAGTCAAAAGTTTAAAATCAGTAGAGAAAGAATTCGTCAAATTGAAAATAAGGCTTTTGAAAAACTTCAAAAGCACATGTTAAATTCTGCTAAATCAAAAAATTTATTACCAACAAATTAGTTTAAACTTTTAATTTTAAAGTTTCTAAGGATTGTTCAAAACCTTTTAATG
>CABXWS010000038.1 GCA_902515965.1 uncultured Pelagibacteraceae bacterium
TTAAATATTCCTTATTTTTTAACTTCTCATCAATTAACTTTGCTTCATTTTTTTTATCTTGGTCTTTTTTACTTAGTTCAGTTTTCAATTTCTCTACTTCTTTTACATTTTCTTTAGATGCGAATAACGCTTTCTTGTGGGCAATTAAAAAATTTCTTGCAAATCCTCTCTTTACATCAATAATTTCTCCTATTGATCCAACTTTACGAACATTTTCTAAAAGAATTACTTTCATACTTATATCAAAGCTAAATTTCTCGCTCTTTTAATAGACAAAGATAAATCCCTCTGTTTTTTTTGACTTACAGAAGTAATTCTCGATGGAAGAATTTTTCCATTTTCAGATATGTATCTTTTTAAAAGTTTTATATTTTTATAATCAATAATTGGCGCTCCTTTTCCAGACAAAGGACATTTTTTTTTAAACTTATATTTTTGGTTTTGAAAAACACTTAGTTTTGAGAAATTATTTTGAGTACTCTTCTTCTTTTTTAAAATTTTTCTTTTCATAAACTTTTATTATTTTTGTCTATTTCATCATTTTTTTTAAAATAGTCTGTATCAATATCCAATTTTTTTACTTTTACAGTAAGAAATCTTAATAAATTTTTATCTAATTTTTCATTTTTTTCTAGTTCTTTGATAGTTTGCCCATTTCCCTCAATTTTAAAATGAAGATAATTACCTTTTTTATTTTTCTTAATCAAATAAGAGAGATGCATTAGTCCCCAGCTTTCAAATTTTACTATTTTACCCTCGTTACTTTGAATTATATTAGAGTATTTTTCCTCAAGTTGCTTGATTTGACTTGGTGAAATATCTTGCCTGGCTATTATTGTATGCTCGTAAAAGTTCATAAATATTATAGAAAAAATCAGGATATACTATTATAAATTTTTAATTACAATATAAAAAAACACTAAATTTATTAACATTTTAATGCTTTCAGTAATATTTCCAGGACAAGGATCACAAATAATTGGTATGGCAAAAGAGTTCTACCATAATTTTAATTATGTAAAAGATTATTTCTTAACAGCAAATGAAATATTAAAAAAAAATTTATCAAGAATAATATTAGAAGGGCCAAAAGATTTATTAGATCAAACTGAAAATACTCAACCTGCAATATTCCTAGTAAGCTATATAATTTTTAAGGTAATTGAAAAAGAGACAAATTTTAAAATAATGAATGCAAAATATTTTGCAGGACATTCTCTTGGTGAGTATTCAGCTCTTTGTTGTTCAAATTCTATAAATTTTGAGCAAACAATTAACTTGTTAAAAGATAGAGGAACAGCTATGCAAAATGCCGTTCCTAACAATGAAGGTGGTATGACAGCAGTTCTTGGAACAAATATTGATGTGATCAATGAAATATTAGAAGAAAAAAACAAAATTTCTTGTTATGTAGCTAATGATAATTCTAATGGACAAATTGTAGTAAGTGGAATGATGCAATCGCTTGAGCTTTTTGAAAATGAGCTAACAAAACAAAAAATCAAATTTGTTAAACTTCAAGTGAGCGCACCTTTTCATTCTCCCTTAATGAGAAAAGCGACTGAAGAAATGAAACAAAAAATTCTCAATACTAATTTCAAAAACCCTCAAATAGATATTATCTCTAATGTAACTGCAAAACCAGTAAACGACTTTACGAAAATAAAAAATTTGCTTATAGAGCAAATAGAGAATCCAGTTAGATGGAGAGAAAGTATAAATAATATGATCGAACTTGGAATTGACAATTTTGTTGAAGTGGGTCCTGGAAAGGTTCTATCTGGGCTTATCAAAAGAATTAATAGAAATGTAAAAGTAAATAATATAAACACTTTAGAAGAAGTTCTGAATTTAACAAATGATTGATCTAAAAAACAAAAATATTATTTTGACAGGTTCAACAGGTATCATTGGAGGATCAATTCTGAAAAAATTGTATAATGAAAAAGCCAACATTATTGCGACTGGCACAAATCAAGAAAAATTAGATCAACTAAAAGAAAAATTTAAAAATATAACGACTATAAAATTTGATATTTCTAATCATTCAGGGATAGAAGGATTTATTGATGAATGTAATCAAAATTTTGAAAATAAAATTGATGTATTAATTAATAATGCTGGAATAACTTTAGATAACTTGACAATCAGAATGAAGGATGAAGAATGGAAAAATGTAATTAATATAAACTTAACCTCCACTTTTTTATTTTGTAAGCATTCTATAAAAAAAATGTTGAAAAATAAGAGTGGAAAAATAATAAATATAACATCTATCGTAGGTCACACAGGAAATATTGGACAAGTAAATTATGCAGCTTCAAAAGCAGGTATAATTGGTATGTCTAAGAGTTTAGCTTTGGAATACGGTAAAAAGAATATTAATGTTAATTGTGTTTCTCCGGGTTTCATAAAGTCTGATATGACAGATAAAATTAGCGAAAATTTTAAGCAAATACTCGAATCTAAAATCGCACTAGAGAGATTTGGAATGCCTGATGATGTTGCTGATGCAATTATTTTTTTATCATCAGATATGTCTAACTATATAACGGGAGAAACTCTTCATGTTAATGGAGGTATGTATTTTAGTTGACAAAGTAGTATAAATATCTATTAACGAAAATAATAATTAGAAAAAATATGTCAGAAGATATTTCAAATAAAGTAAAAAAAATTGTTGCAGACCATCTTGGTATTGATGAAGTAAAAGTTACTGAAGAATCAAGTTTTATTGATGACTTAGGAGCTGATAGTTTAGATACTGTAGAGTTAGTTATGGCATTTGAAGAGGAATTTGGATCAGAGATTTCAGATAGCGATGCAGAAAAAATACTAACCGTTGGAGATGCTGTAAAATTTATTGAAAATAAAGCGAACTAAGCTTTTTAAATATGTCCAGCTCTAAAAATGGAGGGATATATATTCTTTCATCGCCATCTGGTGCTGGAAAAACAACGCTTGTAAAAAAAATTTCTAAAGATCCAAAATTTTCTATTTCTATATCACACACAACTCGGTCACCTAGAGTAAACGAAAAAAATGGTAAAGACTATTATTTTACATCTCAGAATAAATTTTTAAAATTAATCAAAAAAAAAGAATTTTTAGAATATGCAGAGGTTTTTAATAATTATTATGGATCTTCTAAAGAACAAGTAATCAAAAAACTAAACAGTGGTATAAATGTAGTTTTTGATATCGATTGGCAAGGAACTAGAAAAATTAAAAAAAAAAAACTTAAATACAAATTAATTACAATTTTTATTCTTCCACCTTCCAAAGAAGAATTAATTAAAAGATTAAAAAAAAGAGAAAAAAATAATACTAAAACAGTTAAAAAAAGAATGAAACAATTTAATACAGATTTATCAAAATGGAAAGAATATGACTATGTAGTAATAAACGATAATCTAAATAAATGTTACAAATTGATAATGAGATTAATTAAATCAAAAAATAAAATTCCTATTAATAAAAAATTTATTAAGCAACATATATTTTCTCTCGCTAATTAATTCTATTGTAAAGATTACTTATCTCTAAGTATTTTTTTTCTGAAATATTTTGTGGCCTTATATCAAGATTAATGTTTAATTTATTGGCTATTTCCTCATAATTTTTAAAAAGTTTTTTCAATGGTTTTTTAATCATTTTACGTCTCTCACTAAAAAAAATTTTAGTAATATGTTCTAGTTTTTCAATTTCTGAATCTTTGACTTGGTTTAATAGAGGCTCCAAGACCACAAGGGAACTCCAAACTTTTGGTTTTGGATAAAAACTCATGGGGGAAATATCAAACATTTTTTTTCTAGCCATTTTACATGCAGTTAAAATAGATAAACGCCCATAATTTTTTGAATTTTTGCTTGCTACAATGCGTTCAGCAACTTCTTTTTGAAATATAAATATAAGTTTTTTACAAAATTTATTAAGATTATTAATTTTGAGAAATGTTACTAATATTTTTGTTGAAATATTATAAGGCAAATTTCCATAAATTTTTATTGGTTTGTCGAATTTTAATTTTTTATAACAATTTAAAATATCATTGTTTATAACCTCCAACTTATCTCCAAATGTATTTTTTAAATTATTTGCTAATTCATTATCTTTTTCAATTACAATTAGATTTTTTGGCTTTTTTTCTAATATTTTTTTTGTTAGATTCCCTGTTCCTGGGCCAATTTCTAATACAATATCTTCATTCGATATATCATCAATATTTATAATATTGTTTAGAATATCATTATCATTCAAAAAATTTTGACCTAAACTCTTTTTTGCCCTCATTGCTTCAATTTACTTATGAATTTCATTGCATAAAAAAATGATTTAGGGTCTGATATATTTTTTCCTAACATAGAATTATTAGGACCATGGTCAGGAGATATTCTCAAAAAAGGTAGACCTAAAGTGATATTTATAGCATTAAAATCAAAAAGAGTTTTTATTGGAGTAAGTACTTGATCGTGATACATACCTATAACGATATTAAATTTGTTAATATTTTTTTTTAAAAAAAAAGTATCAGCAGCAAAAGGACCCTCTACCAAGATTTTTTTTTTTTTTAAAATTTTTATAGCAGGAATTATTATTTTATCTTCTTCACTAAAAGTATCAACAGTTTCACAGTGGGGGTTTAATCCTAAAATAGCAAATTTACCCTTTTCATTTAAAGTAGACTTAAAAAAGTTATTAATTTTTATTACATTTTTAACTATTTTTTCTTTATCAATATATTTTGCTACATATTTAATCGGCAAGTGAGTTGTAATTGGTGACACAGACAACTTTTTGTTATAAATTAACATTACTGTATCTTTTGATCTTGATTTATTTGATAGATATTCTGTTATACCCAAGTATTTCTTCTTTAAAAAAGTTTTCTTTGAGACTGGCCCGTTAATTAATAAATAATTTTTTTTATTCAATTTTGATAACTCAAAGAATTTATTAAATGAATCTTCTATATATTTATTAGACTTGTTTGTAATTTTTGAAAATATGTCTTTTTTAGAGAAATCTATATTTATTATATTAATTTCTTTAAATTTAGCTTCATTTAAGTGACTTATTTCATTGAAATTAATTTTATAATTTAATTTACCTAATTGGTTCTTTAAAAGATTGATATTGCCTAAAACTACTATTTTTTTTTTAATGTTTTTTGTCCTAGAAAAATATTTACCAAGTATTTCTGAAAATACACTATATGGCTCTCCCAATACAATAAATATATATTTAATACTCATTAATTGTTGTGTTTTGTTTTAATTTTTTAAAAAATAAAAGTGAAAATTGATTGAGTTGTTTATTTTTTTCAAATTGAACAATATCTTTTAATTCTTCCTCAATATTAATTATCTGTTTCATTTCTTTTTTTTCATTTATCATTAATATCAAATATCCATTGGGGTAATTAGTGGGAACTGTTATTTGTCCTATTTTGGTTCTCTCAAGCTTTTCTATTAATTCTTCAGACAACATTGTTTCTTTTATCCAACCAATCTGACCACCTTTATTAGAACTATTAGATATACTATATTTTGTAGCCGCTGATTTGAAATCGTTAATTTTCGCATATTTTAATATTTCATTATATTTTTGTTTGAATGTTTCATTTTTATTTACCTCAAATAAAATCTCTGACAATCTGTATTCATATTTTTTGGCGCTTGAGATTTTTTTTATTAGATCTTTTCTAAGCTTTTCTTTGTTTACATTTACCAATGAACCATATTTTTTAAAAATTAATTCATTCCATAATCCTTCATATTTAATTTTGCTAATAACATTTTTATATTTAATATTATGCTTGTTCATTAATGTTATAAGCTCATCTTTGTTTTTAACGTTTTTATAATTAAATAAATTTTTTTTTATCTCTTCCTCTAACTCTAATTTATTTATATTTCCAAAAATTTTATTCAATTCTTTTTTTTTTATAATTTCTCTTATTAATGAGTTTTCCGAAATATTCATTAATTCATTGTTTGACAGTTTAACAAGATCAGGTCTTAAAAAGATAAGGTAATTTTTTTCATTTAAAATATCAATATTTGTTACTATTTCATTACCTATTTTATATTTTATCTTAATTTGCGAATAAGAAGTTGATGAAATAAAAAGGGCCAGTAAAAAGAGAGTTACTAAATTTATCTTTTTCATATATTTTAATTTCCAACAAGTGATCCTATATTTGGAACTCCTAGCTCCGTGAAAGGAATTATTTTAATGAGAAATGATAAACTTTTACTTGGTTCTAAACTACCATCTCTGTAAAAAGATTTGTTATAATTAAGATTTACAGAAATACAGTCGGTTTCATGACTATATATTAATTTATAATATTGAGTAAAATTATTATCTAGATCTTTTGAAAGCTCAAAGCTTAATTTATTTTCATCATCAAATGAGTATTTGTTTTTATTAATTACACTTTCGACATCTAAAAGATCATTATGTTCTGAATGATATGAAATATTTGTTAAAAAATTATTTACACTTAAATCAATACCTAATTGGTCTAAATTCGAATATTTTAAATCTTTATCATAGGAGAAAATATACTCAAAATTTAAATTTTCATTAAAATTATAACTCAAGTTTCCAACAACATCAGATCTCTTTTTATCCAATTTTGATTTAGATGGCATTGAATTATTTTCATCAAATTTAAATATATTTGCTATATTCAGACTCACACTTTCAGATCTAATAATACTATTTTTTTTAAATTCCAAGCCTAAACTTAGCGATTCACCACCTTCAACTTGAGAAGTGGAACCGATCCTGTTTAAATTAAATACATTGTTATAATTGAGTAGGACATCTTTATTTGATAAATCAGAGTTACCATTTGGGCTGTATCTAAAAGACAGGATTGGTGTTAAATAATTTATAGAATTTTCACTTCTCCTCAATAGAGGATAGCTAGCGTCGACTTTAAAAATTCCAAACAAGTCATAGTTTAAATTATCATTATAATTCAGAGAATTGTTAGAATAATTATTAGAGTTTTTTATTAGTATGTCATAATTTGTTGATATACCATTATCATTTATAAAATTATTGGAAGAAAAAATAAAATCATTTGTTAAAACTGATTCTGACACATTGGTATCGTACAATTTATTATAACCATAAGAATTAAATTCAAATTGACCTTTATAACTGTCTGGTATTACAATTTTTTTATAAAAATCAAAATCAGGAAAAATATATTGATATCTATCATGATAATTTCTTGATAAGTCTTCATATATTTTAAATGATGTATTGAGATTGGTACTTTCTAAATCCCAATTTAGATCTAGATTAGATAATAACAAACTATCATTACTTATTAACGAAGATGTCTCAATTAATTTATGTGTTTTCAAGTAATTATCTCCTTTAACATTCTGTATATTTAGTTCAAAATCAGAATTGTTATTGATTTTTCCTGATTGTTTATAAAACAGATGACCTTTTGTTCCAGCATCTCCAATCAAAAAACTAAAGTCACTTAATATATTTGATCCTTGTAAAGCTTGTCTGTACTCATTTTGTAATAAAAAACTTTTATCTGCATAATACCTTGGGCTAAAAGTAATATCTTTATCTATATCTATAACTTTAAAGTATGGGAAATTTATGGATGTTCCAAGGCTATCAGAACTGTTGTATGTAGGTGTTAAAAAACCAGATTTTCTTTTAACAGATGGATCTGGGTGGTTAAAATAAGGAACAAATAACAATTTATAATCAAATATCTTTAACCAGGAATTCTTATATTCAAAAATTTTCTCTCTTTTATCATGCTTAAATTCATCTGCATTAAGCTCCCAACCTCTGCATGTTTTATTTTTTACATTACATGTGCTAAATACTGCTTTATATACTTTTAACTCATCATCACTTGAGTATGAGCTCCTACCTTTTAAAATAGGATCATTATTTTCATTACCAAAATATGTTTTGTTAAACTCAA
>CABXWS010000039.1 GCA_902515965.1 uncultured Pelagibacteraceae bacterium
AAAGTACACTCAGAAGGTTGTCGTTTTATGCAACTAACTTATAACAACCAATCATTATTAGCCACTGGTTGCTACGAAAAGAATGATAGTGGAGTTACTAACTTTGGAAAAGAGGTCATAAGAGAAATGAATAGAGTAGGTATAGTAGTTGACATGTCTCATTCTGCAGAAAAAAGTACACTTGATGCAATTGAAATTAGTCAAAAACCTATTGCTATTACACATGCAAATCCAACTTTTTGGTTTGAAGCTAAAAGAAACAAATCTACAGAACTATTAAAAGAATTATCTGCAAGTGGAGGAATGTTAGGATTATCGTTATATGCTCATCACTTAAAAGATGGAACGAATTGTAAAATCGAAAGTTTTTGTGAAATGGTTGCAAGGACAGTTGAAATTATGGGTATTGACAATGTTGGCATTGGTTCAGATTTATGTTTGAACCAACCAGACAGTGTAGTTGAGTGGATGAGAAATGGAACATGGTCAAAATCAAAACAATTTGGAGAGGGAAGCAAAGCTAAATCTGGTTTTCCAAAACAACCCAGCTGGTTTTTAGATGCTAGAGGGTTTAATAATATTAATATGGAATTAAAAAATAAAGGTTTCCAGGAGGATGAAATTAATAAGATACTTGGAAACAACTGGTTTAATTTTTATAAAGGAATTAATTAATGCAAGTACCACTAAGAGATCCAAAAATTGTAATGAAACTCTCTAGACTTGGTTCATTTCATCAATCCAAATTATCTTTCTTGAGATCATTTTTGAATGAATTTAAAGATTGGAAATACAGTAGAGATTTATTTGACTTGAATGATAGAGGGTATGGAATTGCCATTTACTCATTTTCAAAAGATAAAAAAACATATTCATTAGTCTGTTTTGCTAATGAGTTAAAGGATATGGAAAGATCAGATAGAGTAATAGCAACTAAATGGGATGCTGCATTTGCTTTGTATGATGGTATTCCGTCAAAAATTGATATTGATAGACTTGCACAAAATGTACCAAAGCAAGAAGTTGGTAGGCTTTCTTGTAAAGAACTAACTCTTTCAAGAGCAAACAGGTCAGTTAGAGCATTTAATTATGTAGTTGAATGTTTGTCAAAAGGTAACCAGCCAGATACCAATGAGCTTTCAAAAGTTGGATATTTATACAGAACAACCGCAGTATATGGCTCAGGAAAATTTGGTTTAGCAGACAGGTTTAGAATTAAAAATAGAGATGAAATAAATGGTCCTTTTAGATTAGAAATGATGTTGGTTTATCTTGTACGTCAATTCACTTTTGATCAAGTAAATCATATAGCAAAACATAAAAATCCTAAAGACGCTGTAGAACTAGACTTAGATATATGTAGAAATTTAGGAATTGGTAATTCAACTGGACTGGGTATGGCACCCTTTATAGTAAACCATCCTTCATTGTTAAATAATTGGATTTTAGCCAAAGAGATTGCATTAAAAAAAATAAGAGAAATAAAAAAAGTATCAGAAGAAGAATTCACAATTTTTTACAAATGTCTAACAAAATCTTTAGAAAACGTAAATTCATGGAATACCGAAAGCGAATATCAAAAAAAAAAAATTGAAAATTTGATTAATGATTTACAGCTATTAATCAATTATTTGAAAGATAATATTGATAAATCTAATAATTATATATTTGATAAATTATACAGCTGGTCAGAGGAAAATTTAACGGAAGAAGGAGTTGAGTATTTGGTTTCTATGATGATGGAGCCATATAACCAAATAACCGATCCTTTAATTTCTAAAATGAGTTCAGATGAGGATACTAGTTTCAATATACCTATAGATAGAACAATTGATGACTTAAGAAAAATAATTGAGAAAAATTATTCAGATATTTTAAAAATTGATTTTTCAAAAAATGATAATAATAAAAAATTTTGGTTCATATCAAAAAATAAAGAGGAACCGAGAATTGGAGATAGGTTTGAGGATAATGGATCTGAACTGGAGCAGCCTACTGCAATTGCAAGAGACATAAAAAAACTTTATGAAAATATTTTTACAATAAAAAATAGCTTAAAGGTCGGTAATTTTTTAGTTCAGAATAATAATTTAAGACATATTGTAAGGAGAGTTTTTATAACAGAGAAATATCCATATTCCGAAATTCAAGATAATACTATTGGATCAAAATTAATTCCTATCGATATGTTACGACTTAAACTATCTTTTTTTGGTGCTGTAAAGTTTGATCCTAGATCTGACAAATGGCTAAGGATCTGTATGTTTCAAGGAGCTCCACTACCAAATGAACTTAATTCATTTAATGAATATTGGATATATAACTAAAGTAATTAATGAGAAGTTACAGCGAAATTGATACAATTGTTAAACGGTCTACTAAAGCTAAAGGTTTCTCCTGGGGAGTTGCAGAAGAAATTGGAAAGAACATTCAACAATTGGAGTTATTTGGTTTACCAGGAATAAAAAATATTAACCAGTATTTTAAAATTTTTAATCATGATCAATTTGAAAATTGCCTATCATTTAATAAAAGCAATAAACCTCAAAAATACTATTGTCCAATTAAACTCGGATTAAGTTTTTTTGATCAATCCATCTCTATCCAAGAATTTATTGATATAGAAATCGAAAAAATGGCTTATCCATTAATATTTTTGCCGTTTGCGAGTAGATCTTCTGAAATAACAGGTAAGAGAATTTTTTTAAAAATAGATCAAAAAGAATTTTTATTAAATTTCAATCAATCAATCTATTCAAATTATTTAAGTAGTGAGGTTGTAGAAAAAGCCGACATAATTAAAATTCAATTCTTAGAAAATAAGAACAACTTTTCTGAAGATGATTGGAAAGAATTAACAAAATTATCTGAGAATACTTTTGTTGAAGAAACAGATGAATTAAAACAAAAAACAGCTGGAGCAGGATTAACAGACAATGACTGATAGTTTTGATTATAAATCAGACAAATCAGATAATAGTGAATTAAATGATGTTTGTGATGAGTGTAAAAATGAAGATGAAACAGTAACTCAAAATTTAATACTTACAGGGTATAAAATTTGTAAATCATGTAGAACATCTAAAACTTTATTTCCACTTTAAATATTTGTACTTATAGGCAAAGAATTAATTTTTGTCATTACAAACGAAATTGTCAAAAAAGAAATTATTAAAAAAGATAAGAATACAATTCCAAATGCCTTCAAATTTGATTTTAAGTTTAAAATGTTTCTAGTTGCTAAAATCAATGAAGCAAAAATCCAAAACTGAGTAAGAAATATAACTAAAAGTACTAGTTCTGGTGTTACAGCAAAAAATCTTATTAGTCCTGGAGCGTGCGCGTATCCAACCGCTACTAGAACTCTTTTAAATGGAATTTTTCTGTCTTTATCAGGAAAAATTTTAACTCCAATTACAAATATAAAAATTGCCCATACTAGCCAAGTTAATATAGCTGTTAAGCCAGATATACCTACAGAAGTTTTTACAATCGTGTTCGCAGCAACAGCACCAGCAACTCCATCTAAAATCATGATTAGAATTGCAAAATAAATTCCAGCTTCTCCATAGTATCTTGGATTTCTGTAGAGAGTTTTATCAAGTTTTAATGATTTAAAAACAATATCTAAAAATTGAGCAAACATTATTTATCTTTATTTCTTCTCTGTGCATTATACGAAATAATCAATGGGAATATTATTAGTGCAATAATAATTATAATGCAAACAGCTATGAAAAAGGTTTTTGTCATATTTAAGGGGAATTAAATTCCCCCTAAATCTTTTTTTATCACTTGTTAACTACTTCTCTCGTATTCGCGTTGTAAGATTCTGTAAATGGAATATCAACTAAAACTGCATCTACTGGTTCTCCAGGTTTATCAGAATATTTTTCTGGAAGATGGACTTTATATTTTGATCCAACTTTACCTCTAGGAAAACCATTTGCATTTAGTGTGCCATCAAATGGAACGTATCCCATTGCAATATTTTTCCCTTTTTCAGGATGATACCAAGGTGAGGTTATAAATCCTACTGGCTCACTACCGTTTTCTGAAATCAACCAGAAATCTGGAGCGTATTCTTCAATTGGTTTTCCGCCTAGTTCAAGTCCAACTAATTGAAGTTTGTAAGGTTTATGACCTGCTTTTAAATCAGCTTTCATTTTCTCTAGAGCTTTTTTACCAACATAGTCTCCTTTTTTGTTCCATTCACCTTTTCCAGAC
This sequence comes from uncultured Pelagibacteraceae bacterium, assembly GCA_902515965.1. GTDB lineage: Bacteria > Pseudomonadota > Alphaproteobacteria > Pelagibacterales > Pelagibacteraceae > Pelagibacter. The sequence continues at coordinate 4,228 of CABXWS010000039.1, forward strand.
AAAGAAACTTGATAACCAAGATTACATTGGAAAGGATTATGTTCATGATCCATATCTTGTCCCCATGAAAGAATTCCAGCTTGAATTCTTCTATGGTGCGCTGGAGCAATTACCATTAGGTTGTGTTTTTTACCTGCTTCAATAACAGCATTCCACATATCTTCGGCATATAAAGTTGCTTCTCTTAAATATATTTCAAACCCAGATTCTCCCGAAAAGCCTGTTTGAGAAATTATACAACTTCTTCCACCAACTTTTGCAGACGCCAATCCATAAAAAGGCATGTTATCAATATCAACTTCATCTCCACAAAGATCTTTCATTAAAGCTTTTGCTTTTGGACCTTGAATTTGGACAGGACAAGCATCTATTTCATTAATTTGAACATTAAATCTTTCATCTGCGTTTACTCCCTGAAGATATAATCCGATATCACTATCTGATAAACTAAACCAAAATTCATCTTGAGATATTCTTAAAAGAATTGGATCATTTAATACTCCTCCGTATGCATTACATAAAATTACATATCTTCCTCTCATCGGAGAAATTTTTGTAGCATCTCTTGTAATTACATAATCTACAAATTTTTCTGCATCTGGTCCTTTAACTTGTATTTGTCTTTCAACTGCAACATTCCACATTGTGACATGGTTTTTAATTGCATCATACTCAACCATTGCACCACCATCTTCAGGCTTAACATAACCTCTAGGATGATAAATTCTGTTATAAACAGTTGCTCTCCAACATCCTGCTTTCATAGATAAATGCCAGTATGGGGACTTCCTTACTCTTGTCGATATTAACATTTCAACTTTAGTAGGTCCGCTTTGTCTTAAATTGTAAGGTACTTTTCTATCAGACTGATCTACTGACGTTGTATGTCTTAGTTTACTATAGTCAAATTCATTAGACATAGTTATTCTCCTTCAACCACTTGTTAGTTTCCTTCAAGCCGCCGAATGTATAAATGTGGAAATAATCAGTATGCGATTTAACTTTCCCAATTAAATCATTAGGGTCTTTAGGTTTCAATAAATCTAATGCCTTACTAAAATTAGATTTAAGAAAGTTAATAGAATTTTTTGCCCCGACAATATTAGCAAATTTTATTAAGCTAGATATTTTCATTGGCCCAGTAATTCCAACATGAACTGGTATTGTTTGTTTTGAGATAAAATCTATAATAGGCTGAGTATCCATTAACCATTGTGTTACGATGTAATCAGCGTAAGGCTTTTTGTCTGTCATAGCTTTTTCTAAATCTGAATTGGATATATCAGGACTCCCCTCCGGATGTCCAGCAATTCCAATCTTGATGCCTTCAAAAAAACCAGTCTCTAACATTTGATATGAGCTATCAAATTTTCCAATAGGATCTCGACTTCCACCAATAACCAAAACTTGTTTAACTCCCAAATCCTTACACATAGAAACATAATCTTTTAGCTGATTTTCATCATTAATTGATCTAGCAGGAAAGTGAGGTACTGGGTTATATCCTTCTTTAACAAGGTCCCCAGATTTTTGAGCAGTTTCTTTATAATCTCCTCCAGGTAGCATTGTAACATATACGTCTTTTACGTCTGGTAATGTGCTCAAATCAGTTTTCGGACCAATTTCTAGAGAAAAATTCATAAACAAATTCTTAATTATTTTATAATCTCTGTCTATAAAAATCTTAATGAGCGTTTTGACTAGTCACATTCTAACCCATTGTCATGTTCGATAATTTTAATTAAATTCAGTCATGGAAAATAAAACTTCTGAAATCAGAGAGTTATTTGCTAAAACAAGAGAACAAACATTGGCTCTTTGCGATAATTTAGAGCCAGAGGATATGGTTATACAGCCAAGTAAAAATGTAAGTCCACTGAAGTGGCATCTAGGTCACACCACTTGGTTTTTTGAAAAATTTATACTTTTGGAAATGAATGAGAGTTATAAACCTTACAATAAGGATTTTAATTATATATTTAACTCATATTATAACTCTGTAGGGGAATATAATCCTCGAAATAAAAGAGGCAGTCTAAATAGACCATTATACAGTGATGTTATTAAATACAGAAACTACGTAACAGAAAATATACTAGATTTTTTTAATAAATCTCAAAATAATAAAATATCATTTTTGGTTGAATTAGGATCAAACCATGAGCAACAACATCAGGAATTAATGTTAATGGACATAAAAAATATTTTTTTTAATAATCCGTTGATGCCAACATATAATCGCATAGACCATTTATCAAAAACAAATACAAAAAATGAATTTAGCCTTTTTAATACTGAAAAGTTTACATACGGAAACGATCAAAATGTATTTTGTTACGATAACGAGCTTCCAGCAACAGAAGCAAATCTCGAACCATTTAAAATCTATCCTTTTGTAACTAATGGTGAGTGGAAAGAATTCATCAATGACGGAGGTTATAAGAAACATGAGTTTTGGCTGTCTGACGGATGGGATTTTGTCAAAGAAAATAAATTAGAAAGACCTATGTATTGGATAGATGAAAATAATAGTTTTACATTAAATGGTGTGAAAGAAATTGATAGCAATAAACCTGTGTCACATATAAGTTTTTATGAAGCAGATGCTTTTGCTAGATATAAAAATAAAAGGCTGCCAAGTGAATTTGAATTAGAATACTTCCTAAAAAAATCTGAAAAAAAGGGTAATTTTTTAGAAGATAAAATTTATAATGAAATAGTAGAAGAGGCAGATAGTGCGTATGGTAATTTGTGGGCATGGTCAAATAGCAATTATTTACCTTATAAAAAATACAAAGCGTATGAGGGAAATTTGGGAGAGTATAATAATAAATTTATGTGTAACCAATTTGTACTTAAGGGTGGATCACACTCAACATCAAAAAAACATATAAGAGCATCTTATAGAAACTTCTTTTATCCAAGTGATACTTGGCAATTTTGTGGAGTTAGACTTGCAGATGACATCTAGTGAAAAACCTAAATCTAGTAAATTTAAATAGGCAAATCGTAGATGATAAAAAGTTAATTCTAAAAGGATTAACGAATAAAAAACAGAAATATTTGTTACCAAAGTTCTTTTATGATGAAAAAGGTTCGAAATTATTTAATAAAATAACAAATTTAAAAGATTATTATCCCACAAGTAAAGAACTTGAAATTTTAGTTCAAAATAAAAACGAATTTACTAAAAAATTACCTAACAATTCAACTATCGTTGAGTTCGGAAGTGGTTCCAATAAAAAAATTAATCAGTTCATCAAATCACTTAAAAATCCAAAAGAATATGTACCGATAGACATT
>CABXWS010000040.1 GCA_902515965.1 uncultured Pelagibacteraceae bacterium
GATACTATAGAATAATATATTAACTTTTGATTAAAATGTTAGATCTTATTATTAAAAATGGTCAATGCTATATAGATCATAAATTAACTCAGACTAATATTGGTATTCAAAATGGAAAAATCTCAGTTATTGGTGACTTAGATAGTGAGCAAAGTAAAAAAACTATCGATGCAAGTAAATTAATAGTTTTGCCTGGCTGCATGGATACTCAAGTTCATTTTAGAGAACCGGGGTCAACTAGTGCTGAGGATCTGCATACGGGAAGTAAAGCAGCAATTGCTGGAGGAATAACAAGTGTATTTGAGATGCCTAATACAAATCCTCCAACAGCTAATATGAAAGAATTTAATAATAAATTAAACCTTGCTAAAAATAGAATGTATTCAAATTATGCTTTTTACTTTGGTGCAACACCAGACAATTCATCTGATTTAGCAAATCTTAAAGGTTTGGATGGTTGTTGTGGAGTTAAGCTTTTTGCTGGATCATCTACAGGAAATTTATTGGTTGATAAAGAGGAAGATATTGAAAAAGTATTTCAAAATACTTCAAAAATAGTTGCAGTTCATTCAGAAGATGAGGAGATAATTAACTTAAGAAAAAAATTAATTGAAAATGGAAATGTTCACACACATCCACTTTGGCGAAACGAAGAATGTGCTATTTCATCAACTAGAAGAATTGTAAAAATTGCTAAAAGACTTAATAAAAAAGCACACATTCTACATGTTACAACAAAAGAAGAAGTAGATTTTTTATCTCAAAATAAAGGGAACATAACTTTTGAAATTACACCTCAACATTTAACAATGTATGCACCTGATTGTTATCACAAACTTGGTACATTTGCTCAAATGAATCCACCTCTAAGAGAAAAATCACATTATGACAGATTATGGTATGCTGTAAGAAATAATTATAATGATACAATTGGTTCAGATCATGCTCCCCACCTAAAAGAAAATAAATTAAAAGAATATCCCCAGTCTCCTTCAGGGATGCCAGGTGTACAAACTTTATTGCCAGTTATGTTAAATCATGTAAATGATAAAAAACTAACACTTGATCAACTAATTAAACTTTTATGTGAGAACCCAGTGTCTGTATTTGGTATTAAAAATAAAGGTTTTATTAAAAAAGATTATGATGCTGACTTTACTATAATTGATATGAATAGAACAATTGAGATAAAAAATGAAAATATTCATAGCAAATGTAGATGGAGCCCATTTGATGGGTACAAGTTCAAAGGTTCAGCCGTTTATACAATTATTAACGGTGATACAAAAATGAAGGAAGATGAAATTATTGGAGATCCTTCAGGTAGCCCAATACTTTTCAATTAATTTATATAGTTTTACTTGAATACATATTTACTAAGGTAACACCAATAACAATAAGAAACATTCCTAAAATTGCTTGCCAACTTAGAGACTGTTTAAAAAAAATATATCCCAATATTGCTATGGTAAATATTCCAAGTCCACTCCAAGTTCCATATACAATTGCAATTGGTAGTTTATCAACAACAAATGTGAGTAAGTAGAATGCAGATAAATAAAAACCTGCTAAAAATACTGTTGGAGTTAATTTCGTAAAATTTTGGGTAACTGGAAGAAGCATTGTACCACAAACTTCACATATAATAGCTCCTACTAAAAAGAGATATGTATTAAACATTATTATAAAATATTACTTTTTATTAAATCTTCTTTTATCTCATCAAGAATTACAGGATCATCTATTGTAGCTGGTAATTTATATTCTTCTTTATCAGCAATTTTTCTTATTGTTCCTCTTAGTATTTTTCCAGATCTAGTTTTGGGTAATCTTTTAACTACAATTGCAATTTTAAAAGCTGCTACTGGACCAACTTTGTCTCTAACCATTTGAATGCATTCTTTTGAAATTGTTTCATTATCCTTAGAAACACCAGCTTTTAGAGCAATTAAACCAATTGGTAATTGTCCTTTCAATTGATCTTTTATTCCTATAACTGCACATTCTGCAACAGATTGATGTTCGGATAAAACCTCTTCTATTTGTCCAGTTGATAATCTATGCCCAGCAACATTTATTATGTCATCTGTTCTAGACATAATCCATATATATCCATCATCATCTATGTGTCCTGCATCATAAGTTTGATAATATCCCTCATAATTTGACATGTAATTTTCTTCATATCTCTTATCTGCATTCCATAATGTAGGAAATGTTCCTGGTGGCAATGGAAGTTTAACTACAATATCTCCCATCTCATTTGGTTTTGCTATAGACTGATCTGGTTTAATTATTTTTACATTATAACCTGGAACTGCTTTACAGGCAGATCCATATTTTGTTTCTTGCATCTCAATTCCTGTACAGTTTGAACTTATTGCCCAACTAGTTTCTGTTTGCCACCAATGATCAATGACAGGAACTTTAAGCAAATTTTCTGCCCATTTAATTGTATCTGGATCTGCTCTCTCACCTGCCAAGAAGAGAGATTCAAATGAACTCAAATCGTATTTTGAAAAAAACTTACCGTCTGGATCTTCTTTTTTAATTGCTCTAAATGCCGTTGGTGCTGTAAACAAAGATTTAACTTTATACTCTGAAATAATTCTCCAAAACACTCCAGCATCAGGAGTTCCTACTGGCTTTCCTTCAAATAAAAGTGTGGCACAACCTTTAAAAAGAGGAGCGTATATAATATAGGAATGTCCTACTATCCAGCCAATATCACTAGCTGACCACCAAACATCATCTTGATCAATGTTGTAAATATTTTTCATTGTCCATTTAAGAGCAACTATGTGGCCCCCTATATCCCTAACAATTCCTTTTGGTACCCCAGTTGTTCCCGATGTGTATAAAATATATGCGTAATCATTTGCGCCCATTTCTACACAGTCTTTATCAGATGCTCCTGACAGAGCTTCATCCCAACTTATTTCTAATGGATTATTTAATTTTACCTCATGATCTTTTCTTTGAAATAAAATAACTTTTTCAACTTGGTGTTTTGCTAATTTAAGCGCTTCATCAACTAATGGTCTATACTCAACAGTTCTTCCAGGCTCAAATCCGCATGATGCAGTAATTAAAATTTTAGCCTTGCTATCATCAATTCTACTTGCTAATTCATTTGATGCAAACCCACCAAACACGACAGAATGTATTGCACCAATTCTTCCACAAGCTAGCATAGCTACAACAGCTTCTGGTATCATTGGCATATAAATAATCACACGATCACCTTTTGAAATTCCCTCTTTATCGAGAGCTCCTGCAAATTTTGAGACTTTTTCTTTTAATTCGTTAAATGTGAATTTATCTTTATTTCCAGTAATTGGACTGTCATAGATTAAAGCTGTTTTGTCACCTCTTCCTTGATCTACATGGAGGTCCAATGCATTGTAACAGGTATTTGTTATTCCATCTTCAAACCATTTATAAAAAGGTGGTTTAGATTTATTTAAAATTTTAGACGGTTTCTTAAACCAAAAAATATCATCTGATATATTTTTCCAAAATTCCTCAGGATTATTCAATGATTCGTTATAAATATCCTTATAATTTTTTTTCATACTGATTTGTTTTTAATGCTCATTTTTTGTTGAAATTATGCAACAGGTTGTATTTAATTTTAAAAAGTAAGTAAAATCAACACTTATAACGCGGCAAAAAGCCTTCAACAAACTAATTTAATTTGATATTAACCCCCTAACTTTGGATTAATCAAATGATTAGTCCGTAGTTTAAATTTAAACTAAAAAAAACTAACGAGAGGGAGTTTTTTATGAAAAAACTTAAATTGTTTGCATTAGCAGCAGTGGCTTTATTTGGTCTTACTGGTGCAGCAAACGCAGCGACTGCTTTGTTAGCTTCTGACGACTTTGTTGGAATTTCCTTTTGGGTAATTGCAATGGGTATGGCAGCAGCAACTGTATTTTTCTTTATGGAAAGAGGCAGCGTAGCTACTGGCTGGAAGACTTCAGTAACAGTGGCAGGACTTGTAACTGGTGTTGCATTTGTTCACTACATGTACATGAGAGATGTATGGGTAATGACTGGTGACTCTCCAACAGTATACAGATATATTGATTGGTTAATCACTGTGCCACTACAGATGATCGAGTTCTACTTAATTCTAGCAGCAGTTAAGAAAATTCCAGGAGCAATTTTCTGGAGATTATTAATTGGTTCACTAGTTATGTTAATTGGTGGATACTTAGGAGAAGCAGGTTACATCAATGCTATGCTTGGCTTTATAGTCGGTATGGCTGGATGGATCTACATTCTATATGAAGTATTCTCAGGTGAAGCTGGTAAAATCGCAGCTAAATCTGGTAACAAGCCATTAACAACAGCTTGGGGCGCTATGAGAATGATCGTTACAGTTGGTTGGGCTATTTACCCATTAGGTTACATATTTGGTTACCTAGTAGGTGGGGTAGACGCCAACTCATTAAACGTGATTTACAACTTAGCAGACTTCATTAATAAAATTGCTTTTGGTCTAGTAATTTGGTCAGCAGCAGTTTCACAAGGTGGAGCAAGATCTAGAGCTTAAATAATAGCTTATAATAATTAGAAAGGCGGGTATGCCAAAACATACCTGCCTTTTTTTTTGTTCTTTGTGAACTATAAGGCATGTTAAATAAAAACTTCAAATATTTGCCGCAGTCGTAAATTAGTTTATAAGAATTATTTATAAAATATGGCTAAAATAAAATATGTTGAATTTAATGGAACTGTCCATGAAATTGAAGTTTCAAAAGGACTAAGTGTAATGGAGGGAGCAGTTCAAAATAGTATTCCCGGAATTGATGCAGATTGTGGAGGTGGAATGTCATGTGCCACTTGTCATGTTTATATCAATGACAGTGAATGGTTTAACAAGCTTCCGGAAAAAGAAATGGGTGAAGATGATATGTTGGATCAAGCTTATGAACCAAAGTCTAATAGTAGATTAAGCTGTCAATTAATTGTGTCTGATGAATTGGATGGTTTAACAGTGCACATGCCAGAAAAACAAGTTTAATGATTAAAACGGATGTAGTAATTATTGGAGCTGGACCAACAGGCCTGTTTTGCGCACATCAATTAGGCATTATTGGTTTGAAGTGTGAAATAGTTGACAATTTAGATAAGATTGGAGGACAATGTATTGAGCTTTATCCAGATAAACCAATATATGATATTCCTGCAGTACCACAATGTACTGGTGAAGAACTTACAAATAATTTAATTGAACAAATAAAACCATTTAATTTTAACTTTCATTTAAATGATAGAGTGCAAGAGTTAAAAAATGAAAATAATAAATGGATTGTTAAAACTTCAAATGGTAAAGAATTCGAAACACCGAATGTTGTAATAGCTGGTGGTGTAGGCTCATTTGAACCAAGAAAATTTCCTACAAAAAGCGCTGAAATTTTTGATGGAAAAACAGTATTATATTCGATCAAAGATAAAACTATTTTTAAAGATAAATCTGTAGTTATTTTTGGTGGTGGTGATAGTGCTCTTGATTGGGCTATAGAATTATCTAATTCCTCTAAGGTAACACTAGTACATAGACGAGATGAGTTCAGAGGAGCACCATCAAGTGTCCAGAAAATAAAAGAGTTGAGCAAAAGTAAGAAAATTGAATTGATTACTAAATATTCCATGAATGAAGTGAAGGGAAATGGTTCAATTGAAAGTGTCGAAATAAAGAGTGAGTCAGGTGAGAGTAAAACTATAAAAGCAGATTATGTTTTAGGTTTTTTTGGTTTAATTATGCAATTAGGTCCGATTGCTGAATGGGGTTTAAATTTAAATAAAAAAACAATTCCTGTAAATACAGAGAGCTTTGAAACAAATAAAAAAGGAATATTTGCTATCGGAGATATTTGCACATACCCAGGTAAATTAAAATTAATTCTATCAGGTTTTCATGAAGGAGCTTTAGCAGCTAGGGGTTGTTTCAAATACGCAAGACCAGATGAAAAATACCGATTTGAATTTACAACTGCATCCAGTGCTATCAAAGATAGATTGGGCGTTAAAGAATGATTGAGTTATTTACTGCTGATACTCCCAATGGTTGGAAAATTAGCATAATGCTTGAAGAGATAAATTTTGAATATAAGTTAACCCGAATAGATTTGAGTGGCGATCAGTTTAAACCTGAATTTAAGAAAATAAGCCCTTTTAATAAAATTCCGGTAATTCTAGACCACGAAAACAAAAAGACAGTTTTCGAATCTGGTGTAATACTTATGTATTTAGGAGAAAAAAGTAATAAATTATACCCCGAAAATGATAGATTGGAAATTAATCAGTGGCTTATGGCTCAAATGGCAATAGTAGGTCCAATGATTGGTCAACATCATCAATTTCATTATTATCATCAAGGAAAAAGTAAGTGGGGTGAAGAAAGATACTTCAAAATAACTACAAAAATATATGAAGACCTTGAAGCTAGATTGGCTCAGAGCAAATTTTTAGCAAATAATAAATACTCTATTGCTGATATTGCTACATGGTCATGGATTGCGAGACACAAAAGACATGACATCGGTCTAGAAAATTTTAAAAACTTATCTAAGTGGTTTATAGAGATTGCTGAGAGGCCAGCAGTGATAAAGGGTTTTAAAGCTTTAAATAAAGATGCTGTAATTGATTTACCTTAATCATCGGCGTAAACTTTTTCTTCCTTTTCATGTTTCTCTTGAGCTGCAATACAAAGAGTTGCAACAGGTCTTGCCATTAACCTTTTTAAGCCAATAGGTTCACCAGTCTCCTCACAAAATCCGTAGGTTCCATCTTGAATTTTTTTTAACGCTCCTTCAATTTTTGATATTAATTTAATCTGCCTATTTATTGCTCTCATCTCAACATTTTTTTCTGTGTATGAACTTGCCTGATCAACTATGTCTGCAGACGCACTATTATCGTCCATAGAAGCCTGGAATATCGCTTCATTGTTTGATCTTTTTAAATCTTTCTTCCAGTCTGTTAATTTAATCTTAAAGTATGCTAAATGTTTAGCACACATATATTTTTCTTTGTCTTTTGGAATATAAGTTTTTGAAATTCTTACCATACTTAACTATTTTAGGTTGGTGAATATATTCATGATTATATGAGTGTCAAGAAGGGTTTAATCGTATAGATTGTTAAAAATGGCGCTAAATAAAAGAAATATAAAAAATATTTTTTACATATTTGTTACCTCTCATTTAATTCTGTGGACACTTATCCCAACTATGACAAATTCAAATTTACCACTTGATGTTATAGAAGCGTTAGCATGGGGAAGTAATTTAGATTGGGGATTTAAAAAACATCCACCATTGAGTGCCTTTTTTCCTGAAGTTTTTTTCCAAATATTTGGAT
>CABXWS010000041.1 GCA_902515965.1 uncultured Pelagibacteraceae bacterium
GTGGAAAAGATATAATCTAATTAATATATTCAGAAAAGCTTACGAAAATGGAATAATTTTAAGTGGTGTAAGTGCAGGAGGTGTCTGCTGGTTTGATTGGATATTATCAGACTCTTTGAACAAGAATTTCAGCCATATAAAAGGTATAAGTTTATTATCAGGAAGTTGCACCCCACATTCATCTGATAACAATAGACTTCAGCAATTTATTATTGATATTAAAAATGAAAATTTACCTGATGGATTAGCAATAGATGATGGTGTAGCCGTGCTTTTTATTGACGGAGTACCTTCGGAGGTTTATTCTTCAAGAATTAATCATGATGCTTATTATGTAAACAAACATGATAAAGTTAGTTTAAAAACACATATTAAAGAGTTAGATGGATAAAATAATAGCAAGTAAAAAAATTTTTAGTATTGAGGATGCTAAGAAGCTCTCAAAAAAAAGACTGCCCAAATTAGTGTACGATTTTATTGATGGTGCATCTGGTGATGAAAAATTGTCTGAAATAAATAGCTATGCTCTAGATCAAATTCGATTAGAACCCAGAGTTTTAAGAAATGTTGAAGAAAGAAAATTAAAAAAAAGTATTCTTGGATTTGATTATGATTATCCATTCGGATTTGCCCCAATGGGGATGACGAACCTCTCTTGGCCAGGTGCAGACTCAATGTTAGCTAAAGAAAGTTTAAGAAATAATATACCCACATGTGTATCGATGGCTTCAACTACTACATTAGAAAAAATGTATGAACTCTCTAAAGGCCATTCTTGGTTGCAGCTCTATATTTTTCAAGATGAAAGTTTTGTAATGGAGTTACTCGATAGAGCTGAAAAAACAGGTTATGATGTTGCAATATTAACAGTTGATGTCCCAGTTTTGTCTAGAAGAACAAGAGATGATAAAAATGGATTTTCATATCCTTTTAAAATTGGACCTAAACAATTTTTTGATTTTGCAACTCACCCTATGTGGTCTATTTCAACATTAATCAATGGAATACCAAAACCAATGAACTATGTAACATCAAAAAGTGGAAGCGGTATTTTTAAAAGGAAAGAAAGTAGAGGCAAAACAGATTGGGAAACTTTAAAAAGAGTAAGAAGTAAATGGAAGGGAAAATTAATTGTAAAAGGTGTAATGTCTTCGGACGATGCAGTTAAAATTAAAGAAATGGGTGCAGATGCAATTCAAGTTTCAAATCATGGAGGTAGACAACTAGATAGTGCCTCAGCAGCAATAAATATTTTACCATTTATTAGAGAAGCTGTTGGAAATAATTTTCCAATTATCTTTGATAGTGGAATAAGAAGTGGAAGTGACATTGTAAGATCATTAGCTCTAGGAGCAGATTTTTCAATGATAGGAAGGCCTGTCATGTATGCAATGGGTGCTGATGGTGCGAGTGGATTAAGAAGAATCGTGGATATAATTAAAGAAGAAACAAGCACGACACTTGGATTGGTTGGATTAAATGATATTAATGATGTTTCTTCTGATATAATTGAACAGAAACTATTTATGAATACAACATATTAAAATGGAAAAAAAAATTAGAGGTGGCGCATTAATTGCCCGAGCGCTAAAAGACAAAGGTATTGATAAAGTTTTTACTTTAGCTGGAGGATTTTGCAATCCAGCAATTGAGGGTTTCATGGAATGCCAAATAGATGTTATTAATTGCCCTCACGAACAAATAGCTGGACACTTGGCTGATGGTCACACTAGAATTACTAGAAAACCTTCAGTCTGTTTAGTTGGTCCAGAGGGATTTGCAAATGCTGTACCATCAATGATGGAAGCGTGGGGTGAAAGAACCCCAATTATTTATATTACTGGTTCAAGTAGTTTGAAAAGACAAGGCTCAGGTGGATTTAAAGAAATTGATGATGTATCAATAGCTAGTCCTTTAACAAAGTATAGCGCGAGTATAACAGATGGAGCAAGAATTAGAGAATTTGTAGATAAAGCATATAGAATTGCGACAAACGGTTATCCTGGAGCAGTTCATTTAAGTTTACCTGTTGATATTATGTTCTCATCGTTTGAGGAAGATATAGGACTTGAAGAAAGACCATTCTCTCACAAAATAAAACCGGTGGCAAAAGCATGGCCAGATCCAAATTCATTATCTAAAATATTAGAGCTTGCATGCAATGCAAAAAAGCCAATTTTAATTGGCGGACATGGAGTATGGTGGTCAAATTCAGAAAAAAATTTAGAAGCTGCAGGAGAAAATTTAAATATACCAATATTTAATGTACCTTATCACCAAAAACTTCTTGGAGAAGAAGCCAATACCTACATGGGACTAGCAGATATTCATCAATACCCCCCTTCAGAATTTGCTTTAACTAATTGCGATTTAGTTTTGATGGTTGGTGCAAGGCTTGATAACCAAATGAATTTTGGTAATCCTCCTTTTTTTCCAAAGACTACTACATTAGTGTGTATCAATGGTTCTCACGAAGAATTAGAATTTAATCGTGCTGCAGATCACAATTTGTTATGTGATCCTGGTGTTTTTTTAGATACTTTAGTTAATCTCAAAAAAAATAATAAATGGGAACTTGGAAATAATTGGTTCCAGGAAAATAAAAATAAAAAAGAAGATTGGGTAGGAAAATCTTTTGATAAATTAAAGATTGAAGCAGAGGAGGCAAAAAAAAATGGAGGATTGATACATCCTCTGCAATTAGCATTAGATGTACAAAATGCTCTTAATGAGAAAGATTGGTTAGTGATAGATGGAGGTAATACTCATTTCTGGTCTGAAATTGCAATTAACTTAGCTGGAGCTAAAGGTAAAAAGTTAGGTGGGATACTTCATCCAGGAACATTTAGTATGCTAGGTGTTGGTGTTTCTTTCGCATTATCAGCAAAGAGTAATAATCCAAATTCAAATGTTATTTTAATTAGCGGTGATGGAGCATTTTTGTCTGGAGGCATGTCCATAGAAACAGCTTTTTTTGAAAAAAAACCAATAGTCGTTGTTATTGATAACAATGGAGGATTAGCGTCTATAGGGCAACAACAGGAAAGATTATTTAAAAGTGGAAAAAGGGTAGCAACCGATTTTAGAGATATTCCTTTTCACAAAATTTTTGAAGGTTTTGGTGGCCATGGTGAATTAGTAAACAAAAGAGAAGAATTAGAACCTGCACTTAAAAGAGCAATAGCAAGTGGTAAAACAGCGTGTGTAAATGTAAAAGCAAAACCAGTTCTTAGCCCAATAGTTGCGGCAGTTGCATCAAAAAGAGAGAAATCTTCAATAGAGTAATAATGGCAACTTTTTCAACACATTTATTAAATTCCACCGATGGTACACACGCAAAAAATTTAGATGTAATTATTTACCAAATTCATACTGATGGTAACAAAAAAAAATTCTTAGAAACAAAAACTGATGACCATGGAAGGATTTTAAACGTATTTGATCTAAGTACTGAGGACTGCAAGTGTGAATACGAAATGATTTGTAAAATTGGCAACTATTTTTCTGTAAAAAGAATAGTCTCAGAGATTGTTATTAGATTTAATATGCCAGAACAGAATAAGAAATATCATATACCCATAATAATATCTCCTAATGGTTATTCTACTTGGTGGTCGAATTAAATAATTTTATTTTTTTTAAATATGCAAAGTAACATTAAATTAAATATGTCCAGACGAATTAGAAGAACTCCCTTTACTGGAAAAGTTGAAAGTTGCGGGGTGTCAGATTTTACTGTTGTAAATCATATGTTGTTACCAAAAGGTTTTAAGAATACTGTTGAGGAAGACTATTGGCACTTAAGTAAACATGTTCAAATCTGGGATGTTTCTTGTCAAAGACAAGTACAAATAACAGGACCTGATGCTCTTAAACTTGTTCAACTGATGACCCCGAGATCGCTCAATAATATGGAAACAGGTAAATGTTTTTATATCCCAATAATTGATGAAAATGCAGGAATGATTAATGACCCAGTATTATTAAAACTAGATGACGATATGTTTTGGATATCAATAGCCGACTCGGACATATTATTATGGGCAAAGGGTTTGGCTTTAGGAAGTAATTTCGATGTCCAGATTAAAGAGCCAGATGTTTACCCACTTGCAGTACAAGGTCCTAAATCTGAAGAACTAATGTGTAGAGTATTTGGAGATGAAATAAAGAAGACAAAATTTTTTAATTTTAGGATCTTTGACTTCAAGGGTACAAAACAAATTGTAGCAAGATCAGGATACAGCAAAGAAAATGGTTTCGAGATCTATTTTAAAGGGTTTGAGAATTATTTTGATAGTGTTGAGTTAGGTGAACAACTATGGGAAACTATTTGGAATGCAGGAGAGGATTTAAATATTTCACCTGGGTGTCCAAACTTAATTGATAGAATTGAAGGGGGTTTATTGTCTTATGGAAATGATTTTACAAAAGAAAACAATCCTCTTGAATGTAATTTGGACAAATACTGTAATACAAATGAAGATCATAATTTTATTGGAAAAAAAGCATTAAGAAAAATACAGTCTGAAGGAATTATTCAGAAAATGCGAGGTGTTATTTTTGATGGAAGTCCTTGTACCGCAACAGGCAAACCACTTCCAATATTGTCAGAAAAAAAAGAAAAGATTGGTCAAATTGCTTCTGGAATCTATTCTCCAAGAATCAGCAAAAATATCGGCCTTTCTATGGTCTTAAAAGATCATTGGGAAATTGGGAAAAATATTATAGTAGATACCCTTGATGGTAAATTCAGAAAAGGAATTATTACCACTTTACCATTTCCAAAATAATTCTATATTATAATTATGTATAAATCAGTTATAGCCGGATATTCAAGATCACCTTTTACAATGGCAAGAAAAGGTGCATTAGTCGATGTAAAACCAGTAAATATGTTTGCAGAAGTAGTCAAAAACCTTGTCTCAAAATCAAAAATTAATCCTAGTGAGATTGAGGATATTGTTGTTGGATGTGCGTTCCAAGTTGGAGAACAAAGTTTTAATATAGGAAAGTTGACTACGTTTCTATCTGGTATGGAAATACATACCTCAGGCATGACAGTTGATAGATGGTGTGGATCTTCAATGGAAGCAATTCATGTTGCTGCAGGAAAAATAGCAATGGGAGCAGGAAAAGCATTTGTTTGTGGTGGAGTTGAAAGTATGACTAGAGTTACAACTGGCTTTGAACCAATTCCTTATCCGTATAATGAAAAAGAGAATCCAAATGTATATTTTTCAATGGGAATAACTGCAGAAAATGTTGCCAAGAGATACAAAATTTCAAGAACGGCTCAGCAAGAATTTGCAATTGAAAGTCATATGAAAGCGCATAATGCTCAATCAAATGGTAAGATGACGAATGAGATTGTTGAAATTGCAGGTTGCTCAGAGGATGGAAATATTCGTCCTAAAAGTAATCAAGAAACCTTAGATGGTTTGAAACTCGCCTTTGATCAAGAAGGAACTGTTACAGCAGCAACTTCATCACCCTTAACTGATGGAGCAGCTGCAACACTAATATGTGAGGAACAATTTGCTAAAGATAATAATTTAGAAATTTTAGGAAGAATTATTTCAACTGCTGTGAAAGGATGTGAACCTGATGTGATGGGACTTGGACCAATTGGAGCATCTAAGAAAGCATTAGATAGAGCTAATCTTTCTATTAAAGATATTGATATAATCGAAATAAATGAAGCTTTTGCATCTCAATCAATTGCTTGCCTTATGGATTTAGGTATAGATCAAAAAAAAGTTAATTTGGATGGTGGTGCTTTAGCATTAGGACACCCTTTAGGAGCAACAGGTGCAAGAATTACTGGAAAAGCAGCAGATCTTCTTAGAAGAGAAAATAAAAAATACGCATTATCAACGCAATGTATTGGTTTGGGAATGGGTATTGCTACAGTAATTGAAACTGTAAACTAATTATCTGCTAATTCCTCTTAATCGTTCAGACCTTCTTCTTAATAATTCTGCACTTATAAGTATTAACGTTGATAATACTATCAAGCAAGTTGCAACTGCCAAGATGGTAGGACTTAATTGTTCTCTTAATCCTGTCCACATCTGAATCGGTATTGTTGTATTTTCTAAACCAGCTAAAAATAAAACTATCACCACCTCATCAAAAGATGTTACAAAAGCAAAAAGACCTCCAGATATAACGCCAGGTAAGATAAGTGGCAATGTGATTTTCATGAATGTATTAACTGGGTTACTTCCAAGGCTAGAAGCAGCTCGTGTTACACTATGATCGAAACCAGATAAAGTGGCCGTTACTGTTATGACTACAAATGGAGTTCCAAGAATTATATGCGCCAAAATAATTCCAGTATGAGTTGCGGCTAACCCAGCTTTTGCCATAAAGAAAAATATTGCAACACCCGAGATAATTAATGGAACTATCATTGGTGAAATCAATGTTGCCATTATAATTCCTTTATATGGCATGTGTCTGCTACTTAAACCCAAAGCAGCAACAGTACCCAATATTATAGATCCAATTGTTGCAAATATTGCGATTATAAAACTATTTTTTGCGGCAAGACCCCATGGATTTTTTGTTCCATAAATCATATCGTTATACCACCTCAGTGAAAAAGCTTCAGGGTCAAGTCTTTTCATTCCTTCAGTAAAAACTAAAAATTCTTCAGAACTAAAAGATAAAGGAAATATTACAAACAGCGGAGCAACTAGAAAGAAGAATACTAGTGTACATATAGTAATATAAAAATAGTGCCAAACTCTGTATCTTGTTTCTGTATATTTTGGTAAAGCCATAAATTATCCTAATTTGATATTATCAACCCCAACCAACTTGTTATAAATCCAATAAACTGCTAACACGCCAGTTAATAACATTAATCCCATTGCTGAAGCAAAACTCCAATCTAAAGTGGTTTTCATGTGATATGCAATTTGATTACTTATTAATGTTCCAGATGCTCCACCGACTAAAGCTGGTGTAATGTAGTAACCTATTGCTAAGATGAATACTAATAAACACCCTGCACCAATACCTGGAATTGTTAATGGAAAATATACTTTCCAAAAAGCAACAAATGGTGTTCCTCCAAGAGACTTTCCAGCTCTCATTAGACTTGGGGATATTGTTTTCATAACACTGTAAAGTGGCAAAACCATAAAAGGTAGTAGTATTTGGGTCATTGCAACATAAGTGCCGACTTTATTGTACATCATCTCAGGTCTATTATCGTCTGCAACCAGACCTATCATTACAAAGAAATCATTAACTATCCCTTGTTGTTGTAACAAGATCATCCAACTAGCAGTTCTCACAAGTAGTGAGGTCCAGAACGGGAGTAAGACACAAATCATTAATATATTGCTGTATTTCATTGG
>CABXWS010000042.1 GCA_902515965.1 uncultured Pelagibacteraceae bacterium
TTCCAGCAACTTCTTTTTTTTGATTTCCATTAATCATTTTAGAATATTTTTTTTTATCTATTTCAACAATTGTTGGATCGATATCAGAATTCGTCTCCAATCTTTTTAATAAATCGTTAAAATATTTTTCTCTCCAAAAATGACGTTGCAATCTTAGTTTCCATCTTGCTGGACAATCCAATTTATCTAACAAAAGCCTAAAAATTTCTATATTACCTATTACAAGATCTCCACTTTTATATTTAATTTTTGATAATGCTTTAAGTGAAGTTTCTATTATTTTATTATCATCTTTTTTTTCAGTAAAAGACCCTAAAATTTCAAAGCCTATTTGATTTCTGATAACAGAATCTTTTTTATTTAATCCTTTTCTAAATGCTTGACCACTATAGAAAATTTTTTCACTAGTTTTCTTATTATTATTTAAATATCTAACACAGGATGCAATTGTTAAATCAGGTCTTAAACAAAGTTCATTTCCTAATTGATCATTGAAAGAAAATATAAATCTTCTGAAATTTTCTCCTGATCTTTCCAATATTAAATTGGTGTCAATAACTGTATCAAGATCGATATATTTATATCCATTTGACTTAATTACTTTTAAAATATTTTCAGATAAGTTTTTTGATTTCATCAATCAGGACCTCCTTATCAAATGTAATTTGAGTATTTTCAGATTTTTTCCATTCTTCTCTAGATAAATTTCTTGATGTTTCTTCTAAATTTGGGACTAATTTTTTTATAGTAATTTTATTATTTTTAAATTCATCATCTCCACAAAGAATTACAGCTGGTGAACTTCTTTTATCAGCATATTTTAATTGAGATTTCAAACCTGAGTCTCCCAGATAAACTTCGGATTTTATATTTTGATTTCTAAGTTGTGATAACAATTCATAATAATTAGAGAGATATTTTTCATCTAAAACACATATTATTATTGGTGAATTATTTTTTACCTCAATTTTGTTTAACTGAACTAAAGCGTACAACAAACGATCAAGACCTATAGATACACCTGTTGCAGATAGGTCTACTTTTTTAAACCGTGAAACTAAAGAATTATATCTTCCACCTCCACCAACTGATCCAAACTCCACTTCTTGGTTTTTTTGATTTTTAACTTTAAATGTTAAATTAGCCTCAAATATTGGGCCATCATAATATTCAAGTCCTCTAATAACTTCAGGAGAAAAAATTATTTGGTCAAAATTAGATGAATATCTTATTCCATCTAATACTTTATTTAATTCATCAACACCATCTTCAACTAATTTGTTTGGTATAGCTGACTTAATTTCATCTAAAGATTTCATATTTATAAAACTGACTATCGCTTCAGCTTGATTATCAGAGAGGTTTGCTCCAATAGTTTTATCACCAGATTTGTCTTCACGTCCTGTTGTCAGCAATTGTTTAACGCCATCGGTTCCAACTCTATCAAGTTTATCAATGGCTCTTAAAACAGTAAGTTGTTGTCTATCGTCTGAAATTTTCAAATTTTCAATAAGTCCTTGAATTAATTTTCTATTACTTAATTTGATTTGATATTGATTTTTTTCTAAACCACAGAAATATAATGTGTCAGCTAAAAGATTACACATCTCAGCATCTGCTAAAGGATTATTAGATCCAACAATATCACAATCGGCTTGCGTAAACTCTCTAAATCTTCCAGGACCAGGTTTCTCATTTCGCCATACATTACCGATTTGATATCTTTTAAAAGGATTTGAGATATTTAAATAATTTTGAGATACGTATCTTGCTAATGGTGCAGTTAAATCATACCGTAATGATATCCAACTATCATTTTCCTCTTGAAAACCAAATACACCAGAACTTGGTCTATCCTCATCTGGTAAAAATTTTCCAATATTTTCTGATATTTCAAAACTAGGAGTTTCTAACTTAGAAAAACCAAATTTTAAAAAATTTTCTTCAATCTTAGCAATTAAATTTTCTTTTAACGCTAATTCTTTACCGTATCTATCAACAAAACCTGAAGGGGTGTTGGCTGACAATTTTTTTTCTTTATTCATTTTTTGGTACACGGGGACAGATTCGAACTGTCGACCTTCGGTTCCACAAACCGCTGCTCTAACCAACTGAGCTACCCGTGCTCCTTTTATTGTTTTATACTAATTGTGGATAAAATTAAATTTATAATTAATTAAATAGCTAGCGTGCAGCCAGCATGGAAATGATGTCTGTGAGTTTTTCTAAAAGTACTTAATTTTTTTATCATTATCGAGTTCGTAGCACTTTTTTTTTAAAATGCAAGCAGGAAAGGTTTTTGTATAGGAATAGCTATGTTTTTCCAAACACTCTACCCCTATACAAATATTTTAATTGAATTAAATTTTTTAACCTAATTTTTTTAAATTTACTGCGCTTGGACCTTTGTCGCCGTCTTGGATCTCAAATTCAACAGGATCATTTTCGTTTAGAAAACGCAGACCAGCTTCTCTAACTGCACTTGCATGCACAAAGCAATCTTTTTCCCCGTCTTCTCTTTCAATAAAACCGTAGCCCTTTTTACCATTGAACCACTTTACTTTACCTTTTAATGTACTCATACTTTACTTTACTCTTTCTTTGTTATTATAAAATTAGCTATTATAGCTTCGGGATAATTATTAGATTTTAAAATTGAATGCAAGCATAATGATAAAAATTAACACCACATTTGTGGTGGCTTCGGCGGGACTCGAACCAGCGACACAAGCCTTTTCAGGGCTCTGCTCTACCAACTGAGCTACGAAGCCAAACTAAGATCTAAAAACTATTCGACCTTTTGATAAGTCATATGGAGATACCTCTAATTTAACTCTATCGCCCTGTAAAACTCTAATACGGTTTTTTCTGAGCTTACCTGCAGTATGAGCGGTAACGTTATGACCATTATCTAACTTAACTCTAAACATTGCGTTAGGAAGTAGATCTGTTACGACACCTTCAAACTCAAGCGTATCTTGTTTACCCAAATTATTTTCTCCTCATTCTTGATCTTATACTTAAAGCATGACCATGTAATTTTTCATACTCTGCGAGATATGTAGCGGATTCTCCTATTTTCTCAACACCTTTTTTAGATAGAGTTATATAGCTAATTTTTTTATAAAATTCATTTACATTTAATCCAGATGCAAATTTAGCTGATCCAAGAGTTGGAAGAACATGGTTTGTTCCAGCATTATAATCTGTTACAGCCATCGGAGAATACTTTCCAATACAAATGCTACCAACATTATAAATTTTATTTAGAATTTTGTTAGGTTTAGCAATATTCATTTCTAAGTGTTCGGGTGCAATTTCATTTATAGAACTAGTTATATCTTTGTTATTTTTTGCTAAAATTGCTAATCCATTTTTTGTGAGGCTTTTTGATATTACAGACTTTCTAGGCAAATTTTTTATTCTAAATTTAATTTTTTTTTGAAAATCCTTTATCAGATTCATATCTTTAGAAATTAAAATACATTGAGAATTTTCGTCATGTTCTGCCTGGCCAATTATAGAAGTAATTACATCTTCAATATTAGTTTCTTTTTCAGCCAATACAGTTATTTCAGAAGGACCGGCAATCATAGATTCTATTCCCACTTTACCAAATAATTCCTGCTTAGCTTTCGCGACATAAATGTTTCCTGGTCCAACAATTTTATTAACTTTTTGTATATATGCTAGACTAGCAATTGCTTGGGCACCACCCATTGAATATATTTCTTTAATTCCAAGTTTTCTAGCCGCATATAAGACTGCTGGATTTAAGTTTCCATTTAGCTTTGGATTAGCTAAAACAATTTTTTTGACCCCAGCAATTTTGGCTGGTATAGCATTCATAAGTAATGTTGAGGGAAGGTTTGCAGGCACATATATTCCAACTGACTGTAATGGCTTATATTTGTAAGCAAGCTTATTGTTGTACTCATCTTTATACAAAATATCTTTTTTCTTTTGCTTTTTGTGAAATTTAAATATCCTTGAATAAGCTAAATCTATTGAATTTTTAATTTTTTTATCAAGTGAATTTATAACTTTTTTTAATTGCTTGTTGCTAATTTGAATAGATGTATTTTTGCTAAATCTTTTTTCATATTTTAATACTGCATTTGTTTTATTTAATTTTACATCTTTTATTATTTTTTTAACAATTGATGTATCAATATTTTTCCCTGATCTTCTTATTTCAAGAAAATTAATTAAGTTTCTTTTGTAATTTCTATTTTTAGTGTCTAAAAATTTAATCATTATTAATTTTTTGGTCCTCTAATGTTACATCTATAACTTCAGTGGAAAGTGTTATAATTCGATTTTTTGAAAATAACAGTAGTATTTGATAAATATCTTCCTTTTTAAAAATATCTATAGTCAATAACTCTAGCGCTAAATCTTTATTTAATTGGTCAATATTTTTTGATTTAGAATTCTCAATAAATTCAAATTTTACAACACTATTTATTAGACTATCTTTTTTATTTTCTTTATCGGTTCTTAAAATAGAGATTAAAAAAATTTTACTTGATGGTAAGTATTTTATCTCAGAAATTTTTACTTTTGACTCTGCACATATTGCTGAAATAATTTGTAGGTCTTCTGGTGATTGTGCAATTATTTTTTTTAAAAAATTACTCACTAAGATATTCTCTTGATTTTTACACCAATTTTTTTTAACTTATTTTCGATGTGTTCATACCCACGATCTAAGTGGTAAACCCTGTTAATTATAGAAGTTCCCTTTGCAATAAAAGCAGCTAAAACTAAAGCCACTGATGCTCTTAAGTCGCTAGACATTAATTCAGCACCCTCTAAATTATTTGATCCCTCGATAGTTGCTTTATTTCCTTTAATATGAATTTTAGCACCTAGCCTTCTTAATTCTGGGACATGCATAAACCTATTTTCAAAAATATTTTCCTGAATTATACTTTTTCCATTTGCTTTAGATAATAAAACCATAAATTGAGCTTGCATATCAGTTGGGAAACTTGGATATTCTCCAGTCTTTATAAAATCTATACTTTTAATTTTTTTAGGTCCTTTAATTTCTATCTCATGGTTTGAAGTTTGAATTTTTGCACCTATCCTTTTTAATAAGTTTATCTCTGTGTTAATAGTTTTGGGGTCAAAATTTTTAATTTTTAAATTACCCTCGTTCAAACAGGCAGCAACACAAAAAGTTCCAGCTTCAATTCTATCGTTCATTATCGAATAATTTGTGCTTTTTAGAATTTTTACGCCTTCTATTTTTAAGGTTCTTTTTCCGACCCATTTTATATTTGCTCCAGCGGATTTTAAAAAATTCGTTAAATCTTTTATTTCAGGCTCAATTGCGCAATTACTTATTCTGGTAACTCCCTTTGCAAGGCATGCTGCGAGAATAGTATTTTCAGTTGCTCCAACAGAGATTTTTGAAAGTTTAATTTTTGAACCCATTAGTCCTTTTTTTGTGCTTGCATAGACATATCCTTTTACAATTTTAAATTTAGCACCAAGTTTAGACAGGGCTTTTAAATGTATATCTATAGGTCTTACTCCAATACTACATCCTCCAGGGCTACTAACTTTTGCTTTTTTTAATTTTGCGAGTAAAGGACCTAGTACTAATATTCCAGCCCTCATTGTTTTGACAAGAGAATAGGCAGCAAAAAACTTATTTTTGTTTCCTTTAGAAATAATTGCTATTCTTTTTTTATTTTTAAATTCAATTTTACTACCTAAGGATTTCAGCAAATTAAACATTGTATCAATATCTTTAACTCTTGGAAGATTTTTTATCGTTACATGCTTATCAAAAAGAATAGTTGCAGCTAATATAGGGAGTGCTGAATTTTTACTGCCAGAAATTGATACCTCACCACTGATCTTTGAGGGACCCTTGATTTTAAATTTGTCCATTTTATATTTTTGGGAGTGTTACTCCTTTTTGGCCCATGTATTTTCCATTTCTATCTGCATATGAAACTCCTGGGCTTTCATTTCCTTTTAAAAATATAAATTGAGCAACACCTTCATTAGCATATATTTTTGCTGGCAATGGTGTAGTGTTAGAAAATTCAAGTGTCACATGACCTTCCCAACCTGGTTCCAGAGGAGTTACATTAACAATTATCCCACATCTAGCATAGGTAGACTTTCCAAGACAAATCACTAATACATCTTTTGGAATTTTAAAATACTCAATAGTTCTGGCTAGAACAAATGAGTTTGGCGGAATAATACACTCAGATGATTCTTTAGTTACAAAATTGGATGGTTTAAAGTTTTTTGGATCTACAATTTCTGAATTAACATTTGTAAATATCTTAAATTCATTAGAAACTCTTGCATCGTATCCATAAGAAGAGACACCGAATGAAATCTTACCATCTCTTATTTGTTTATCTTCAAATGGTGTGATCATATTATGCTGTTTTGCCATTTTAATTATCCACTTATCTGACTGAACTGACATTTATTTAGTTCTTTTATTTTTTTTTTGAAATATTTTTCTTTTTCTTAAATTTTTACGTAAAGCTTCCTCAAGTTTAGTTTTTTTGTCTTTTTTGTTATCCATGAAATTACTTTTTATCTGGATTAGTGAGATGATCTAATGTGATAACCTGGTCAATAGGAATAGCTTTATCTTCTTTAATTTTGGGATCACCTTCTTTTGCTAATTTTTTGGCTTTTTTATCAGCAAGCTTTTTTTCTCTTTTAGCCTGCTTCTCCATAGCTTTAGCTCCTCTTGTAGATTTATAATCGTAGTGAATTCCCATATCATTTACCAAATTAAGATATAACTGATTTTTAAAAAAAATTAAGGCAATAATTTGAAAAATACAATTTTATACACTAATTATGATTAAGAAAGGCCCTTATAGTTAAATGGTATAACACATCCATGGTAAGGATGAGTTTCCAGTTCGATTCTGGGTGAGGGCACCATGATTATTTATAAAAATTTTTTCTTATAAAAAAACCTAATAAAACTAAAATTAACATACCTATAACAGGTAAATAGATATCTGGAGTAAAAACTATTTCATAAAAACTTGGAAGTTCTTGATTACTCTCTATTACTTTATTAAGACCAGATCCTAA
>CABXWS010000043.1 GCA_902515965.1 uncultured Pelagibacteraceae bacterium
TTAGATCTACTATCAATTCAGTAGGAATATTTTCAGTAGGGCATCTTAATTCAACTTTTCTTCTTACTATGTTAAGTACACCACCTCTTTTTAAACCTGGCGATAATTCATGATTTATAAATTTTACAGGGATTTCTAAAATGACCTTTGCTCCTTTTACAATTCTCAGAAAATCTAAATGAATAGGTTGATCAGTGACAGTGTCAAAATCAATCACTCTTGGAAGAACTTTTTGTTCTTGTCCATCAATATTAACAGTTATTATATTTGATAAAATGTTTTCTTTGTTTATCAAATTTTTTACTTCTTTCACTGAAACACTAATTTTTTGGTTTGGTTCTTCTCCACCATATATTATACCAGGAACCATTCCTTTGATCCTTAGGTTTTTTATATCACCTTTTGTCTTAGTATCTCTTATTGTCGCCGCTAACATACTCATAAAGTGACGGGTTTTTAACTTATGAAGCTAAATTTTACAAGTAAATTATTTAAATAGGTCAGATACAGATGTAGAATTAGATATTCTTTTTATTGCTTCTCCTACTAAATTTGAGATTGTTAATACTTCAATATTTTTGGCCTTTTTCACTTTTACAGAATTATCTATGGTGTCAGTAACAACTAAATTCTTAATCGATGATTTCTTTATTCTTTCAACTGCGTTTCCACTTAAAACGCCATGAGTCACATAAACATGCACATCTTTTGCTCCTCTTTTTTTTAATTCAGATGCAGCATTAACAATTGTGCCACCAGAGTCGATTATATCATCAACCAATACACATATTTTACCTTTAACATTTCCTATTACATTCATAACTTCTGATTTTCCAGGTGCGGGCCTTCTTTTGTCAACAATTGCAAGATCAACATTTAATAATTTTCCAAGTGCTCTAGCTCTCGCTGTTCCACCAACATCAGGAGCTACACAAATTATATTGTTTTTTTTTAATCTCTTCTTTATGTGCCTTGCGAAAATAGGAGTCGCAAATAAGTTATCAACTGGAATATCAAAAAAACCTTGTATTTGGCCAGAGTGTAAATCAACTGTTACAACTCTATCAGCACCTGCTTTTGTTATTAAGTTTGATACAAGTTTTGCAGAAATTGAAGTTCTGGGTACAACTTTTCTGTCTTGTCTAGCATAACCAAAATATGGAATTACTGCTGTTATATTCTTTGCGGATGACCGCTTTAAAGCATCAATTGAAAGCAAAAGCTCCATGAGATTATCATTTGCAGGCGAAGATATTGATTGGATTAAGAAAATACTATTTCCTCTGATATTTTCGTTAATCTCAATATAAATTTCACCATCAGCAAATTTTTTTATATTTGAGTTGACTAATCTGTTTTTCAAAAATTTAGATATTTTTTGGCTGAGATTTTTGTTACTGTTTCCTGTGAGAATTTTCATACTGAGAAATTATCATTTAATCATAATTATTGAAATATTTCTACCATAATCATTGTGGTGATTTTTCTTAGATCTTCTTGAGCTAAAAAAATTATTTCTCTTATTAAATGTGTCTTTTCTAATAATATTTAATTTCTTGATACCATTGGTGTTTAATTGTGACTTTATGAAGCCACTTAAATCAAAATAAATTTTTTTCTTTTTAAATACAAAAAAATTTAGGTTTTTTTTATTTTTTTTTTTAAATCTGTTCAAGAAATCATTTTGAACTTCATAACTCGTTTTTTTGATACATGGCCCCACACAAGCAATCATATTTTTTTCCAAACATCCATTTTTTTTTAAAGTATTAATAGTATTTTTTATTATTCCTTTAAGTGCTCCTTTCCAGCCAGCATGTATAGCTGCAATAAATTTTTCCTTTTTATCAACAATAAATACTGGTGCGCAATCAGCAGAAAGAATACTTAATGCAATATTTGATTTATTCGTAACAAATGCATCACCAATTAATTTAATTTTGGGAATGGTATTAATTTTATAAACTTTGTTGCTATGAACTTGATTAAGAGAAATTAAATTTTTCTCAGAACATCCAATTTTTTTGGAGACAATTTTTAAGTTACTATGTATATCTTTTATATTATCATTTGAGCCCTTGCCACAATTCAAACTCTTATATATTCCTTTTGACTTTCCTCCGGCTCTATTAAAGAAACCATAAGACAAAAAACTTTGATTATCTAAAAGATAAGACTTAATCATTTAAAACCTAGATCAAAATTATTTTTAATTTTTCGTGTAAATAATACTTTAAATAATGAACCCATATGCCGTTCATCAATTAATCTTTTCACACGATAAAAAATATCTGCTTTTTTTGAAAATTTTAAGTTTTGAGTGATTAATTCTGCTCTCCTTAATATGCCCAATTTTATTAGAAAACTTCCTTGTTTAGTAATCAGCGAAGATAATTTATTTTTACTAAAGCGATTTTTGAATAATTTAAAATTAATCAAATGAGTCGTATCTGAGTTGTAAGGATTAATAAGAAAGCTTGTTTTTTTATGTTTAGCAACACTTTGCAATGTATCATTCATTATACCGTTTGTGAAACCATAGTCTATCATAAGCAAACCACCGTTCTGTTTAAAGATAATTTTAGAAATTTTATCAACTAATTTCATAGCTAATGGTGAAACTTCGATAAAATTTTGTTTGATAATTTTTTCTTCAAAGTTCTTTTTTACATCATTTATTGAAACTTTTTGATTATAAATCTCATACTTATTTTTATTTAATGAAACATATCGTTCATGCCAGTTTCCATTTTTTTTTATATATTGTTTAATTGGAAAGGCGTCAAAAAATTCATTTGCTAAAAAAATTGTTGGACATTTAGGAATATTGCTTAATTTTTTTATCCATTTTACTTTTTGATCCTTTATTTTTCTCTTTTGATTTTTAATCAGCAATGGACTTTTTTCTAAAATAAAAAAATTAGTTGATAAATTTATCTCAGAAAAATTTTTTAATGTTTTTATAATTTGAAGCATCATTTCACCACTTCCTGCTCCAAGTTCAATAATATTTAACTTTTTTGGTTTATTTAAGTTTTCCCAGAATGAAATTAACCAAATAGAAATCATTTCTGAAAATAGAACAGATATTTCTGGTGATGTTATAAAATCTCCATCTTTTCCAAAAGGAAACTTTTTCATATAGAACCCTTTATCTTTATCGTACAAAGTCTTTGATATAAACTTGTCTAAGGGTATCTTAATATTGTTTTTGTTGATCATTTTTATAAAAAACTATTAGTGACCCACAAATAAAAGCTATCAAACTAATAATTTGTCCCATGCTCAAATTTAAAAACAAATAACCTATTTGTAAATCTGGTTCTCTGAAAAATTCAATAATAAATCTGAATAAAGAGTATAAAATTAAGAAGTACCCAGAGATTAATCCAGTTACATTCTTAAATTTTCTAAATAGATAATTTAAAATGATAAATAACAATATACCCTCAGTCAATGCCTCATAGATTTGAGATGGATGTCTATTTATTTCATCGATTTTTATAAACTTAACAGACCAGGGTACTTTAGTTTCTATACCGTATAATTCCGAGTTGATAAAGTTTGCAATCCTACCAAAAAAAATTCCAATAGGCGCACATACTGCAACTAAGTCTAAATAATAGAAAGCTAGTTGATTATTTCTCTTACTAAAAATTAAAGTTCCAATTACAATTCCAATAAGAGCACCATGAAATGACATTCCGCCATTCCAAATTTTGAATATTTCAATTGGATTGTTTAAAAAGTAAAAAAAATCGTAGATAACAACATATCCAATTCTTCCACCCAAGATAATACTTACAATTAAGTATGATATATAATCATCGAACATCTTTTTTTGATTAATATCGTTTATCAAGCTTAATTTTGCATAAAACCAACCAAATAATAGTCCAATAATATATGCAAGAGAATACCATCTAATTTCTAATGAAAAAATTTCAAAAGCAACTGGGTCAAAATTATTAATAAACATTTAATTGTAATATTATAAATATCACTTAAAATTTAATAAGAAATTATTATGTCAAAATCAAGATTCGTATTCGATAAATTTGCAAAGTTCTTAGAAAATGGGCTTGTTAATTATAAAGATTTTAGTGACGAGATTATTAATATTTTAAGATCAAAAAAAGAAGAAATCATATTAAAGATGAATTTAGTAAGCAAGGATGAGCTGGATATACTAAACAAAAGATTAGAAAAAATTGAAAAAAAAATTTTTGAAGCCAAAAGAAAAAATAAAAAAGCTAAACAGGTAAAGAAATAATAACTTTTAGACCTCCCAAACTTGATTTGTCAAATTTTAAATCTCCACCATGAGATTTTATTACGTCAGAAGAAATTGCTAAACCAAGACCTACACTTGATTTAGTCTCTGATCTACTTTTATCTATTTTATAAAAAGGTTTGACTACGTTTTGATGTTCTTCTTGTGGTATACCTGGACCATCGTCCTCAATAGAGATATTTATCACAGATCTACCTTTTTTTAAATGCAACTCAACATTATTTGCAAATTTTAAAGAGTTATCAATCAGATTACTTATGGATCTACTGATAAGATTTTTTCTTCCATCAATATAAATTCTATCTTTTAGAAAAGATTTTATATTAGGATTCTCATATCTATCGCAAATATTTTTGATTAACAAAGATATATCAAAAGTCTCTGTTTTATCCTTAGCTCCTGATCTTGCAAATTGAAGGTACTCATTTAACATTTTTTCCATTTCATCGACATCTCTTGAAAGCTTATCTGCAACAACTTTATCTTGTATCATCGCTATCAGTAATTTGATTCTTGTTAGTGGTGTTCTTAAGTCATGACTAATACCTGATAACATTTCTGATCTTTGATTAAGATGCCTAAGTATTCTTTTTCTCATTTTGTCAAATTCTAAACCTGCTTTTCTTATTTCTAAAGCTCCAGAAGGCCTAAATTCATCCATATCCTCACCTCTACCAAATCTTTCAGAGGCCTCAGCAAGTCTAGTTATTGGTCTGGTTTGATTTTTTAAAAATATAATTGCAACAGTTATCATTAATATTGCTGGCAAAGTTATCCAAAGCCCAAACAATCTTGCAGAGCTTGTTGTAAGTCTATCTTTCGGTATATAAAATTGAAAATATCCTTTTGAATAACCAATTTTTAAGTCTACTATTTCCTTATAATTCGTTGTATTAAAAAAATATGTTAGATTTTTTTTTTTTAACTCTCTTCTTAGAGATCTATCTACTGGACTGAACCATCTCTCTGGAGTTTTAGTTGGTAATAATTTATCTTTTTCATATTTAATATTAAATCCCAAGTGTTCTTTGAATAGTATTATTATAAAGTCTTTATTTGTTTCATCGTTATCGTACGCATCTATAAATGTTTTAACTTCCGAAACTAAAGCACGTGTCATTCCGGAGTTAGTTTTTATCCAAAGACTATCAAAAAATACTAAAGATATTGTAATTTGAAGCACAACTATTGGAACCGCAACTATAAGTAGACCTCTATAAAATAATCTTTTTGGTAATATATTTTTTAGTAATTTATTCAATCCATAAAACATAACCTTCACCTCTTATGGTTTGCAAGTAATTCGGACTTTTGGGATTTTCCTCTATTTTTTTTCTCAATCTAGTAATAATCACATCTACTGATCTTTCTTTATCAATGTTAATTAGGTTACCTATTTCCTCTCTTTTAAAAATTTTGCCTGGTGAATTCACCATTTTATCAAGAATTATTTTTTCAGTATTATTTATTTTAATTAATCTGTTTTGTTTATAAATAAATTGCTTATTTAAATCTATTTCAATTTTTCCAAACTTAAATTTTCTTTTTATATTTCTATTTTTTGTTTTAGCTAAAATATTATTTATTCTTAAAATTAACTCACGTGGCTCAAAAGGTTTTGGAAGATAATCATCAGCTCCTATATTCAATCCTTCAATTCTTTCGGCTGCCTCTCCTTTGGCAGTTAGTAGAATAATTGGAGTTAAAATTTTTTCTTTATTTTCTTTCGTAAATTCCAGGCCATTTTTGCCAGGCATCATAATATCTAAAACTATTAAATCAAATTTGATTATTTTAACTTTTTCTAATGCATCTTCAGCACTATTAGAAGTGCTTACAAGAAAATTATTCTGACCAAGGTATTCTTTAACAAGTTCTCTTATCCCATCATCATCATCTACAACAAGTATATGTGCTTTAAATTTTTCCATTTATTATTTTTTTTAAAACATTGTCAAAACTTATTACTTCACTTGCATCAGAATTTGAGAAAGCTTTGTAAATTCTTTTTTTTTGAACAGAAAAAATTTCATTAAAAACTTTCTGACCCTCTTGTGTTAAATAAACATGTTTGACTCTGGTATCTATTTGGTCCTTTTCGTATTTTATAGCTTCTATATTAATTAAATCTTTTAAAACTCTATTTAAGCTCTGCTTTGTAACTTTTAACTTTCTTAACAAATCAGAAATGGTTATTCCCTCATATAAAGAGATTAGATGAATTACCTTATTATGTGCGACACCTAGGGAGTATTTATTTAATACAATTCTTGCATCAGATACCGTTTCTCTGTATCCAAGAAATATTTTTTCAATATATTGTTTAAGATCTTCGTCTTTTAAATATAAAAGTTTTTTCATATTGGTAAGTTATATTGACATATTATATATACAAATATATTTTTTACTAAATTTAAATTAATGATACCTTTCGATAAACGCTCAGGAAAAATCTGGTATAACAATGAACTTGTTGAATGGCAGGATGCGAAATGCCATGTGATTAGTCATGGTCTTCATTATGCAAGCTTAGTTTTTGAAGGTGAAAGAGTTTATGATGGAGAAATTTTTAAGTTAGAGAATCATACAGACAGATTATTTTATTCAGCTAAAAGATTAGATATTAAAATTCCTTATTCAAAAGAAGAAATTAACGAGGCCTCGAAAAA
This sequence comes from uncultured Pelagibacteraceae bacterium, assembly GCA_902515965.1. Lineage (GTDB taxonomy): Bacteria > Pseudomonadota > Alphaproteobacteria > Pelagibacterales > Pelagibacteraceae > Pelagibacter. Next base: position 6,964 of record CABXWS010000043.1, read on the forward strand.
AATTGTTGCTGTTCAAAATATAAAAAATGGTTATGTAAGACCTTTTGCGTGGAGAGGAAGTGAGCAAATGGGTGTTTCAGCTCAAAATACAAAAACAAATGTTGCTATTGCAACTTGGGAAT
>CABXWS010000044.1 GCA_902515965.1 uncultured Pelagibacteraceae bacterium
GTTGCTGAAGACGATACACAGTAATTATACATTTTTTTCCCCAGCTAATTATTTGGTTTCTTTTTGTAATACAAATACTTACACTGAATAATGTCTCAATCATTAAGTATATTAAAAAATAAATCTGAGGAACTTCCAAATAATATAGAAGCTGAACAATCTGTAATAGGATCAATTCTATTAACAAATGAAATATTTGATGAAGTAAACTTAATCATTTCTAATAAAAATTTCTATGATCCTATACATAAAAAAATTTTTGAAGCTTTAGAAAAATTAATTTATGCAGGACTGCTAGCAAACCCAATTACTTTAAAAAACTATTTTGAGAAAGAAAAAGATGAATTAAATATTCCAGAATATTTAGTAAAAATTACAAAGTTTTCAACTTCTTCAAGGCAAGCTATAGAATATTCAAAATTGATTTTTGACCTATATGTAAAGAGAGAATTAATTAAGATTTCAGGAGATGTAATTGATCAGGCAAAACTTAATGACATAAATACAGATGGAAAAAAAATCATTGAAAATTATGAAAAATCTTTGTTTGATTTAGCAGAGAAAGGTTCTTTCAGCTCATCTTTAATTAAATTTGATGAAGCAATGAGACAAACAATCGAAATGGCCTCAAATGCTTACAAAAATGAAGAAGGTATAGTTGGTGTTCCAACTGGATTGAGAGATATAGATGATAGACTTGGAGGTTTACATAAATCTGATTTGGTGATTTTAGCAGGTAGACCTTCAATGGGTAAAACAGCATTAGCGACTAATATAGCCTTCAACGCAGCTAGAAAATTACAAGACAAAGGAGAGAAAACATCAATTGCTTTTTTTTCATTAGAGATGTCCTCCGAGCAACTATCAACGAGAATTCTTGCCGAGCAATCAAGGATTAAATCAAATGATATAAGAAGAGGTAAAATTTCAGATGAACAATTTGATAAATTTATTGAAACATCCAAAGATATTTCCGAACTACCATTATACATCGATGAAACTCCTGCAATTTCTATTGCAGCATTAAGTAATAGAGCTAGAAGAATTAAAAGACTATATGGATTAGATATGGTCGTAATAGATTATATTCAACTAATGAAAGCTTCAAATTCAAGAGATGGTAGAGTTCAAGAAATATCAGAAATTACACAAGGATTGAAAGCTTTAGCAAAAGAGTTGTCAGTTCCTGTTTTGGCACTTTCCCAGCTTTCAAGAGCTGTAGAACAGAGAGATGATAAAAAACCCCAATTATCTGACTTGAGAGAGTCTGGATCTATTGAACAGGATGCTGACGTAGTAATGTTTGTATATAGAGAGGCATATTATCTTCAAGGTAAAGAGCCAAGACCTGCAACAGTTGAACATGCAGAATGGCAAGCTAAAATGAATGAAGTTTCTCATTTAGCTGAAATTATAATAGGAAAACAACGTCACGGCCCAACAGGCAATGTTATGCTTGAATTTGAAGCAATGTTTACGAAATTTAAAGATATTCAAAATAATTAAATTAAATTATAAAAGATTTTATTGAATGTTAGCTAAATTCTATCATAATAATATTTTAAATAAGCCTCGCCTTATAATTATATTACTTTTGCTATGTCTTTGTTTCTTTGGATATTTTTCAAAAGATTTTAAATTAGACGCTTCGTCTGAAACCTTATTAATAGAAGGGGATCCTGATTTGAAATATTTAAATGAAATAAATAAAAGATATGGAGCCAGAGAATTTTTAGTCCTAACTTATACACCCAAAGAAAGTATGATCAGCTCTAATTCAATTAACAATTTATCAAATTTAAAGAAGAAAATTCAAAGTCTAAACTGGGTTCATAGTGTTATTACGCTTTTAGATATCCCATTACTAAATAGTTCTGATGAGCCCCTTGTTGAGAGACTACAAAACTACCCTACTTTGAATTCTGATAACATTAATAAACAAAGGGGTTTTAGTGAGATATTAAATAGCCCAGTTTTTAGAAACTTTGTTATAAGTGAAGATGGTAAGACTTCTGGAATTATAGTTTATTTAAAATCTAGTAATCAGGATAAAAAATTTAAAAATAAAAAAGAAAAAGAAATTTATAAAGATTTTTTAAAAAAACAAAATCATAAAAATATTTTAGAAATTAGAGAAGTCATTAAAAATTTTAGTTCTGATAGTAAAATCCACTTAGGAGGCATACCTATGATTGCAGATGATATGATGACGTTTATCAAAAATGATATAATAGTTTTCGGATTTGGGGTTTTATTATTTATCATGGCAACCCTGTGGTATGTTTTCAGAAAATTAATATGGATAATTATACCTATAAGTAGTTGTTTTTTTGCTGTTTTGATAATGATTGGCCTTCTAGGATTGCTTGGTTGGAAAGTCACAGTAATTTCATCAAATTTTATTGCACTCATGTTGATTTTGACCATGGCGATGAATATTCACATGAGTACAAGATATCTTCAATTATCTAAACAGTATCCAAAATATAAAAAGACAAGAATTATTTCCTTAACAACAAATAAAATGTTTTGGCCAATTCTTTATACAGCTCTAACAACTATTTTTGCATTTTTATCTTTAGCATTTAGTGAAATTAAACCAATAATTGATTTTGGTTTTATGATGACGCTAGGACTTATGGTATCTTTTTTGATTACTTTTTCATTATTACCAACTTTAATTACCTTAATCAATTTCGAAAAAACTTCATTAAATAAAGAAAAAGGATCTTTAATAACAGACTATTTTGCAAAAAATTCCATTTCAAACCAAAGATTTATATTTTCAACAACTATTATAATAATTTTTCTTAGTATATTTGGTATTTCGAAGCTAGAAGTTGAAAACAGCTTTATAAATTATTTTAATAAAAATACTGAAATTTACAAAGGCATGAAGCTCATAGATGAAAAATTGGGGGGAACAACTCCACTAGAAGTTATAATAAAGTTTCCAAAAAAAGATGAGGAGAAATCTGAAGAAAAAGATGAAGATGACTGGGGTGATGATGATGAGAACGATGATAAGTACTGGTTTACAAAAGACAAAATTAATAAAATTAATAAAGTTCATAATTATCTAGATTCTTTGGAGCCCGTCGGTAAAGTTTTATCATTTTCATCAATAATTGATGTTGCTACACAACTTAACAATAATAAATCTCTTGGTTCATTAGAAATGGGCGTATTGTATACAAAGATTCCTGATAATATTAAAAAAGAGATTATAGATCCATATATTTCAATAGAGGACTCGGAAGCAAGGATTAGTCTTAGAATAAAAGACTCTCTTGAAAATTTGAGGAGAAACGATTTATTGAATAAAATTAACTATGATCTTGAAAATAAATTAAATTTGAGCAAAGATGAATATAAACTAGGCGGAGTACTAATTTTATTCAACAATCTTCTACAAAGTCTTTTTAAATCTCAAATTTTAACGTTAGGTTTTGTAATGCTTGGAATCTTAGTAATGTTTTTAATATTATTTAAAAATATTAGGTTAGCATTAATTGGGGTTGTGCCTAATTTTATTGCAGCATTTTTTATTTTGGGACTAATTGGCATATTAGGAATACCTCTTGATATGATGACAATAACTATCGCAGCTATAACAATCGGAATAGCAGTTGATAATAGTATTCATTATATTTATAGATTTAAGGAAGAATACGCTAAATTAAAAAATTATAATAGAACATTAAAATTGTGTCATTCAACTGTAGGTAAAGCTATTTTGAATACTTCAATAACTATAGTATTTGGATTTTCTATTTTAGTAATGTCTAACTTCATTCCAACAATTTATTTTGGAGTTTTTACAGGAATAGCTATGTTGCTAGCAATGGTTTCAGTTTTAACTTTACTTCCATCTCTAATTTTAAAATTTAAACCGTTTACTCAAAAGTGATTGAGACAATTCAAGATTTTCTAATAAATGTAAAACTTTTTGATTATATTTTTTTTGTTTTAACTGGTTTATTTATGATCCAAGGATCGTACAAAGGATTTGTATTAAGTTTATTATCTGCGTCTAAGTGGGTATTGGCTTATGTTATAACTATATATTTGTTTCCTAAAATTAAACCTTATTTTGATGGTTTATTAGATAGCGAATATGTTTTGGATATAAGCATTGGTGTAATACTTTTTATATTAATAATTTTTGCTATCCTTTTGATAAATAAAGCTATTAGTAAAGTAATTTCATACACTGGTCTAGGCACGGTCGACAAGGTTTTTGGTTTTTTCTTTGGAATCATCAAGAGTTATGTACTTATTGTTTGCTTGTTTACAGCTTTAGATCTTGTTTATGATAGTAAAAAATGGCCGTTAAATTTAAAAGATTCGTTAACCTTTCCTTGGGTTGAAAAAGGTAGTATCTATCTTATAAAGGTATTTCCAAATCAAAAACAATATAATGATGCTAAAGAAAAAGTTGAAGATATATAATCCTAAATTGAAAGAAGAGTGTGCTGTATTTGGGATAAGCAATACACCAGAGGCTTCGACGTTGACTGCTTTAGGACTTCATGCGTTGCAACATAGAGGACAGGAAGGATGTGGAATAGTATCTTTTGATGGAGAAAAATATCACTCTGAAAAAAGATTTGGATTGGTGGGTGATAATTTTAATGATGAAAAAGTTTTAAAGAATCTTCCCGGAAATTACGCGATAGGCCACAATAGGTACTCTACCACTGGAGGAACTGCTTTAAGAAATGTCCAACCTTTCTTTGCTGATACCAATTCAGGTGGAATTGGAGTGGCTCATAATGGAAATTTAACTAATGCAATAACATTGAGAAATAAAATGGTACAAGATGGTTCAATTTTTTATACAACATCTGATACAGAGACAATAGTTAAACTTATAGCAAAATCAAAAAGACCTAAGACCATTGATAAAATTATAGATGCACTTTTTCAAATCCAAGGAGGTTATGCGTTGGTGATGATGACTCAAAATACTCTAGTTGGAGTTAGAGATCCATTTGGAATAAGGCCTTTAGTAATTGGAAAATTAAAAAATTCTTATGTATTTGCATCTGAGACATGTGCATTCGATATTATTGGTGCAAAATATATTAGAGAAGTAGAAAATGGTGAAATTGTTTATGTTGAGGACGATGAACTCAAAAGCATAAAACCTTTTCCCAAAAAAAAAGTCAGACCTTGCGTTTTTGAATATATTTATTTTTCTAGACCTGACAGTATATTAAATGGAAAAACTGCTTATGAATATAGAAAAAACTTTGGCAAACAATTAGCTAAAGAAGATAAATTAGATGCAGATTTAGTTGTGCCTATTCCTGATGGTGGAAGTGCAGCAGCCTTAGGATATGCAGAAGAGAAAAAATTAAATTTTGATTTAGGTTTGATAAGAAGTCATTATGTAGGAAGGACATTTATAGAGCCATCACAGCAAATTAGAAACCTTGGTGTTAAATTAAAATTAAACGCAAATTTATCAGTTATAAAAGACAAAAAAATCGTTTTAGTAGACGACTCGTTAGTAAGAGGAACTACAACCTTAAAAATTGTTAAGATGCTCTATGATACAGGTGCTAAAGAAGTTCATGTTCGTATTGCTAGTCCAGAAATAAAATTTCCAGATTTTTATGGTGTAGATACACCAACAAAAA
>CABXWS010000045.1 GCA_902515965.1 uncultured Pelagibacteraceae bacterium
ATCAACAATCCAACAGCAATTATTCTTATAATAATAATTAGCATTACAAAATTGATGATTATCTTTTGCTGTAGGTAAGGGAATAGAAATGAAAGGTATTTTTAAAAAAGAAAGCTCTGTAAGTGTGCTTGCTCCCGCTCTTGTTATGGCAAAATTAACCCCATTAAAAATATCATTACTATTGGTTGTAAATTCAAAAAATTCATATTCAATATTTTCTTTATCATAAACTTTTTCTAAATCTGTTAAAATATTTTTATCAGAGATTTGTTGAATTATTTTTAAATTTAATTTTTTGGATAAATCTAGGATTAATTCTACAATTGTTTTGTCAAAAAAGTATGCCCCTTGACTTCCTCCCAAAATAAGAAGCTTAATGATATTTTCATCAAAATGATTTTTATTTTTTTGAATATTGTAGATTTCTTTTTTTAAAATTGGTTCTAATTTAATTTTTTTTGAATTTTGTTTACTTGGAAAATTTTTTAAATTAAGGTCATAACAAATTATTTTGTTGGAAAATTTTAAAGCTAATTTATTGGCTCTACCTAAAACACTGTTAGGTTCAAGTAGAATAATTTTTCTTTTTAATAAAAATGCAGCTAGGCAAAATGGAAAAGTCATATAGCCACCAGTGCTAACGATTATATTAATATTTTTTTTATTTAAAAAAATCAAGGATTTAAAAATATTGTTTAAATACTTCAAAATATTAATAGGAAGTAGATAAGGTTTTGAAAATAAATTAGGCACATCTATTAATTCATAATTAAACTTCGACTTATCAATGAATCTGCTACCTCGTATATCAGTAACAATTTTTACATTAAATTTACCAGATAAATGTTCAAATATTGATATAGATGGAATGACATGACCGCCTGATCCTCCAGTTACTATTAAAATATTTTTCATTTTAAAATAATTTTCTCTTAGTTAAATTTAATATTATACCAATTATTATTGAAGTACCTACAATAGACGAACCACCATAACTTAAAAATGGCATTGTCATTCCAGTAGTTGGTAGCATTCTAATATTTACACCAATATGTATAAAAGTTTGAATTAATAATATCGTAATACAACCAACTAATATTAACTTACAGTTTTGATTATCAATTAAATTAATTTTTTTTATTACTCTATAAGAAAATATTAAATAGAGAATAATAATCCCTACTACAATTATTACTCCAAATTCCTCTGCGATTACGGACATTATATAATCTGTATGAGCTTCAGGAATCCTAGAATTTAAAGTCCCCTCACCTATACCTTTCCCAAAAAAACCACCACTAGAAATTGCATCACTAGCTTTATCAGCTTGATAATTATTACTCCCAGAAGCATCTAGAAATGACATCAATCTTATCTTTATGTATTCAAACTTTGGGACTAAATAAATTAAAAAAAAAGTTAAAAAGCTTATTAAAAATAATGAAAAGCTAAATAAAATTAAGTTCACTCCAGAGACAAAAATAATTGATAACCAAACTGAAGATATCAGTAGTGTTTGGCCAAGGTCAGGTTGAGACAAAAGTAATATTATAGTTGGTATTAATATTAAAGTGCTTAATAGGTATTTAAAATATAGATTTTTTTTTTCAAGAGATAAAATTAAAGATATAATTACCACAAAAAATGGTTTTACGGTTTCTATAGGCTGAAATCGAGGCAACATTCCAAAATCTAACCATCTTTTTGATCCTTTCACTTCTACTCCAACTATTGGAACCAAAATTAAAGTTGTAAATGTTATAAAAAACATAAAAATTGAAAGTCTCATTAAAATTTTTTGCTCCAATAAAGACAATATTAATATAATTAATATTCCAATAGTCACAAATATAAGATGTTTAATAAAAAAATAGTAAGAGTTGGTATTTAACTTGTCAGATGCAATGATAGACGTCGATACTAAAGAAAAAAATAATCCTAAAGTAAAAAATAATGTAACAATAAGGAATATAGATTTATCTATATTTTTCCACCAGTCATAAAAAGTATCAAAATATTTATTCATTTAATTATTAAATATTTCTTAACTAAATTATTGAAATATTTGCCTCTTTCTTCAAAATTTTTAAATTGATCGAAAGATGCAGCAGCTGGACTAAAAAGAATTGTAATTTTTTTATTCTCTTTTTTTATTCTCTTGGAAATTAATATTATTGTATCTCTTAAATTATTATTTAATTTAATGTTTATTTTATTTTTAAGAATTCTATAAAATTTTTTTTTGTCTTTCCCGTAAATAAATCCACACAAATTTTTGAAATATTTATTTTTTAAATCAAATTTGTCACCTTTTTTTAATAATCCTCCTAAAATCCAATAAGTTTTTTCTTTAGTTTCTAAAAAAGGAGTAGTCGATGATAAAGAAGTAGATTTAGAATCATTAATAACTTTTACAAGTTTTGAGTCATGAATTAATTCATGCCTAAAATTTAACGGTTTAAAATTATTTATACTATTAAGAATGTTTTTGGTTTTTAAATTAAAAAATTTTGATAATTCAACTATAAATTCCACATTTTGAAAACTTATAAATTTTTTAAAATAATTATTTTGAATTTTTTTCTTTAAATATAAATACTTGTTTTTTTTCAAAAATATTATTTTTGACTTTACTCTTTTTACTTTTAAAATATTTTTAATTGCTTCATTATCTTGAATAATCGATATATCATGATGTATTTGGTTAGTTACACATTTTAATTTAGATTGAATATATTTTTTCATTGTTAAGTGTCTTTCCAAATGATCTGGGGATATATTTAATATTAAAGAAAACTTTGATCTAAAGTTCTTTGCGTAAGCCAACTGATATGAAGAAGCCTCAACAACAAAAACAGTATTTTTAGTTATCTTTTTTTCATTTAATAATGGATTTCCTATGTTTCCTGTTAATCTCGAATCAATGCCATGATTACTTAAAATATCGTGCAATAGCTTACAAGTTGTTGATTTACCATTTGTTCCTGTAACTGTAATAGTGGTTATATTTGGATAAGATTTATAAAAAATATCTAGTTCGGTTAATATTTTTTTTAAATTATTTTTTAAAAACTTAGTTAACGAGCAATTATTTATATCTATTCCAGGACTTAAAATTATAAAATCATATTTGGATTTTTTTAATTTTTGCTTCGAAATATAATTTTTTTTGTATTTTTTTAATCTATTAGTTTTGAAATCATCGTATAGATAGCAAATGTTTTTATTTTTCAAGTAATTGAAAGAGGAAATGCCAGATTTTCCAGCACCATAAATTAAAATTTTTTTATTTACAATTGCATTGGTTTTGTTCATTATCTAAGTTTTAGTGTTGCCAAACCTATCATGGCTAAAATTATAGATATTATCCAAAATCTGATTACAACCGTTGACTCAGGCCAACCTTTTTTTTCAAAATGATGGTGAATAGGAGCCATCTTAAATATTCTTTTTCCAGTTAGTTTAAATGATATTACTTGAACAATTACTGATATTGCCTCTAAAACGAATAGACCACCGGTAATTGCTAGAACGATTTCATGTTTTGTAATTATGCCAACTGCTCCTAATGAACCACCCAATGAAAGTGATCCTGTATCACCCATAAAAATTTTTGCGGGAGGAGCGTTAAACCATAAAAAACCTAAACATGCTCCAATTATTGATCCACAAAAAACTGATGCTTCCCCAACGCCCTCTAAATAAGTAATTTGAAGATATTCAGAAAAAATTATATTTCCTGAAACATAGCTAATGAAAGCAAAGCATGCAGCAACAAGCATGACTGGAACTGTTGCCAAACCATCCAGGCCATCGGTCAGATTTACTGCATTTGATGCTCCAACTAGTACGAACATATAGAAAGGTATAAAAAACCATCCAAGATTTAAAACTAAGTTTTTGAAAAATGGGAAATAAAGATTTGATATTTCATCAGAATTACTAGTCCAATATAAAATAAATATCCCAATTAATGCTAAAATGATTTGAGCTGAAAATTTAATTTTAGATGGGATACCTACAGAACTCTTGAATTTGATTTTTTTAAAGTCATCTAATGCACCCAGTATTCCAAAAGAACCTGCAATATAAATTAAAAACCAATTATATGAATTTGTTAAATCACCCCACAACAACACTCCAGAAAAAACTCCTAGTAGTATGATTAATCCTCCCATTGTAGGCGTGCCAATTTTTCTAATTACATGATCGCTTGGGCCATCTTCTCTAATTGGATTATGAATTTGTCTTGATGAAAAAAAATTAATTAATGGATTGCCAACTAGAAAAACAACAACCATTGCAGTGAACATAGAAAGTCCAGTTCTTACTGTTAAATATTTAAATACATTCAAAAAACTGTACTGATCTACAAGTGTGGAAAAAATACTAAAAAACACTAGATTTTCCCTCTGATTTTTTTTGTTATTTGATTTAAACCAGTAGAATTAGAGCCTTTTATCATTATAAAATCATCATTTTTTAAATCAGTTTTTATAAAATCGTAAATATCATTTTGTGTTTTTAATATTCTTCCCTTTTTTTGTGTTCTAATTTTGTTAAACGTATACAAAATTTCCTTTCCATATACAAAAATCTTATTAAATTTTAATTTATTAATATCTTTGGATATATCTTCGTGAAGTTTTTTTGAAAATTTTCCTAGTTCAAGCATATCTCCTAGTAATAGATATTTTTTTTTATAACTAATTTCTAAATTTTTAAATTTATTTATTGAAAACTTTAAAGATAATGGATTAGAATTATAACTCTCATCAATTAAATTAATTATTTTACTCCCAATCTTAATTTTTATAATATTTCCTCTTCCACTAGGTATTTTAAAATTTAAGAAAAAATTTCTATTTATTTTATCAATTAGTAATAAGGTTTTTAATACCGCTACTGAAGCTAATATATTGCTGATGTATGATGTCATGTTATTTTTAATATTAAATTTGTATGATTTGCGATCGGCAATAATACTTAATACAGTATATTTTTTTGATTTATGAATTTTTGAAATAGTAATATTTGAAGTTTTATTTAAACCATAAGATACTATATTTAATTTTTTATGTTTGGCAATTTTATAAAAAAAATCAAAAAACTTATCATCTTTATTTAACACTAATGAACCATTTTTAGTAATATTGTAAATAATTTCAGATTTACTTTTAGCTATATCATTTATGCTTTCAAAATTTTTAGCATGGGCATAAGATATATTTGTAATTACACCTATATCGGGTTTAATTATTTTAGATAAATTATTTATTTCACCAGCTCTGTCCATTCCAATTTCAAAAATGCCGAAATTGGAATTTTTATTTAATTTAAGCAATGAAATCGGAACACCAAATTTATTATTGAAAGATTGTCTGGAGTATATTGTTTTAGAAATATTTTGTAATGATTGACCTAATAATTCTTTAAGGGAAGTTTTTCCTGTTGATCCAGTTATCGCTATGGGACAAGCAGCAGAAGATATTCTTATTTTTTTAGAAATATCTGTTAACAATTTTAGCGTACTTTTAACTTTAATTTTTTT
>CABXWS010000046.1 GCA_902515965.1 uncultured Pelagibacteraceae bacterium
TTATCCGTTCAATCTATCAGTTTTGCAAACGCGGAAAGTATCTCTCAAAATGCATTGCCAACCAATGGTATTGTAAAGTCGGGAAGTGTTAAAATTTCCCAGTCTTCAAATACGATGAATGTTAACCAATCTTCAAATAATGCAATAATTAGTTGGAATAAATTTAATATTGGATCAAAAGCCACAGTAAATTTTAATCAACCTAGTGCATCCTCTAGTACATTAAATAGAGTAAGAGCTTCAGATCCTTCAAGAATTTATGGAAAACTTAATGCTAATGGAAACATATACTTTATTAACCCAAATGGTGTACTAGTTGGTAAGTCAGGAAGTATTAATGTTGGGGGTCTTGTTGCATCTACTATGAACATGGCCAATAATGATTTTAATAATCAAAATTATAATTTTAGCTCAAGTAGCAAATCATCAATTATAAATTATGGAAATATAAATTCTAATTATGTTGCATTATTATCATCTGATATAAAGAATTATGGTTCCATTACTGCTACTTCTGGGTCAGCTGCAATTGTATCTGGAGACAATGCAAAATTGTCTTTATCATCAAATGGAAAATTAAACATTAAAGTATCAGAGTCAAAATTAGCTAACTTAATTGCAAATGAAGGAACCATTAAGTCGGAAAATGGTCAGGTTTTAATTAAATCTAGTGCAGCAAAGTCATTAGTAGATGCAACCATCAAAGGTCCATCAGCAAAGAAAAAATTAGTTTCAGTAAACGGTGTCTTAAAGCTTGTGTCAAATACAGGAGAGATAAAAGCTAACTCCATCAAAATAGATGCAGGTAAAAATGGAATGGTTTCAAACTCTGGCTCTATAGATGTAAGCTCAAAAAATTCAAATGGTGGAAATATTGAGGTAACAGGAAAAGAAATTTCAATAAACTCAGGATCTAAATTACTTGCAAGTGGAAAAACTGGTGGAGGAGATGTTTTAATAGGTGGTGATTGGAAAGGAAGTGGAGATTTGCTACAATCAACATACACAACAGTTGAAAAAAATACATTAATAGATGCTAGCTCAACATCAACAGGCGATGGTGGTAAAATTGTTATTTGGTCAGATATAAAAAATTCAAAATCCAAAACTTCTGCTAACGGCACATTATTGGCATATGCTGTTGACGGTGATGGTGGTAAAATAGAAACTTCTGGATCAACTGTTGACACAACAGGAATAAAAGTAAACGCAGGTTCAAAAAAAGGTAAAGGTGGACTTTGGTTAATTGATCCGTACGATTATATAATAGGTAACACTCAAGCTGCATCAATTTCAACAGTATTAAATTCTGGAACAAGTGTAACAATTCTTACATCCGGAAATAATACAAGCTATGGTTCACAAGGTGATGCAGATGGTAATGGAGATATTACTGTAAACAGCAGTATTTCTAGTAGTGGAACAGCAACCTTAACTCTTACAGCAGCAAGAGACTTAACTATTAGTAGTGGAGCTAAAATTTTAGATAGTGGAACAGGAGCATTAAGCGTCGCATTAAATTCGGCAAGAAACATGACCATTTCAGGAACAGTAAATGTAGAAGGGTCAGTAGCTCTCAAAACAACTTCTTATCAAACATCAGTAAATAGCACTACATCCTTAAGTTATACAGGGGCAGTTCAAAATTACACAGTTCCGTCAGGTATTAGCTCTATAACAGTCTCAGGCTATGGAGCAGCAGGAGGTTCCTCTAAGAAAACGAACGGTACAGTTATGTCTGGGGGAAAAGGTGGATTTCTAAAAGCTACAGTAAATGTTACAGCAGGAGAAACATTAAAAGTTTATGTTGGTGGTGTTGGTACAAATGGCACAGGAATGCCAGGAGCATCTAATGTAGATAGCCGAGCTCCCGGTGGTTTTAATGGTGGAGGAAAAGGTGGATATGATACATCTGGCCAAACTCGAAACGGTGCTGGTGGAGGAGGTGCTACAGATATAAGATCTGGCGGCACTGAATTAAGTGATAGAATTTTTGTTGCTGGCGGCGGCGGTGGAGCCGGCGGCGGTGGTTGGACAAATGTAACCTGGCTTGGTGGAGATGGAGGAGGAACTACTGGTGCTGAAGGTGGTTGTGTTGGAACAAGTTATTGTGATGGCGGTAATGGTGGAACACAAAGTGCTGGTGGAGCTGCTAATACAACATTTAACGCAACTAGTGGAGCTCTAGGTGTAGGTGGTAACGCATCTTATGGAAATTTCTGGGGAGACGGCGGCGGCGGCGGCGGTTACTACGGCGGCGGCGGCGGTTCATCTACTGTAGTTCATGGAAGAGGTTATGCTGCTGGAGGAGGTGGCGGATCCTCTTGGACAAGCGGCACAATAGTTACAAACACCAGAGGTCATTCAAGTGCAACTGGAAATGGAAGTTTAACAATTGTTGCCTCAGGCACATCAACAACTGCAGGAGATTTAACAATTGGTTCAGGTGGTATTACTGCTGGAGGTGGATTAACAGTTTCTACTGACGGTGATCTAAGTATAGATTCGAATATAACTGCATCAACTTTATCTGTTGATGGTAACATAGATTTAAATTCAAGCACTTTAAATAATAGTGGTTCATCAAATGTTACTCTAAGTGGAGTTATATCTGGAGCAGGTAACTTAACACATTCTGGTTCTGGAACATTAACACTTTCAGGAACAAATACATATACAGGTGATACAAGAATTACAGATGGAACGTTGTCAGTCTCAGGATCTCTTGCATCTGGAACAGATGTTATAGTTGGTGGAAATGGAACATACAACGTTGCTGCAACTGACACAGTTAATTCAATTTCTGGAGCAGGAAATATAGTATTAGCTAGCAATCTAACAGCAGGATCAACTGCAAATACTATTTTTTCAGGTGTTTTATCTGGTTCAGGCGCTTTCGCTAAAGCTGGAACGGGAACATTAATTCTAACAGGTGCAAATACTTTTACAGGTAGTTTAAATATTGCGGCAGGAACTATAACAATTGGGGGCACAGGTTCATTAGGTGCCAATAATAGTAATAGTTACAGTGGAACTATTGCAATTTCAGCTAATTCATACTTGAATTACACAAGCACAACAACTCCTCAATCACTAACAGGCAGTATTTTATTAGGTATACCTATGCTCGCAAGCGGAACAGCTGGGGCTATTACAGCTGGAACTGCTAGACATTCTATTTCATCTGCAGGTGGAACAACAACAATTACTTATACAGTTCCAGTTAAAACTCCACCAAAAGCTGAAAAGGTAGCTCCAAAAATTAGGAAACAAATCAAAAAAGAAGTTAGAAAAGAAACTCGAAAATTACAAAAACAATTAAGAAAAGAAGTTAGACAAGCAAAAAGAGGCAATAATCAAGGAAACTTAATAGCTAATGTGGGAGGAAATTTATCTTTAACTCCAAAAGCGATGGCAAAATTCAGCTCAATAAAAGTTAGAGCTAACTCAGCTGGAATAAAAGCTAACTTTAAGCCTTTAGGCGGAACAAAAATGGCAAGTATTAAACCAGCTAGCTTTAAGGTAAATAACTCTGGATTAAGCATCAAACCATTTAAAGCGGTAAATTTTAGTAAAGGTGGAATTAATTTTAAGATACCAGAAAAAAACATTGAGGTGCCACAGTCAGACACTAAAGTTAGTTTTGGATTAAAATTAAAAAGTGGAGCTGACCTACCTGGATGGGTAAAATTTGATTCTAATACATTGCAAATTTCAGGGTTGGAAATCTAAAACTCAAGGAATTAAAAAATTTGATGATTTACCTAATAATGCAAAGACATATGTAAAAGCTATAGAGGAGTTTATTGAGACAAAAATTTCTAGTATTTCAACAAGTCCAGAGAGAGAAGATACAATACTTTTAATTGACCCTTTTAATTAAAATAATCTATTAAAAGATAACCAAAATCTATGTTTTTTGTCAGTTCCGTCATTATCATTTCCACTAGAATCACTTGCTGGATTTGCGCTCAATTTTGAGGAATAGATAAAGGACATATTTGAAGTTGGGTCTAAATTAAAATCAAATCCAAATCCAAGTCCACTTATATCGTATGCATTTGAAAGAGATAAATTTGAAGAATTCCAACCTGAATATGTATATTCATATTGTTTTACTTTTCCAAAGTCATAAAAAAGTTTTGTTTGCACTTTATCACTTAAACTAAATCTATGTTCAAGAGTGGTTATTATACCATTTGTACCTGATGCCTCACTGTTTGGAAATCCTCTAACATTGTTTACTCCACCAAGGCTTATTTGTTCAGCCGAATCTAAATTCTTAAAACCATATTGACCATTTGTAGAAAAAAACAGAGAGTTTCTATCACTTAAAATTTGAGTTCTTGAAAAATTTAAGCCAAATTTTTCATAATTACCTTGTGTTCTCGCTGATGTGCTATCACTTATTAAATTACTTAGGTTATCGCCTAAATCAATTTCTCCATGTGAGAAAGATAATGACAAAGTGTTAAGTCCACCTCCTAAAAAACTATCAACAAGCCCTAAGTTGATGTCAAAATTACTTTTTAAATTAGTTTTTTCAGATGATACTCCTGAAGTTGTCTTATTTAAGTATTCATTAAATCCTGCTCCAAAACTGAATGAGGCTGTCAAATTTTTATAAGCTAAAGTTGGAAAATTGATCGATAAAGATAATTCTTTCGAGTCACCTTGCGGCTCTGTTGATTTCAAGGGTGCTCCTAGATTATAATCCATAACAGAACCCCTTAAAGACGCTGTCACACCTTTATAACCAACTGGTCCAGATATTCCTAATGAGTAATAATTAGAACCGTATGTGTAGACATTTTGAAATGTTATTGTTTCTCCCATATGCAGTGCACTATTCATATTAATTAAAGTTGATGCTCTACCTATTCCAGAAGATCTTGAGCCATGATTATCAGCCGAAAAACTACCAGTAATTCTTTTTTGATCCTCTATTTCTAAAATAACATCTGTTTCACCATCAGTTTCACCTGCCTCAAGGCTTGCTGTTGCAGAAATACCTGCCAAACTATCTAATGTTTGAATATTTTCATTTAAAGCG
>CABXWS010000047.1 GCA_902515965.1 uncultured Pelagibacteraceae bacterium
TTTTTTCCCCCTTTTTTTTATAATCCCTTTTTTCTCTAAATTAGCTATTTTTCTCCTAACACTTTCTTTAGGGATATTAAGGTCTTTTGATATTTTGATAAGATTAATTCTTTCTATCTCCAACGATTTATCTTTATAAAAATTATTATAAGTAATATTTAAATTGTTTCTTCTATAAAATTCGAATTGTTTATTGATTAAATAAATTAAAATAGAATAAGTATCTATATCTTTGAACACTTTGTATGCTCCTATTGTCCATTCTGACATAAGTTTGAGAAAGTATGGACTTAAGCTGTCAAAATTATTTTTAAAAATTTTATCAATTAGTCCGTCGTCAATTTCGGAATTTACGTTAGGTAATGAATTCATAATGTATAAAAACCCAATTTGAACAAATAAAGTTATTGAGTCAACCCATTTTGAACAGTCCCAATCTGAAATATTTGTTACGATATGATTTAATGAATTTATGAGTACTGAAAGTTTAAATAGAACATCTAATATTGAAATAAAGAAAAGAAAACCAGAACTAATTCAAATGTACCCTAATAAAGTAAATATAGATGTTCTTAAAAAAAGAGTAATTACAAAAAAGAAAAAAGAAGCACTTCAAACAAAATTAATAGTAATTTCTGTTTGTCTTTCAGTAGGCATCCTAGGTTTTTTTGCTAGTTAACCAAGTAATAAACTATTTAAATCAATCTTTATATTTTTTGGTATTTTAATTTTTTTTCTTGAATTTATTTTTTCTCTTAAATATTTTTGCTCTCCAGGATAAAAAATATTTTGATTTTTTAAACTAGGAGTATTCTTAATTCTTCTAATATTCTTTTTAATATCTCTTTTATAATTTTTGACAAAAATATTGTCCTTAAATGCAATAAATAAATGACCAATATTTTGAGGTCCAGAGAAATCATCAAAAGGATCTTTTACTTTACCACTATGATTACTTCCAACAAATACACCAGATAAAATATCTACCATCCATGCTAAACCAGAGCCTCTAAACTCAGCTATAGGCAGTTGTACTCCAGATAAAGCTTCTTTAGCGTTTGTTGTCGGTTTTCCGTATTTATCTAAAGCAACTCCTTTTGGTATTTTTTTATTTAATTTTTCCGCAATTCTAATCTTGCCTCTGTTTATTAAAGACATAGACGTGTCTAGAATAAATGGAGCTTTATTATTGGATGGAGATCCAAAACATATTGGATTTGTTCCAAAAACTGATTTTTTTCCTCCATACGGGGCAATTGCTGGTGGAGCATTTGTAAAAGCAAAAGCTATTAAATTGTTTTTTACAGCTTGCTCAACGTAGTATCCTGATAATCCGTAATGTCCGCTATTTTTAATTCCTACTAAACCAATTCCAGTTTCTCTAGCATTTTTGATAGTTTTTTTAATACCCATATCAGCTGCTACAAAACCTATACTATTATTTGCATCAATCATTGAAATTGATTTTGAGATGTTTTTTATTTTTATTTTCGGTCTTGGATTGATGACCTTCTTTGAGATCCTTTCGCAATACATTTTAAGACGTGATAAACCATGCGAAGGTGCTCCAACTAGTTCAGCATTTAAAATAGCTTTTGCACAAATAGTAGCATGCAATTTTTTAAGTTTATGTTTAACAAATATTTTTATTATCAAATTTTTTAATTGATTATTACTCATACAGTATTGTAAGCACAATTTATTTTAAAATTAAACTTTAAATTGAATTTTTTTTATTTTTTTAACCAAATTCCTTTGAATTATGTAATAATTAATTAACATTTTTTTGTTAGATTGGATATCATTTAAACATAACAATAAAGGGAAGATATGAAAAATATACTAAAATTATCATCAATTGCTTTAGTTCTTTCATTAACTTTATTCAGTTTTACAAATAAAGCTTCAGCCGCAAAATTAACTATGTATTGCAGTGTTGAGATTGACGTGTGTGAGATGCTTGAACAAGCATACGAAAAAGAAACTGGAACAAAAGTTGCTATGACAAGAGCAAGCAGTGGTGAAACATTTGCAAAAATAAAAGCAGAGTCTTCAAATCCAAAAGGAGATGTTTGGTTTGGTGGAACTGGAGACCCTCATTTAACAGCCGCACAGGAGAATTTAACTGAGAAATATAAGTCAACTCACTTTAATGATTTATTGCCTGCAGCGCAAAACCAAGCAAAAAATGCAGATTTCAAATCTGTGGGAATTTATGTTGGTGCATTAGGATTTGGCTATAATAAAGATCTTTTAGCTAAAAAAGGTTTACCAGCTCCAAAATCATGGATGGACTTAACAAAACCTATTTATAAAGGTGAAATCCAAGTAGCAAATCCAAATTCATCAGGAACAGCTTACACAACCTTAGCAACTATTCTTCAGATATTTGGAGAAGATAAAGGTTGGGATTATATGAAGAAACTTCACTTAAATATAAATACATATACTAAGTCTGGTTCTGCACCAATTAAAGCAACCGGTAGAGGTGAAAACTTAATTGGTATTTGTTTCCAACACGATGGTGTCAAACAAACTAAAAAAGGTTTACCAGTAGTTACAGTTTCTCCTGCTGAAGGAACTGGATATGAGGTTGGATCAATGAGTATCATTGCAGGTGCAAGAAATATGAAGGAAGCTAAAAAGTTTTATGATTGGGCATTAAGTCCTGCAATTCAAACTTTGGTTTTCACTTCAGGGAAATCTTTACAAGTGCCAGCTAATACTAAAGCGCAAGCTGATCCAGATGCTCCTGATTTATCAACTATTAATTTGATTGATTATAACTTTGCAGTTTATGGAGATAAAAACACAAGAGCTGGATTGTTAGGTAAGTGGGATAACGACGTATCTGTAATTCCTAGATAAGGAATTAATGAGAGGACTCGTCGCCTGTTGGATGCTCATAGGAGTATTGGGTTTCCTAATATTTCCATGGTATGTGACAGGCGATGGGTTTTTCTCAATAAACTGGGTATTAGAATATTCTTTAGAAAATTACGGTTCTGTATTACCCCAAGTATTTATAAATGATAAATATTGGCTCCTGCCATTAGTTATTCCTTTATTTTTTCCATTAACTACTTGGAAATTGAACCAGAACAATCCACTATATTCTAAAATTTTTTTGTACTCTGGATTAATTGGAATTTTTTATTTTTTTCTTCAAGGATTTTCAATTGGAATTAGAGGATGGAATTTTGAAATTTTTCAATCAATTTTTGGTGATGTAGAGAATCAATTTGGAATAGGGTCAGGTGCAGTTTTAACCTGTTGCACATTTATATTTTATATCACTCATGGCTTATCCTCTCGAGGATGGTTAAATGGAGATAATTTTATTGTTGGGAGCATTGGAAGTATAATTATTTTAGTCTCAACTTTTGTTTTCTTTCCAATTTTTAGAATGTTTACGGTTGCCTTTAAAGGAACTGAAGGCGGATATGAAATAAGCAATTTTTCAAGTAAAATTTTTAATAAAGGAATTTGGGGTCTTGATTGTTTATATAGTGATTATGCCTGCGGAGTTTTTTGGAATACAGTTACTATGGGGACGCTTACAGCTTTTTCATCAACAATTTTGGGTTTAGGGTTTGCATTATTGATTGCAAGAACAAGCTTTAAGTTTAAAAAAACTATTAGAATTCTATCTGTTTTACCAATAATAACTCCTCCATTTGTAATCGGTTTAGCGATAATAATATTATTCGGAAGAACAGGAGTGGTAAGTTCTTTTCTTGAATGGGCATTCGAAATTGAACCTTCGAGATGGATTTACGGTTTGCCAGGAATATGGTTTGCACAAACACTAGCATTTACTCCTATTGCATTTTTAGTTTTAATAGGAGTTGTTGAAAGTGTAAGTCCCGCAATGGAAGAAGCTTCACAAACATTGAGAGCTTCTAAATGGCAAGTTTTTAAAACTGTTACATTACCTTTGATGAGACCAGGAATAGCAAATGCATTTTTGCTTGGTTTTATTGAGAGTTTGGCTGACTTTGGAAATCCATTGGTACTTGGAGCAGAATATGATGTTTTGTCTACTGAAATATTTTTTGCAATTGTTGGTGCACAGTATGATGAAACTAAAGCTGCAATATTAGCAATGATTTTATTAACTGTTGTTCTTGTAGTATTCTATCTTCAGAACCAATGGTTGGGAAAAAAGTCTTATATTTCAATTTCTGGCAAAGGTGACAGTGGTGTTCATCCTGAATTACCAAATAAAACTAAGTGGTTAGTCTATTCTACCGTTCTACCATGGGCACTACTTACATTTATAATTTATGTAATGATTATGTTTGGTGGATTTGTGGAAATGTGGGGAGTTGATCACAGCTTTACGTTAAGACATTACATTGAAGCATTTAGTATTGATTGGGTTAAAGAAAGAGGAATTTTGTGGACTGGTACAGCTTGGAATTCTTTCAACACTACTTTTACAATAGCATTAATTTCATCTTTACCAACTGCAGCAATTGGAATTCTAACAGCATATCTTTTAACAAGACACAAGTTTAGAGGAAAAAATGCTTTCGAATTTGGTACAATGTTGAGTTTTGCAATACCCGGTAGTGTTATTGGAGTGAGTTACGTTTTTGCATTTAATGTTCCTCCATTAGAACTTACAGGAACAGGAATTATTTTAGTGATTGCTTTTGTATTTAGAAATATGCCAGTAGGGGTTAGGGCAGGTATTGCTTCAATGAACCAACTAGATCCTCATTTAGATGAGGCATCTTCAACATTAAATGCATCTAGCTCTCAAACATTTAGAAATATTATTCTTCCATTGCTTAAACCAGCAATTACAGCTGCTTTAGTTTTTAGTTTTGTTAGAGCAATGACAGCGATTAGTGCTGTTATATTCCTTGTTAGTGCTAATTATGATTTAGCTGTTTCGTATATATTAGGAAGGTTAGAAAATAATGATTATGGTTTAGCAATTGTTTACTCATCTGCGTTGATTGTTGTTATGTTATTTACAATTACACTAATGCAATTAATAA
>CABXWS010000048.1 GCA_902515965.1 uncultured Pelagibacteraceae bacterium
GGAATTGGTGCCGCGAAAAAATTAGGGTTAGAAAAAAATTGTGTTGTGTTATCAACAGCGCATCCATGTAAATTTCCAAAAGCAATAGAAGATGCAATATCAAAAACAGAAAAACTACCAAGTAGTCTTGAATATGTTTATGATAGAGAAGAAAAATTTGAAGTTATTTCTAACGATATAAATAAAGTTAAAGATTATGTAATGAATTCAATATGAAATTAAAAATAAAAGATAAAATTCCAGATATAGAAATTTTCCATCTAGTAGATGGAGAACCACAGACGTGCAAAATTAGAGAAATTTTGGGAAATAGTAAAATCATTTTATTCGGATTACCAGGTGCTTTTACTTCAACATGCTCAAAAGTTCATCTACCAGGCTATGTTGCAAACGCTGACAAAATAAAAGCTAAAGGTATTGATAGAATATTTTGTATTTCAGTAAACGACCCACATGTAATGAATGCTTGGGGCGTATCTAATAACGTAGAAAATAAAATAACAATGTTATCTGATCCATATTTATCGTTCACAAAAGCAATAGGAGCTGAAATAGATAGAAATTCGAAAGGTATGGGTATGAGATCAAATCGTTATGCAATGGTTATTGAAAACTTAGAAGTAATTAATGTTCGAGTTGAAGAAGAAACTAAACAATGTGGATTATCATCTGCTAATGGTATTTTAGATATTTTATAAGGGGCGTTCTGTTGCCAGGTGCCCCATACCCCATTGAGATTATAATTTTTTAGGTTCTTTTCTTATATGTCCCAATATTTTTCCAGAGTTTTTTCCAGATTTAACAACGTAGCCACTTGTGCCATGAGCATTGGTGTCTACAGTTTTAAAGCTTCGAAACAATAGTTGGTTTAGCCTAGCAATGTTTGAGCCTCGGCTAAACAAACTAAGAACTCTGTGCATTCTTTTCATACACTCTCCAAGTTAGTTTTCC
This sequence comes from uncultured Pelagibacteraceae bacterium, assembly GCA_902515965.1. GTDB lineage: Bacteria > Pseudomonadota > Alphaproteobacteria > Pelagibacterales > Pelagibacteraceae > Pelagibacter. Next base: position 952 of record CABXWS010000048.1, read on the forward strand.
CAAAACTCGCTTTTAACCGATGCGATATCGGTCTCTTTGTTGCCATGAGATATGGTACTAATAGCCTACCTTTTTTAATGTTGAGGTCAATACAATTATCTTTAAGAATTTTGTACAAGTTGTACTATGAACTAGCAGATTTTCTTGCTAGTAAATCAACTTCGTTGTTTAGTTGATCTGTGGAATGCGCTTTTACCCAAATCCATTTAATATCAAAAGAACTTGTAAGTTCATCAAGTTCAGTCCAAAGTTCTTTGTTCTTCACCTCTTTTTTGTTAGCAGTTTTCCATCCGTTTTTTTTCCAATTATGTATCCATTCAGTTATTCCAGATTTTACATATTTAGAATCTGTAAATATTTCAACTTTACTTCCCCTTTGAATTTTATTTAAAGCTTTAATTGGAGCAAGTAATTCCATCTGATTGTTTGTTGTTTCTTTTCTACTCCCTTTAATTTGAATTTTTTTTTTATTTTCAATAATGATTGCTGCCCACCCACCATTACCAGGATTTCCGATGCAAGAACCATCTGTATAGATTTTAATCATTAAGAATAATCCTCAAAAGACCTTAGATTTCTATGATAATTTAATTTATCTATATACTCCTTTGGATCTTTAATTTTAATTATAGCTTGCTTAGGAGTATTCAAATAATCATAAGATCTAGTTAAAAGATATCTTAAAGCTGAGCCTCTACATAACGTATTTAAATTTTTTTTCTCTATTTCATTTAATTTTCTAACAGATTGATATCCTTTTAATAAATGAGAAGACTTTTTTTTATCTAAAACAAATTTTCTATTCTTTTTTTTAAAGCATAAAGCATTGATGCACGTTGCTAATTCATAGGACAGAAAATCATTAGCTGAAAAATAAAAGTCAATAAATCCATGAAATTTGCCTCTATTGAAAAATATATTATCAATAAAAAGATCGCTATGAATTATTCCATTCGGCATTTTTTTAGGCCATTTCTTTTTAATGTCTTTCAAATCTGCGTTCATTAAATTTTTTAAATTTTTGGATAATTTATTAATTCTATTATCAATTTTATTTAGAATTAGTCTCCAAGAGTTTATAGATAGTGAATTTTTTCTATACAATTTCAATTTTTTCGAAGCTTTATGAAGAAGTGCCACATTTTTACCAACTATAAAACAATCTTTATTATTGAGTTGTCCTTTGTCTTTTCCTTCTAAGAAACTCACAATACAAGCTTTCTTATTTTTTAGATTAAATAAATATTTACCATTTTTATCTTTTATAGGCACAGGGCATTTTATTTTAAGTCTAGACAGACCAGACATTAGATTAATAAAAAATGGAATATCTTTACTTTGGACCCTTTTTTCATAAATAGTTAAGATATATTTATTTTTTTTAGTATTTAATAGGAAGTTAGTATTTTCAATACCTTTTTTTATGCCTGAGTAACTTATTATTTTTCCAAAATTGTATTTATCCTCAATAGATTTGACATGCTTATTATTAATTTTTGTATAAACAGCCATTAATTTAATTTTCCAGGAATTTTGAAAGTAATATTTTCTTTTACGATTTCGACTTCTTCAATATTGACAGTAAATTGATCTTTTAACTCTGCTATAAATTTCTCAACTAGCACTTCTGGTGCTGACGCTCCAGAAGAAATTCCAATCGTATCACATTCTTTAATCTTATCTATTGGTACTGGACTTTCTGAGTGAATTAATTCAGCAGAATTACAACCAGAATTTTTTGCAACTTCAACTAATCTTACTGAATTAGATGAATTCCTACTTCCTATTACAAAAAACATATCACATTTTTCTGCTATTTCTTTGACAGCAGATTGCCTGTTTGTTGTTGCATAACATATGTCATCTTTTTTTGGTTCCTTTATATCTGGGAACTTTGACTTTAGAGCTTTGATAATATCCTCGGTATCATCAACAGAGAGCGTTGTTTGAGTTATAAAAGATAGTTGTTTTTTTGAAATATTTTCATACTTATCTGCATCTTCAATATTTTCAATCAAGTCAATAGAGCCATTTGGTAATTGACCCATGGTACCAATTACTTCTGGATGATTTTTGTGTCCAATTAATAATATATGATGACCTTGTTTGTTTAAATTTTCTGCCTCTCTATGAACTTTAGATACTAAAGGACATGTTGCATCTACAAACATCATATTTAAGTTAGAAGCCTCCTCAGGAACTGATTTAGGAACACCGTGTGCTGAAAATATAACCGGTCTGGACTTATCTTGAATTTCGTCTAATTCTTCTACAAATATTGCACCTATTTTTTTTAAACTTTCAACTACATGTTTGTTGTGAACAATTTCATGTCTTACATAAACAGGCGCACCAAATTTGTCTATACTCTTTTTTACTATCTCAATTGCCCTATCAACACCCGCACAAAACCCTCTTGGAGCTGCTAAATAAATTTTTAAATTTTTATTACTCATTTTTTTTCTACCAGATATTCAAGTAATATATGTGGAAAAGTCAATGAAGCCAGTCCAATAAATATTATTTTAATAACGCTTTCATCTATACCAAATATTTTGGAAATAAAGTAAAAAACAATTAAATACATTATTGCTGTTATTAGAGTGAGTGGAATAATTTTTTTTAAAAAAATAGGGAAACCTTTAATCAAGTTTTTGTTTATCTCACTAATTAAACCTAGGGAATGCCTTATAGAATGAAGAAAACAAAAATAAATTGTGAAAGCTAATATAGGATTAAAAAAATAGTTTAAAATAAGTATTGAAAAACTATCTAAAAAGAGAATTGACCTTAAATCGTTATTATTGCCCCTGTATAAAAAAAAATTACTTAGTATTGATAGTATAACAATCGGAATTAAAAAACTGTTTGATAGAATATATTCATTGATTGAAAAATTTAAAATTTTAAAAATTTCAATTGTTTCTGCTGCATGAAACAATAAAGGCGCCGAGATAACTAACGATCCTTTAAGAAAATAAAAAATCTCTAAAAAACCAAGATTTTTTGTTTTAATAAAATCACTATCTTCTTTACCAAAATGATACGCAGCAACTATTAAAAAAAGAGAAAGTAATAAGATTGGATTTATTATCCATATTAAAATAACGAAAATAGCCACGCCCACATATGATAAATAAAATACCTCTGTATTTTTAATTTTATAAGTTTTTAAAAGCTTTTTTCCTTTTTCATGATCTAATGCGCCATGCGATATACCAATTGTAAGAATTAAAAAAAAACTGAAAATTATGAATGAATTATCTCTTAATATTTCAAATGCAGAAAAAAAAATACAAACATTAAAAAAAATTATTGAGTGAAAAAAATTTATTTTATTAATCATTATTTAAATACAGCTTTAATGAAAATCCATTTTGGCATCTTTAATATAATGGATAAGTCTTCAAAAATATTGCTTTTATTGGAAAGAAAATTAATTACTGTTTTTGATTTATTTTTAAACATTTTGAAAAAAATATTTGGCATAATTTCAGGTCTTTCAGCTAAAACTTTTAAAAAGATATTATCTAAAAACTTATACTTACTTTTTATAGTGAAAGCCTTAGTTTTTGTTATTTTATCAATGTTTTGAGTTATATATTCAGCCTGTTCCTGAATATTTAAAAAAGTATAGCCAGTGCTCAGACGTGTCATTCCTCCAGCAGTTCCAATATTAATTGTATTTTGATCATTTTTAAAGTTTGGATAAAAAAGCGGTATAGCTCCAACTTCCTTATAATTAATTTTGTAATTTTTTAATTTTAAAGTATTTTTTAAGTAGTCATTTATTTGTTTATCATAATCTTTTTCAGTATCATCTTCCATTTTTGATAGCCAAGTCGTTTCTATTAATGCAGATCGTTTTGAAAAGGGCAATGTATAAAAAAAATGAACACTTTTTTTTTGCTCACAATCAAAATCCATTAAATTCATTATTTGATCATCAAAAAAATCTTTCTCAGTTTCAATTTCAACACCTTGAAAGTGCTGCCATAA
>CABXWS010000049.1 GCA_902515965.1 uncultured Pelagibacteraceae bacterium
AGATCAACCAAATATAGCATTACAAAATTATAATTTTTACAATAATAAATTTTATGAAAATCCTTTTTCCTCAGTTAATAAAGGTGTCGGATTTAATAATAAAATTTCAGTACTTGGAAACGATATATTATTTGGATATAGCAATTCTAAAATTAACCCATTAACAAATATTAATCATGATTTAACAATCCCACTTGAGACACTAGCTGTATCTACAAACATTAACAACAATGTGCTTGATTTATTCACATTAACGTCTGGACTTATGAAAGAAGAAAGTACTTTTTTGTTATCAGAAGGTTCGGGAGCATTTAAAATGTCTAATGAAAGTAATTACTCGACATTTTACGGAATAAATTTAGGAAAGAATTTCAATAATTTTGGAAATTTATATTTTAATGCCATGATTGGAAAGTCTAGCTTAAAAAATGAAGAAAATTCTTTTGTTGTAAGCACGTCTGAAGTTTACTCATCAAGTTACGAGATTAACTATGAAATGAAAAATTTATTAAATAAAGATGTATTGAACATATCTTTATCTCAACCAAATATTGTTGAGAGTGGAAATATGAGAGTTGGTTTACTAGGACTTAACGATAGACAAGGATTAATTCCTTATAATATATACGAAATTAGCCTTGAACCATCAGGAAGACAAACAGATCTTACTCTAAGCTACTATTCAGAACCTTTTAAAAATATTAAAACTGGATTTAAAGCTGTTGTTACAGATGATTTGGGACATGTTAAAAACCAAAATCTATCGACAAACTTTATTTTCACAGCAAAATTAAGTTTTTAATAAAATTATATTTTTAATCAAACTGAAAAACTCATAATTAGTAATATTTCTATTTGAATATTTTTCTTTTTCTATTGCATCAAAGAATTTTCTATATCTAAGTTTTAATTGATCAGAAAGTTTAAAATGAATCTGTTGAAGTGTATCTGATTTTTTTATTTTATATTTATTTTTTCTTCCTAATAAGATTAATTGCAAAATAAATTTCATCACTACTAACCTATTAAGACCTAAAATAAATTTGATTAAAATAAATATTATTATTGGGAAAAAAATCCATATATACAAACTTTTAAACTCAAATTTGTATAAATCTTTTATAAAGTTTTTTCTTTCCTCATCATCATAAGACAATAGATGTTGAGTCCAGACAAAATCGGCATAATTGAAATAAAAATTAATCAACCTTACAAAATCTGAAGAAAAGATTGAATTTGAGGAAGTATTTTGTTCAGAAAAAAAATTATTAAATGAATTTATTACATTTGACTTAGGTATGGCTCTAGTAGGGTCTACTCTTACCCACCCTTTACCATCAAGCAAAACTTCTGCCCATGCATGTGTATCTTTTTGTTTAAATTGATAAAAGTTTCCTATCTCATTGAGCTCCCCACCAAAGTATCCTGTTACAATTCTACTTGGAATATTGGCTAACCGAGCTAACAAAACAAAAGTTCCAGCATAATATTCACAGTAACCCTCTTTGGATTCAAAGAAAAAATCTTCGTATTTATTTTTTGAAACTTGCTTAGGACTCAAATTATAATAAAAATTACCATTTGAAAATTTATCATAAATTTTTTTTAAAAACTCTTCATCAGTACCCAAATGATTCTTATTTACCCATGCAACAATTTTTGGAGAAATATTTGAAGGTAGCAATGTATAGTATGCTCTTATATCGTTTTCAAAAGAGTAATCAGTAATATTTTTTTTGAAAATTAAACTTTTTTTTTTATCAATTAACTCTCTGCTTACAAATGATTGATTTAAATGATCTTTAGTAATTTCGATATCTTTTGTAATCAATTTTGAGTTCTTCAAACTAGGTATCCATTTATTTTTGTATGGCTCTAAAATTATTTGATAAGATTTATTTAAATCAAGTTGATTTTGGATTTTAAATGAATCTTTAAATTTATTAAAAAGAAAATAATTAGATGATGGTCTCCACGAACCATCTTTTTCCAAATAATCAAAAATCTTTACTCGGAAGTATAAATCTTCCTGCTTAAAATTTTTGTTAATTAACGTAAATACGTCTTCATCAGAATTTGAAAATTCATTAAAAGATCCAAGACTTATTGTATCAGGTATGCCAAGAGAGCTAGTTGAAGTATCAAAAAGTTTTATATTTAACTCTGCTCTAGGGAAAATTAAATAAAAAATAATTATTATTGGAAAAATACTTAGTCCAAATCCTATATATTTTACTACATTTTTTATACTAAAATTTAGAAGTTCTTTTTGTTGAATTGTATACATATTTACTACTAGTGAGATTACAATTGCAAAAGATGTAAGTGTACTTAGAATATCTTGGCCCTTAATCAAACTAGCAATAGCAATTATCATAGCTATTAAATTAAAAGATAATCTACTATTTTTTGAGTTAAGTTCTGATATTTTACAAATTAATAGAACTCCTAATGAGTTTAAAAAGAATTCTTCAGACAAAATATATTGGTTAAATATTAACTGCAAGTATAAAGCCAGCAATGCTGCAATGCCAACAATAATACTTTTTAGTTTAAAATTTATTCTAAAGAAAAAAAAACTTATAAAAAAAAGAATAAGCCAGAATAATTTATTACCTACAGTAAGATCATTCGACAAAGCAAATAGTGACAAAATTAGTATAAAAAAATTAATTTTAGGTATATTTTTAATATTATTTTTTAACATCAGATAAGTATTTTAAAATTTGATCTAAAGATTCTTTATTTTCCGTCAAAGAAATTATTTTATCATTATGTTTGAAAGTTAAGTTTTTTTTATTACGAAAAAAGTAATTTAAAATATAAACTGAATAATTTAGTAAGATTTCAAAATCTAAATGTTTGTAAGCATTTAAATCTAGGATTATTAGTTTTGAATTTTCAAGAGTATTGAATGTTTTTACATACTTTTTATCTTTAATAGTTGATTTCTTCCAAGCAATTTTGGAACCACTATCTCCTTTTTTATAGTCATCTATTCCATCAAATTCATCGTGTTTATTTGAAATATTTATTTCAAACTTTTGTAGTAAGTCCTCAGTTGGTTTCAAAGCTTGTGGGTAGAAGAATAATTTTGTTTTTTGAGGATAATTAATTTTAGTCCTAATAATTCCAAAAGGATAAATGGACTTTAGTGTTATTTTTCCTAATAAATAAATTCCTCTTGTAGATTTTTGATAACCTATTGATTGTGATGTTACTCGATTATCAAAGTTCAAGTTAATCAGATTTCTATCCTCAAAATCAATATCAATATTTAATTTTCTTTCATTTGAATTGTTAATTATATTAAATTTTATGAAATTATTACTTTCTGCTTCTAGTAAATATTCATTTAAAAAATTAACACTCAGATTATTAATATTTTGATGTGAAATAAATATTGATATAAAAAAAATAAAAAAAATTATTATTGAAATTAGAAGGCCAGAATTATTTTCATAAAATACAGAAATTAAGAAACAAAGAAAAACAAATAATCCTAATCCAATCCCATGTAAATTTGGATATATATAAATTTTTGGTTTCGAATTTCTTACAAATAAATTTTTAAAATTGTATGGTAATATTCTTTTAATTACTCTAGCAACCATTAATTGATATTAATTTTTTGGAGTATTTGATCAATAATGAACTTTTGTTTATCTTCTTGATCTAGAAATTTAATTCTGTGTCTTAAGATAAATGGCAATGTGTCTTTAATATCTTGATGAGTTACATAATCTTTCTCATTAATAATCGCCCAACCTTTGGCTAAATCAACAATTTGCTTTAAACATCTTGCAGACACATATATTTTTTGATCGAGACTCTTTATAGTTTGTTCAATTTCCAACACATATTTGTAAATCTCATCTTTTATAGTTAAATTTTTTTTTCTTTGTATAACTTCTGACCATTCAATTTTTTGAGAGTTCTTTCCATTTAATTCATTATTACTTTTGAGCATTTTTATTTTATCCGTCTCACTTAGACTAGATAATGAAAAAGAAATCATAAATCGATCTAACTGAGAATCTGGTAAAGAACTAGTTCCAGCTGAGTCCATAGGATTTTGAGTTGCTATTACAAAGAAAGGTTCAGGGAGCTTATAACTATTTCCATCTATAGAAACATTTTTTTCTTCCATAGCTTCAAGAAATGCACTTTGAGACTTTGGGCTTCCCCGATTTAATTCATCAGCTAAAACAATATTTGTAAATATAGGTCCCTCTTGAAAATTTAGTTTTCCATCTGAAAAAATATTAAAACCAAGAATATCACTTGGAAGTAAATCAGACGTAAATTGAATTCTTTTAAAGTCAAGTCCAAGATTTTGGGTAACAGCTTTTGCAAAAGTAGTCTTTCCTGAGCCAGGGAAATCTTCAATCAAGATACTTCCCTCAGATATAATAGCAGCCAAAGTTAGTTTTATCTTATCGATATTTGATATTATTATTTGCGAAGTATTATGAATTATTTTGTCAAACATTTTTTTGAAATACTAATAAAATATTATATTTTTAATATTACTTTCAAAAAATATATATATCAATGTTCCAACTATTATATATGGTCCAAATGGTATTTGAGAAGATATATTTTTAGATTTTTTCAACAAACTTGGCGTGACATGAATTAATGCAATAATTGATGATAAAAATATTACAAATGGAATAGATATCCATCCGAACCAAAAACCTATCACAGCAAATAATTTTGCATCTCCAAGACCCATACCTTCTTTTTTTCGAATTACTTTATACATAAAAATTATTGACCATATTATTCCATAGCCGAATATACCTCCGATAATTGAATTAAT
>CABXWS010000050.1 GCA_902515965.1 uncultured Pelagibacteraceae bacterium
TTGTATTTATGGGAATAATGATGGAACAAGCTGGTTTAATGGAAAGATTATTTTCATCATTTCAATTGATGTTAGCAAAGGTAAGAGGTTCGCTTTATTACGCTGTTTTATTTGTGTCGGTTATTTTTGCAGCAGCTACAGGAATAGTTGGAGCCTCTGTAACAATTTTAGGAATTATGGCAGCTAAATCAATGAAGAGATCTAAATATAACGTTAGGCTAGCAGCAGGTACGATTACTGCGGGCGGTACTTTAGGAATATTAATTCCACCAAGCATTATGTTAGTTGTAATGGGTCCCATAATGGAGATACCTGTAATTGATTTATTTGCAGCAGCCATATTGCCAGGAATATTATTGGCATCATTATATGCAGCATACACTACAATAAGATGTTGGATGGATCCAAGTCTTGGACCAGTTTTACCAGAAGAATTGAGAGCTACAAGTATGGCTGTTGTATGGAAAGAATTTTTTCTGGGTCTTGTTCCTCCAGCTGCATTAGTTTTTGCAGCACTTGGAAGTATACTTTTTGGTTTTGCAACACCAACGGAAGCAGCTGGTTGTGGTGCTATGGGTGCACTTTTGCTATCTTTGGCATATAAAAAACTATCTGTTAAAAAACTTCAAGAAGCTCTCGTTAAAACTTTAGAAATTACTGCTTTAATTATGGTTTTGGTTGCAGCTTCAAATTTTTTTGGTGCAGTTTTTGCAAGACTAGGAACGCCCACTTTACTAACTGAATTTTTGCTAGGACTTGAGATGAGCAGATATTTAATTTTAGCAATGGTAATGATTATGATATTTTTATTGGGTTGGCCACTAGAATGGGTACCAATAGTAATGATTATTATTCCAATTATATTACCACTGATAGAAGCGCTAGGATTTAATCTAACTTGGTTTGCAATTTTAGTAGCTGTTAATTTACAAACCGCCTGGCTATCCCCACCAGTTGCTTTATCTGCATATTTTCTAAAAGGAGTAGTGCCGGAATGGGATTTAAAAGATATTTACTATGGCATGATGCAATTTATGGTTCTTCAAATAATAGGATTAATAATTATTATTATTTTTCCAAAGATTGTACTGTGGTTACCAAACGTCTTATATGGACAGTAGTAAATATATGCTTAATATAAATTAAGTGAATCACAGTGAAAAATTTCAACTGAGGAATTGGGAATTAGTTTCAATTAATCCAAATAACAGAGATTGGACTTGGAAAAATTATTTTAATTTTTGGGCCATCAACATACAAACTGTTGTAGGCTTTTCTTTAATTTCTGCATTGTATTTATTTTATGATTTAAATTTTTTTGTTGTATTTTTAGGTTCATTGTTTGCTAGTGTTTTAGTTTTTGTATTTGCAAATATTGTAGGAAAAATATCACAAAGTAGTGGCCTGAGTTTTCCAGCAATCCTCAGGCTATCAATGGGTTTTACAGGTGCCAGATATGTAGGAATGATTAGAGGTCTAGTTGGATTGTTTATGTTTGGGGTTCAAACATTCTTTATATCAAAATCTTTAGGATACATTACGCGTATATTATTGTTTAAGATTGATAATAAATTTTTACAGAATGAAATATTCTTAAATTTCTTTTTTGGACTAAACTTAATTGATTGGTTTTGTTTATTAATAACTTTGTTTATTCAGTACGTTCTTTTTACTAAAGGACAAATTTTCTTAAAGTCTCTTATAAATTTTTCTGGTTTGTTTGTTTACTTTGGTTTGGCGATACTATTGATAATAATATTATCAGAATATTATAACGACCTGGTGAGTGGTTTAAAACTTAGTTTAGTATTTGATAATTTTTCAATTAAACAAAATATAATGCCAATAATTTCAATAACAGGGACAATGTTTGCATATTTTTCAATAGTTCTTTTAACTTTTGGTGATTTTTCCCGTTATTCAAAAAATTATAGAGAAATGACAAAGGGTAATTTGTCTATAATTTTAAATTTATTAATATTTACGTTTTTTTCAGTACTAATAGCCTTGGGATCAGACATTATACTTGCAAATAAAGGATTAAGTTCAACAAGCTTACTAACAAATCCTAACAATATTGTAGGAAAATTTAATAATAATTTTTTAACCTTTTTTTGTCTTGTATTTATCATTGTATCGTCATTATCCACAAATTTGATTGCAAATTATATTCCATCACAGAATACATTAATAAATTTCTTCCCAAACTCACTTACATTAAAAAAAGCAGGTATTGTAATTGCTTTAGTTGGTTTAATTATTTCAACTTTTTGGCTTTCGATTTTCAGCAAAGGAAATGCTTTAATTTTTGTTGAGGCACTTGCTACAACATTCGGTCCTATTTTTGGTGTCTTAGTAGCAGATTATTATTTATTTAAAAATCAACAAATTAATCACAAAGAACTTTTCTATCCGCAAGAAAATACAGAATATATTTATAACAATGGATGGAATTACAAAGCTTTGTATGCTCTTTTAATTGGATCAATATTTTCATTGTCTACTTTATTAAATGAAAATTTAATACAATTTCAATCATTTGGATGGATAATTGGAGCAATCGGTTCTTATTTAGTATATTATTTGTTGAATAATAAATAATTATGAAAGCTCTTGTGTATACTGGCGTTCAAGAAATGGAATTCAGGGATGAAAAAGAACCTTCTGAAAAGCCCGGTGAGAGTATTTTAAAAGTACATGCTTCAGGAATTTGTGGTTCAGATATGCACGCCTATCATGGTAAAGATGAAAGAAGAATTGCCCCATTAATTTTGGGACATGAGGTTAGTGGCAAAATAATAAACGGAAAATTTAAAGATCAAAACTCTGTTCTTAATCCATTAATAACGTGTAGAAAATGTGAATACTGCACTTGTGGTAGGGAACACTTGTGCTCAGACAGAGTGCTTCTTGGAATGAATAGACCTTATGAAAGACAAGGTGGGTTTGCAGAATTTATAACTGTGCCGGATCATAATATTTTTAAGGTTCCAGAAATTCTTGATATTAAAGAGTCTGCTATTGTTGAGCCTACAGCTGTATCTTATCATGCTGTATTACTTGCAGTAGAAGCCTCAAAAAAACCTTTAAAAGATTGTAGAACGCTGGTGCAAGGTGCTGGAGCAATAGGACTTCTCTGCTCATTAATACTCTCAAAAATTCAAGGGAACGCCAATCTTACTATTTCTGATCCTAATAAAAAGAGGTTAGGCGAATGTGCGAAATATGTTGATGCCAAAATTGTTTCCCCGGATCATCAAGATATAAAAGAAAGTAGTTTTGACTTAGTATTTGATACTGTTGGACTAGAACTTTCAAGACAACAAGCTATAAGTGTTGTCAAACCAGGTGGAATAATTATTCATATTGGACTTACTCAACCCGAGGGATCATTCAATTTTAGAAAAGCAACTCTTCAAGAGGTGACTTTTATAGGGACTTATTGTTATACAAACAAAGAATTTGGAGAAACAATAGATATTTTGGCTAACAGAGGACTTGGCAAGACTGATTGGATAGAATTTCGTAATTTAAAAGATGGATGGGGTGCATTTAAAGAGATTCATGATGGGACATGTACGGCTCCTAAGATAGTACTATTGCCTTAAATTCTTGGTTTTTTTAGGGGTATTAATACCTTTTTTTTCATGAAGTTTTCTGTATTTTTTGAAATTACAGGTGCTGTTATGATTATAGACCAATAAATCATCAAACTAAAAAGAACTGTTAATTTCATGTTATCTAAATAGAGAACAATAATGATTTATGCATGTTTAAATAATGTCAAAATTTTGAATTTGAAAATTTTTTTATTCTTTATATAGAGAATACATGTTTAGGTTTTTATTTAAGTTAATTTTAGCTACAGTATTCATCCAATCTACTTCGTATGCTGAGGACACAAAAGTATTTGAGTTTACAGATAAAGAATTATCAGAATTGACAGTCAGAAAAGTAAGAGGGGCAGATAATAAAACTGCTTATTCTATTGGCTCTAATGAGAACGGCAATTATTTAAAAGCTATTGCAGATAATGCCGCTTCTGGCCTAGGTAAGGAGATTAAAATTGATTTAAATAAAACACCTTTCATAAATATTACTTGGAAAATTGAGAAAGATATACCAGGAATAGATGAAACAGCTAAGAAGGGTCACGATTTTGCAGCAAGAGTATTTGTCATTAAAAAAACTGGAGCAACACCTTTGTCTAATAGAGCTATAAATTACGTTTTTTCAAGTAATCAAGAAGTTGGAAGCAACTTTCCGAGTCCATATACTAAAAAGTCTATAGATAATGTGCTTGCAACTACAAAGAAAAATTTAAATGAGTGGGTAACTGTTAAGGCCAATGTTAAAGAAGACTTTAAAAAATTCCATAATTTAGATGTTAATGAGCTAGATGGGATAGCGATTATGTCAGATACAGATAATTCAAAGCAAAAATCAATAACTTATTATCAAAATATCTATTTTTCTTCTCAATAATTTTTACTATTGTCAACTAATGAAAGCATTTAAGTATAATCTAAAAGTATACTATGAAGATACTGATTTTGGTGGAATAGTTTACCACGCAAATTATTTAAAATATTTTGAAAGAGCAAGATCAGAGCTAATTTATTCTTTGGGGTATTCAAATAAAAAGTTATTAGACAAATTTGATATTTTAATAGCAGTAAAAACTTGCAATGTAGATTTCAAAAAACCAGCAAAGTTTGAAGATAAAATTACTGTTTTTACAAAAATTAAAT
>CABXWS010000051.1 GCA_902515965.1 uncultured Pelagibacteraceae bacterium
AAAACTTTCATTCCTCTTCCAATATAATTCTTTAATGCGTGCTTATGATCTAATGAACAAGTATGAAGCCACACCTTTTTTGTGTTATTTCTAAATCCTAATTTTAAAGCTTCTGTTAGTAAGTATCTGCCGTATTTTTTGCCTATGTATTCATCTAAAATTCCAAAATAAGCAACTTCACATTTCATAGTCTCTTTATGAAATAGGAGCTCAAAAAACCCAATTAATTCGGCATTTTTAGACATTATATAAGTTTCTAAATTTGGGTTATTGGTATAATTCATCCATTTTAAATCGTCCCATACTAGTCTATCAATCCAACGATAGCTTTTACCAATTTGCTTGTAGAAAAATTTATTTATTTGAAAATCAGGAGGATTTTTTACCTCAACCTTGCAGCTTTCTTCTGGCTTATCTGCAATTTTTATTTCACTAAGTGAACAAATCTCTAGATATTTTCGATCTACTTTAGTAATCATGAGACCATTTTTCCAACTTTTTCACCACCGAATAAATGAAAATGTAAATGAGGAACTTCTTGGCCACCATAATCGCTGACATTTGCAAGTGCTCTATAGCCTTGTCCTCCTATAGATGAAATTCCCAATTTTTTCGATACAACAGTTATTCCCTTCATTAAACCCACAATCTCTTCATTAGAAGCATTTGTAGTAAAATCATCAAGATCAATATATTTACCTTTGGGAATTACCAAAGCATGAATTTTTTTTTGTGGATTAATATCATAAAAAGATAACACAAAATCATCCTCATATATTTTATTGCAAGGAATTTCTCCTCTTAGAATTTTGGCAAAAATATTGTTATCGTCATATATCATGATAATTTTTAATAATTTTAAACTTGTATCATTCTCTTATAATTGTCTCAATTATTTTTCCATCACATAATGTTCTTATTCTAAATTGTTTTGAGGAAACATTATGATAATAACTCCTTCCATCTGTTGTTGGTGAAGAACTGTTTCCCATCCAGTCATATCCCCAATGATTATTAGGAGTATACGCATTTTTTAAAACATTTGTCATATGAACACCCACATTTTGGGCAAGAGAGTTAAAGGTATTTGAACAATTAAAATCGTACTCTGCACCCTCCTTAAATCCTGAATACCAAGATTTAAGTTTAATTGATGAATTAAATTCACAAAAGGTTTTTTTTTCTATAATTGTTTTAACAATCTTATTATGATTATCTTTACATAAATTATGTTTCGCACTTGCTGTGTATCCACTGTAAGCTACAATACCAACCGCTGCTAAAATACCGATAATTGCAACAACAACTAAAAGCTCTATTAACGTAAAGCCTTTTTGTTGCATTAGTTTAAATCAATATCTTTACTGCAAAGATGATTTGGAATGCTGCATTGAGAACCTGAGCATGGAGTTGTAATACATGTAAGAACTTGAATTTTGGTACCTGGTGATCTCATTCTGTTATAACCAACATCAGTGTCATTTGAAATACCTCCACCATGAGATATGGCTTTTTCTTTTGAGTCATACGGATTTTTAAAATCCACTAAAGCTTTTTCTACTGCCTTAGCTACATAATCTTTCCAAGTTTGTGCTCCTTGGAATGAACAATCTAAATGATCTTTCATAGCCTTTTCTTCACCCATTGAGCATTTCATAACTTCAGTAACAATATATTTAACCACAGCTTTATGATTGGAGGTGGCAGCTTGTTTCTTTGCACCACTAGTATAACCACTGTAGGCAACTACACCTACTGCAGCCAGTATACCAATAATAGCAACTACAACTAAAAGTTCTATTAATGTAAAGCCTTTATTTTTCATTTTTGAGAAAATTCAGAAATATAATATTAAATTTTTATAAATTTTGCATTGTTAAAATACGTTTAAATAATAAGATTAACTTATAAAAAAGAGAGGGAAAATGAGTAAATTAAAATCTATATACAAAGCTATTATTAGCTTAACGTTTATTTTTTCATTTGTTCTTACTTCAACAGCTGCCTTTTCGGAAATAGTAGGACGATTGTCTGTTCACTGGAGCCCAAAGCATCATAGTGCAAAACATTCACAAATTTTTGCCGATGAAGTCAATAAAAGATCAAATGGAAGATTAAAAATTGAAGTTTATCCATCAAAACAATTATTTGGAGTAAGAGAAGTGATGGGTGCGGTTGCTTCTGGCGCTGTTGAATTGGGTGGAATTCTTGGAGTAGTGAGTTTTCCTCCAATAAACAAAAACTTTAATGTTGCTTCATTTCCGGGGTTATTCAACTCTTGGGAACAACAAAGAGGTTTTTTTCAAAATTCACCTAAAGGAAAAGAAATTTGGGGTGAGTTAACAAAGAAAACAAACTCAACATTAATTATGTACAACCCTGTTGGACCAGTTATGAATTTCTCAAGTGCTAGAGAACTTACAGGTGTTGATGCAATGAAAGGTTTGAAAGCTAGAAGATTGCTTAAAACAGATGAGCCAATGTGGGATGCATTAGAAGCAAATCGTGTCTCATTACCAACTGGAGAAGTTTATACTTCGCTACAAACTGGAATGATTGATACAATAAGTAGTCCTCCAGGTAGTATAGAAGCTTATAGTTGGTGGGAATTTTTAAAATACGCTCAAAAACCATATCAGTATTATGCTGATGCATACATAATGGCAAACTCAACTTGGTTTAATGGGCTACCTGCTGATCTTCAGAAAATAATTATGGATGTTGGTAAAGAGGTTGGAAAACTTTCAACAGACAGGATTATGGATACAGGTGAAAACACACTTAAAAAGTTTCAAGAAAGAGGTGGAATTGTAACAACTCTTTCAGGGGCAGAAAAAGCTAAATTCGACAAGCTTATGAAAGATAAAGTTATGCCTGCCATGGCTAAAATGATGGATGCTGATGCTTTACTTGCTGCTCAAGAGTATGCAAAAAATAATTAAAGTAAGACATAAAAACTTATTTTAAAATTATGAACATATTGCGAGCTGTTAATAGCATTCTATCTAAAATAGCTATGACACTCGCAACATGTATAATCTTTATAATGGTTGCAGCATTAACCTTAAGTGCTAGCACCAGATTTATAACAGGCTCAGGATTTGCTTGGTTTATAGAACTTCCACCAGTTTTAGTAAGTTGGTTAGTTTTTCCATTGCTTGGTCCATTATTAAAAAGAAGCCAACACATTCAAGTCGATTTTATTACTTCATTAATCTCAAAAAAATCAAAGAGAATATTAAACTTTATTGTAAATTTTGTGGTTCTTATTTCATCCTGTGTTTTTCTAAAGGCAGGGTACGATGCAACACTTTTATATTTTAATTTAGGTCAAATGCTTGAAATAGAAATGAGTGTTCCAATTTGGTGGATGTTTTTAGCATTTCCAGTTGGATTTTTTATATTGGGATTAGTTGCAATAGAACTTCTTATTGAAAACATCAAAGAATTTTCGAAAGTGGATTAATGTTTATATCTGCTTTTATCGTTTCATTTATTACATTAATGATTTCAGTTCCTATCTTTTTAGTTTTTGGATTGGGAAGTTCAATTGCAGCAATCGGTGGTCTTAATTTACCATGGTCTGTTTTAATACAAGTATCTTTTGGTGCATTAACAAAACATGTTCTTATTGCAGTTCCATTATTTATATTTGCAGGGATGGCAATGCTTAAAGGTGGTGCTGCTTCACGTTTAGTAAAATTCACAACAACACTTGTTGGTCATTGGCCAGGTGGACTTGGTGTTGCAATGGTCATTGCTATGGGTTTCTTTGCTGCCTTTTGCGGATCAATATTGGCAGCTATCACAGCTGTAGGAACAATAATGATGCCAAAGATGATTGAACAAGGTTACCCAACTCCATTTGTAGTCGTTCTAGCAGCCTCAGCTGCTCTATTAGAGGCATTGATACCTCCATCCAATGCAGCAATCCTATTCAGCGCTTTAACCAATGTCCCAGTATCAAAAACATTTGCTGCTGGAGTTATTCCAGGATTAGTTCTGTTAGTTTTAATGGTCCTTCTAGTTTTGTTTAAATGCAGGCATATTAAAACAGATGAGAAAGCTTCATTCAAAGAAAGAATAAGCTCTTTTATTTCTGCTCTACCAGCATTGATTACACCAGTTATAATTTTGGGTGGAATTTATGCGGGGATACTAACCCCATCTGAGTCAGCAGCTGTTGCAGGCGTTTATGCGGTGCTAATTGGTTTTATAATATACAGAGAACTGACTTTTAAATCTTTAATAGATTGTTTGAGAGAAACTGCGATCATCACAGCAGTAATATTTTCAATAATTGCAACAGCAACTTTCTTAAGTGTTGTTTTAACATACACTCAAGCTCCACAAACAATTATTACTTTCTTCACGGATAAAGGTGTCAGTGTAAATTTATTCTGGATTATGCTTGGAGCAATTTGTTTAATCCTTGGAACTTTTATTGAAATAGTTCCTGTTTTTTATTTAACCGTTCCAATTTTTGCAGCTATCACATTATCCTTTAATCAAAGTTTACTTCATCTTTATGTAGTATTTGTTGCGTTTGCAGGAATAGGAATGATAACACCCCC
>CABXWS010000052.1 GCA_902515965.1 uncultured Pelagibacteraceae bacterium
ACGATTGTTGGCAGTGGTTATTTAAAAAATTATTGTAAACAATTTATTAATAGAAATAAACTTTCAAATGTAACTTTAAGAGGTTTTCAAAATCAAAAAAAATTAAGAGAAATTTATAAAGTAAGTGATTTATTAGTTTTACCCTCTAAATACGAAACATGGGGATTAGTTATTAATGAAGCGATGGCCTGTGGCGTACCTGTTATTGCCTCAAAAGAATGTGGAGCTTCGATAGATTTGATTAAAAATGGCATAACTGGATATACTTATGAAAGTGGTAATTTGAACCAGCTTTATTCAAAATTTAGAAAAGTAATATTAAATACGAAAAATCATAATATCATGCGAAGTAACGCGCTTAAAAAGATAAAAGGCTTTACATATGATAAGACAATAGAATCAGTTATTAAAATACTTAAAAAAAAGAGATAAAAATGAAATTTTCAATTATTACAGTTTGTTATAATAGCGAAAATACAATTGAAAAGACAATAAAATCAATTTTATCACAAAATTATAAAAATTTTGAATATATCATTGTTGATGGTGGTTCGACAGACAATACAATGAAAATTATAAATAATTTTAAAGATAATATACACTTGATTATATCAGAAAAAGACAAAGGAATATATGATGCAATTAATAAAGGCATAAAAATATCAAGTGGAGATATAATATCCATTATTCACTCTGACGACATATATTTTGACGACAATATTTTAGGTTTTGTGAACAGTTATTTTGATAATAATCAAGACTTAGATTGTTTAATTGGGTCCACTTTAATAAAAAAAAATCACAATAATTCAATAATTAGAAAATATAATCCAACAATATTTAAAACTTGGATGTTGTATTTAGGCTTTTCTCCACCGCATCCATCTACATTTATGAAAAAAGAAATTTATGATAAGTATGGATATTATAAAACTGATTATGAAATTGCAGGAGATTTTGAATTTTTTTTAAGAATTTTCAACAAAAATAAAATAGTTTATAAGTTATTAAAAAAAATTTTTGTTACAATGTCATTTGGAGGCAAAAGTACCAAATCGATAAAGAGTAATATAGTTTCTAGTAAAGAAATTTTAAAGTCATTTAAGGAAAATAAAATTTATTCAAATTGGTTTTTAATATCAATGAGATTCCCAATAAAATTAATACAAATATTAATTAAATAATGTCCCAACAATTAGATTACAGATTGACTTACATATCGTCCATTTTATTTTTTTTAATTCCTATTGCACTAATAACAGGACCATTTATTCCAGATTTATTTTTGGTAATTATTATTCTAAATTTTTTAACAATTTTATATATAAATAAAAATTTAAAAATATTGAGAAACAAATATTTAATCTTTTTTATTTTATTCTGCTTGATTTCTACTGTCATATCGACTTTCTCAATGAATTTATCATCAATAAAAAGTAGCTCGTCATATATCAGATTTGGTTTATTTATATTTGCGGTGTATATGATCTTAAAGTCAAACAACAATATCTTTAAAAATTTATTTTATATGTTATTTTTTATTTATATAACATTATTTTTAGATTCTTTATTTCAATTATTTTTTTTAAAAAATATATTTGGATTTGTATACGATAATTCTCAAAATTTTAGAATAACGAGTTTTTTTGGAGAAAATGAAATATTAGGCAGTTATGTGGCAAGATTATTTCCATTAGTTTTATTCTTACTAGTTTATAATTCAAATAATTTTTCTTATAAAAAAAAAATTATATATGCATTAATTCTTATAATTACCTCCTTTACTATAATTTTATTAAGTGGGGAAAGAACTTCTATAGCATTATTTTTTCTATGTATTATGTTTATTTCATTTTCTTCAAAAGAATTGAGAAAAATTTTAGTTATACCAATCATTTCAATAGTATTTATCGCATTACTAACATTCAGTTACAGTGATAAAGTTAAAAATAGAGTAATCACAACAACAATTAACCAACTCGGCCTTAGTTCTAAAAGTGAGAGAATTGTTATGTTTAGTAAAGTTTATGAAAGTCATTATAAGATTTCTTTCAACATGTTTAAAGAAAAGCCTTTATTCGGACATGGTGCAAAAATGTTTAGATTCTATTGTTCAAAAAAAGAAAATTTCGTGGCCCCAGGAGCTTGCACAACTCATCCACATAATTTTTACGCGCAAATGTTAGCAGAATTAGGTTTGTTTGGATTTATCTCATTATTTTCTATTTTTATCTTAGTAATATTTTTTTTTATTAAAAATATTTATGCACAAGTTTTTAATAAAAAACAGATTTTAACAGACGAAGCTATTTGCCTGTTGTCTTGTTGTTTCATTACATTATTTCCATTATTACCGTCTGGCAATTTTTTTAATAATTGGCTTTCTGTGATAATGTATTATCCACTTGGTTTTTTAATATATATAATTAAGGAAAATAAATTTCATGCATGAAAAAATGATATTAATTTTTATAATTATTAATCTTCCAGTATTAGCTTTTTATAATAATATAGTTAATAAATTTGCTATTTTTGATATAGCAGATGGAGTTAGAAAGATTCATAAAAAAAAGATTCCTTTATTTGGTGGTACATTAATTATTTACAATATTTTTGTCTTAACCTTGTGTAAATATTTTTTGAATTTAAATTCAGAAGTTTTATTTTTAAATACGAGAGAATTAACATCTTTTTTTGGTGGAATTATATTATTCTATTTCGTTGGAATTTATGATGATAAATTTAATCTTTCGGCAATTAAAAAATTATCTTTAAATTTCTTTATAATTATATTTTTAATCTTATTAGATGATAACTTGGTCATAAAAGAATTATCATTCAGTTTTTTTGAAAATAAAATTCAACTAAAAAACGTGTCATATTTTTTTACTATACTATGCATCCTGCTTTTAATAAATGCCCTAAATATGTTTGATGGAATTAATCTACAAGCAGCATCCTACTGTCTATTAATTTTTTTAATATTTATATTTAAAGATATGTATCATTTTCATAGCTTAAATTTAGTTATGATTTTAATCCTATTTCTTTTTTTTAATTATAATAATAAAATATTTCTTGGTGACAGTGGAACACAAATTCTTGCGTTTTTAATTTCCTATATATTGATCAAATCTTATAATTTAGATGGAAAAATTATGCCAGAAGAAATATTTGTTATCTTATCTTTCCCCGGTATTGATATGTTTAGACTTTTTTTATCTAGAATATTAGTAAATAAAAATCCGTTTAAAGCTGATAGGAATCACTTGCATCACCTAATTGAACTTAAATATAACCAAACTTTAGCTTTTTTAATTATATTTTTTGTGATTTGCATAAATATTTTATTTTTTTATTTTTTTAGTAATAAACTATATTCGATACTTACAATATTTTTAAGTTATTTTACCTTATTTCTAATATTTAAGAACAATGGAAAGGTTAAGAAAATTTGAAACAATTTTTTGATATAATTTTTAGTTTTTTTTTTTTAATAATAATTTCCCCAATTTTTGTTTTGATTGGTATTTTAATTAAAATAGAAACAAAAGGTCCAATCTTTTTTATCTCTGAAAGAATAGGTGTAAAAAATAAGAGATTTAAAATGATAAAGTTTAGAACTATGTATATAGATACTGAAATAGTTGAGACTGATAAGCTTAAGAACCTAGATAATAAAATTACAAAAGTAGGGAGATATCTTAGAAAATATAGTATTGATGAAATACCACAATTTTTCAGTGTTATTTTTGGGACAATGTCAATTGTTGGTCCTAGACCTGCTCTTCCTTCTCAAAATGATCTT
>CABXWS010000053.1 GCA_902515965.1 uncultured Pelagibacteraceae bacterium
ACTGTTTACTACACTTGGAAAATTTTTAAGAGTAATAAAATTAATACTTATGACTGTTTAATTTTGGGAACAGTTGCAGCATTGGGAATATTATCAAAATATCTTTTCTTATATTTGCTTTTTACAATAGACTTGTTCTTTGCTTATTTAATATTTATTAAAAAATCTAAAAAATTTGATTTTAAATACTTGCTTTCACTAGAAATATTTATTGTGATTTTAATACCACATATTATCTGGTTATTTAATAATGATTTCATTACTATTAAATATGGGTTTGCACGTGCAGGCTTAGATGACGGACAAATATTAAATCATATTAAATATCCACTAATTTTTACTTTGAAGCAAATAGGAATTCTAATACCCTTTTTATTTTTAATTTGGTTACTGATAAAAAAAATCCCAAAAAAGTTCAATTTTAGCGACGATAAGCTCTTATTTTTAATTTTCATTAATATTATTCCAATAATTTTAGTATTTTTGACATCTGTAATAACTGGATCGAAAATAAGAACTATGTGGATGACACCATTTTACTTATTCTTTGGAACTTTATTCATTTATTTATTGAAAAACCAAATAAACTATAAAAAAATGAAATCTTTTTTAATAGGCTTTGTTTTTTTATTTTTACTAACTCCAATTTTGTATGGTTATATTTCTACCACTAAGACCGATAAAAGAACTGATTACCCCGGAAGAGATATAGCTGTTAAAGTTCAAATGGTGTGGCATGAACAACACGACGAACCTATTAAATATGTGCTTGGAGATGAATGGGTTGCAGGAAATTTGTCATATCACATAAATTCAAGGCCTATTTGGAAAGGTTTTGTTACAGAGCAAAAATTGAATTCATTTGAAAAATATATGTGTATTGATAAGATTTGCGTAGGATCGTAGATATGAAATTCAATAAAAACATATTATTTATCGTCTTTATTGTTGTAATTATAGAGTTATCAGGCCATGGAATTTTAGCTTCTTTACTAAGATTGATTGCAAGTTAAATAAATGAAAATTACTATTTTAACACCAGTTTATAATGACTGGAAATCAGCTTCAAAATTAATTGAAGAAATAAATACAATTGTAAAAGACTTAGATGCAGAATTTTCTCTTGTTATTGTCAATGATGCATCAAGTGAGGAAAAACCAACCTCTATCTCCAATACAGAAAACCTATTATCTGTTGAAATTTTAAATATTAAAAACAATCAAGGTCACGGAAGATGCATTGCAACTGGGCTTAAACATATATTTCAAAATAAAGAATTTGATTACATAATTCCAATGGACTCAGATGGTGAAGATAGGCCTGAAGAAATCAAAAATTTTCTAGAATACATAAAATATGACGAAGGAAAACCAATTGTTGGAGAAAGAGTAAAAAGATCTGAAAATTTCATTTTTAAAACTTGTTACCATTTACATAAAATAACCACTTATGTATTTACAGGTCAATCAATTAAATTTGGAAATTATACTTGTCTTCCCAAATCAACTGTTGAGAAATTAATAAATGACAAATCTACATGGTGCAGTTTCTCTGGAGCTTTAGCAAAGCTGGAAAAAGATAGATCATCATCTCCATCCATAAGAGGCACAAGATATTTTGGTCCATCCAAAATGAGCTTTGTAAATTTAATAAAACATTCCTTTGCAATTATCGCTATATTTAAATCTACAGTTATCATTAGGTCTATTCTTTTTTATGCTATTTATTTAATTATTATTGCAGATTACATTAGTTTTATAACTGCAATTCCTTTAGCATCAGTGGTCATTTTTGCTCTCTATATAATATATATTTCAAGAAGAGAAAACTTAGAGGAGTTCAATAATTCTCTAAATAATATAGATAATGTTGATACGATTAAATAATTCTATTGAAAATTTTCACCAAAATAATATTATTTATTTATAAAGCGATACATAACTCGTCGTTTATATAAAAATTTACGAAAGTGGGATCGGTCGTCTTTAAAAGTAAATTTTAAAGGAGGCTTTATGAAATTTGGATACTTTTGTAACACTACTAATTGGAAACATAAACCATACGAAACTTTATTAGAAGAAACTAGACAAATCACAAATTATTGTGATGAAAATAGTTGGGATTCGATTTGGTATACTGAACATCATTTTAACCATGAAGGAATGGAGTCTTGCACAAATCCTTTGTTGATGGGAGCTGATGCTGCCGCAAGAACAAAACAAATTAGGATTGGACAAGCATGTAATGTGATAACATTTCATAATCCAATCAGACTAGCGGAAGATATTGCATTATTAGATCAACTTTCAAATGGAAGAGTAGAAGTAGGAATAGGAAGAGGTGTATATGGTAGAGAAGCTTTAAATATGAATAAAGAGGCAGATCTAAAAGACCAATCAAAAAATTTTAGATTATTTGAAGAAACTCTAACTATTATGAAAAAAGCTTGGACCGAAGAATTTTTCAGTCATGAAGGTGAATTCTACACTTACCCAGCACCTAATTTTATTTGGCAACATGATATGAGTCCACCAAATAAAAAATTTGTTGATACTGAAACAAACGAAATAAAAAAATTAAGTGTTGTTCCCAAACCTAAACAAGCTCCTCACCCTCCGATTTGGCAAGTTGTGGATGGAGCTAGATCAATTGAATGGGCAGCTCGAAATGGATTAAATACTATTATGTGGATACCAACAGTAAAAGCACTAAAAAAAAGATTTGAAATTTACCAACAAGCAAAATCTGAAGCTGAGAATAGAGATGTTGCTCTTGGCGAAGGTGTTTCACTAGTCAGAGACATGTTTGTTGCAGAAACTATGCAAGAAGCCGAAAAATTAGCAGGTGAGCACATTATCAATTATATGAAATGGGTTTGTCATTGGAGAGGTCTTGGTAATCATATGGATCCAGGAGAAGAACTGCCTGAAACTAAAAATAAACTAGATTTGTTAGACTACAATTTTTTACATAAAAGAAATTTACTATTTGGCACACCTGAATATGTTGTAAATAAAATAAATGAATTAAAATCTGAATTAAATTTACAAAACCTTCAAGTTTGGTCAAACTTTCCTGGAATGAACCATGAAGATTGCATGAGAAGTATTAAGTTATTTAATGATGAAGTAATACCAAAAATTAATTTAAATTCCTCAGACTTAGAAAAAGCTAGTTAATGGAACTAGAACTTAGAAAATTTGCAAAATTTGTAGATAAATCATTTATTGAAGGGGGCAAGAAAGCAAAAGATCCAGTTTTATTAGCTTCAGTTGCAGCAATTATTAAAAATCCATGGGATGGACAAGGTTTCGTTGAAGATTTGAAACCTATAATTTTAGATTTAGCACCTAAGCTGGGAGATTTATTAGTTCCAGAATTGATAAAAGAAATAGGAGCGCCTGAAAAAATTTTAGCTTATGGCAAGGCAGGCGTTGTGGGACTAAAAGGTGAAATAGAACATGCGTCTGCTTTTATACATACCTTAAGGTTTGGTAATAAATTTAGAGATGCGGTAGGTGGTACATCCTATTTAAGCTTTACAAATACAAGAGGACCAGCAGGATCAAAAATTTCAATACCAATGATGCATAAAACTGATGCAGGATTAAGACCTTATTACTTAACACATGAATTTACTATTCATGATGCACCATTTGATGATGAAATAGTTATTGCGATTGGAGGTGCTTCAACTGGAAGAGCACATGCAAGAACAGGTGATAGATATCAAGATATGAAAGAGATGGGCATTGAACCAAAATAAAAAATGGAAAGTGGCTTTGATTCCAATGGTAC
>CABXWS010000054.1 GCA_902515965.1 uncultured Pelagibacteraceae bacterium
CATCTTTTTTTCGCTTTTATTAAGTTTTCTTACCTTGTACTTATCTTCCCCCTTGGGTCCATGCGCAATACCTCCACCAACAAAAATAGGTGCTTTTTTACTTGAATGTCGAGCATTACCAGTGCCTTTTTGTGAATAAATTTTTGATGTAGATCCAGTTATTTCATTTCTTTGTTTTGTTTTAGCTTTTCTACCTTTGTAGTTAGCATTGAGTTTATAAATTACGTTGCTAACTAGTTGTGTATTAATCTTGGCACTAAATACATCATCTAAAACTTCGATACTTTGTTTTTTACCATCTATGCTTAATTTATCTATTTTCATCTATTTTTTTTTCTTATCAGCAGTTTTTTTTTGTTTTTCAAACTGTTCAATTTTTTCATCAATTGACATTCTATTAATATTTTTTACTGATTTCCTAATTAGAACCTCTGAGTTTTTTGAACCTGGAATCGATCCTTTTAAATATAAAAGATTGTTATCTCTATCTGTTTTAACCACTTCAATATTCTGTATTGTTCTTATTCTATCTCCCATATGCCCTGCCATTTTTTTTCCTTTAAAAACTTTGCCTGGATCTTGTCTTTGACCAGTTGAACCGTGAGATCTATGTGATACAGATACACCATGAGTGGCTCTTAATCCTCCAAAATTATGTCTTTTCATTGCTCCCGCAAACCCTTTACCGATAGTCTTTGATCTTACATCGACAAACTTAACATTTTCAAAAATCTCTAATCCAATTTCATTACCTTCTTTAAAACTCTCAATGTTTTCCATCCTAAATTCTTTAAGTTTTTTTTTTGGTTCTGTATTTTTTTTAGCAAAATAACCTTTCATGGCTTTTGTAAGTTTTGAGTTTTTAATTTTTCCAAATCCAACTTGAACTGCACTATAACCTCTATTTTCCTTATTAATTATATTGATTATTCTCCCAGTTTCCATTTTTAGAATAGTAACTGGTACTGACTGACCGGTCTTAAAAAATTCTCTGGACATGCCTATTTTTTTTCCTATCAGAGCTAATTTTTCCATTATATTTTTATCTCCACATCTACCCCTGATGCTAAATCAAGTTTCATTAGCGCCTCCACAGTTGCGGGAGTTGGTTCAATTATATCAATTAACCTTTTATGAGTTCTTGTTTCAAATTGTTCTCTACTTTTCTTATCTATATGTGGAGATCTCAATACTGTGTAACGCTCAATTTTTGTGGGTAAAGGGATTGGTCCCTTTATGTTTGCTCCAGTTCTCTTAACTGTATTTACAATTTCTTCAGTGGATTTATCCAAAACTTTATTATCATATGCTCTTAATTTAATTCTAATATTTTGTTTATCCATAATTAACCTGTTTTCTTTGTGACCTCGTCTTGAACATTTTGAGGAACTTTATCATAGTGATCGAAAAACATTGAGTATTGAGCTCTACCCTGAGACATAGACCTTAAACTATTAATATATCCAAACATATTTGCTAATGGGACCATAGCTGTTATTACTGTTGCATTACCTCTTTGTTCTTGAGTGCTTATTTGACCTCTTCTACTATTTAAGTCACCTATTACATCGCCCATATAATCTTCCGGTGTTACAACTTCGACTCTCATAACTGGTTCAAGTAGTTTTAGTGTTCCTCTTGCACAAGCTTCTTTAAAGCATTGTCTTGACGCAAGTTCAAAGGCTAGCACACTTGAGTCAACATCATGATGTAGACCATCAAGTATAGTCACTTTATAATCTATTAGTGGAAAACCAGCTAAGATACCTCCGTCAGCAATCGTTTCAACACCTTTTTCTACACCTGGTATAAATTCTTTCGGTATTGCTCCACCTTTTATTTTACTTTCAACTTCTCTACCTTTACCTGGCTCCAAAGGTTCAACAGATAATTTTACTCTTGCAAATTGTCCAGCTCCACCACTTTGTTTTTTATGTGTATAATCAAATTCTGCCGCAGAAAGAATAGTCTCACGATATGCAACTTGAGGTGCTCCAACATTTGCTTCTACCTTAAATTCTCTTTTCATTCTATCTACAATAATATCTAAATGTAATTCACCCATTCCTTTAATAATTGTTTGTCCTGACTCTTCATCAGATGTGACACGAAATGACGGGTCTTCTTTCGCAAGTCTTGCTAATGCCTCCCCCATTTTTTCTTGGTCTGCCTTCGTTTTTGGCTCTACTGCAATTTCAATTACAGGATCTGGAAATTCCATTGGCTCTAATAAAACTGGGTTTTCTTTGTTAGCAAGTGTATGACCTGTAATTGTGTTTTTTAAACCAGCTAATGCAACTATATCACCAGCATTTGCTTCTTTAATATCTTCTCTTGAATTTGCATGCATCAAGAGCATTCTACCAACTCTTTCCTCTTTATCTTTCGAGGTATTATGAATTCCAGTACCTGACTTAATGGTTCCTGAATAAATTCTTATAAAAGTTAATGAACCAACAAATGGATCATTTGCTACTTTAAATGCTAATGCTGAAAATGGAGCGTTATCCTCAAACTTCATTTCTACTTCTTCATCAGATCCAGATTTTGTACCTTTAATTGAACCAATATCTTTTGGGCTAGGTAAATAATTAACTACAGCATCTAAAAGAGGCTGAACACCTTTATTTTTAAAAGCTGACCCTGTTAAAACAGGCACAAAATCAAAACTTAAACATCCTTTTCTAACACATTTGATTAAGTTCTCTTCGCTAATTTCTTCACCACCAAGATAAGCTTCCATTAAGCTTTCGTCTTGTTCAACTGCAGTTTCTACAAGTTCTTGTCTATATTTATCGCAAATCTCTTTTAAATCATCAGGAATGTCTTTTTCTACCCACTCAGCACCTAAATCTTCATTTTTCCAAACAATAGCTTTCATCTTTACTAAATCAACCACACCCAATAAAGAGGCTTCTATTCCGATAGGAACTTGCATAACTAAGGGCTTTGCACCTAACCTTTCTTTAATCATGTCAACACATCTAAAAAAATCAGCCCCAGTTCTATCAAGTTTATTTACAAAACATATTCTTGGAACTTTATATTTATCCGCTTGTCTCCAAACAGTTTCAGATTGAGGCTCTACCCCTGCTACACCATCAAAAACTGCAACTGCTCCGTCTAAAACTTTTAACGATCTTTCAACTTCAATGGTGAAATCTACGTGTCCGGGTGTATCAATTATATTAATTCTATGTTCTTTCCAAAAACAAGTTGTTGCTGCAGAGGTAATTGTTATACCTCTTTCCTGTTCCTGTTCCATCCAATCCATGGTTGCTGCACCATCATGAACTTCACCAATTTTATGACTTTTGCCGGTATAGTATAAAACTCTTTCTGTGGTTGTTGTTTTACCAGCATCAATATGAGCCATGATTCCAATATTTCTATATTTATCAAGTGTATGAGTTCTAGACATATTTATTTACCATCGAAAATGTGCAAATGCCTTATTTGACTCTGCCATTTTGTGTGTATCTTCTTTTTTTTTTATCGCTGAACCTCTTTTTTGATATGCATCAAATATTTCATTAAATAATTTATCTGACATATTTTTATCTTTTCTTTTTCTAGAGGCATCTATAATCCATCGTAGCGCTAATGCTTGGGATCTTTTAGCTTTTACCTCTACAGGAACTTGATAGGTGGCACCTCCAACTCTCCTCGACCTAACCTCTACAGTTGGTCTTACATTATTTATTGCATCATTG
>CABXWS010000055.1 GCA_902515965.1 uncultured Pelagibacteraceae bacterium
AACATTGATCATAAGCTGGAAGAGAAATTTTTTTATCAATCAACGATTTTGCTTCATCTTCAAGCATATCAAATATTTTAAATAAATTATCTGTATTTGCATGTTCAAAATTGTATGCTGAAAATTCTTTTTCTACTTGGTGAAATACATCTTTGTATAAAACTCCTTCATTATTCCAGATTAAATCAAATACACTTTTTTTGTCTTGTATAAACATGCTCAGTCTTTCTAAACCATAAGTAATTTCTACTGATATTGGATTACATTCAATACCAGCCATCTGTTGAAAATATGTAAATTGAGTAACTTCCATTCCATCGCACCATACCTCCCATCCAAGACCGGCAGCACCTAAAGTTGGACTTTCCCAGTCATCTTCTACAAATCTAATATCATGCTCCGCATGATTAATCCCTATAGACAATAAACTTCTAAGATATAATCTTTTTATATCTTTGGGTGATGGTTTGATTAGAACTTGGAATTGATAGTAATGTTGTAGCCTATTAGGGTTATCGCCATATCTCCCATCTGTAGGTCTTCTCGAAGGTTGAACATAAGCTGCTTTCCATGGCTTTGGTCCTAAAGATCTTAGAGTAGTTGCCGGATGGAATGTGCCAGCTCCAACCTCTAAATCATAAGGTTGTAAAATCAAGCATCCTTTCTTTGACCAAAAATTTTGTATATTTAAAATTGTATCTTGAAAAGATATTACTGATTTTTTACTTTTAGACTTGATATTAGAAACCATATCTTTGCCATATAGATCTTTCTTCTAAAATACTAATTATTTTATCAGATTGATCTTCTGAAGAGGATAGTTTTTTTGCCAGCCAACCTTTTGACTTCTCAAATTTTTTAATTTCAACATCCTCACCAAACTTCTCTCTTAATATCTGTTCTGCGTTTCCAATTCCATCGATTAACCCAAGCTTTAATGAAGTTTTGCCAGACCAAAATTCTCCAGAAAAAAGTTCAATACCATTTTTTACTAATTTTGATGATCTACTTTCTTCTACGACATTTATAAATTCTTGATGCAATTCAAGTTGAATATTTTTTAATCTTTGAATATCTTCTTCTTTTTCGTCCATGAAAGGATCAAGAGTACTTTTATTCTTACCAGCTGTATAAACTCTTCTTTGAACACCAATTTTTTGTATCAAATCCTTAAAACCAAAAGATGAGTAAATTACTCCTATTGAGCCAATAATCGAACTGGCATTTGCATAAATTTCATCACCTGCACAAGCTATTAAATATCCACCAGACGCAGCAACATCTTCTGCAAATACTATAACTTTTTTGTTATTTTTTTTAGACTGCTCCCTTATAAATTTATAAATTAAATGTGACTGAACAGGTGAGCCACCTGGCGAGTTTATTGATATGGCTACCGCTTGTGCCTTTTTTACCGAGAATGCTTTTTTAATAATTTCTTCTTGAGAGGAATACTCTATTCCCTGTTTAAATTTTCCGACATTACCTATAACTCCTGTAAGTCTAATGTGGCTTATTACTTTTTTTTTTTTAAAAAATGAAAACATAACAATGATTATAAAAATTTTGATTATTTATAAAGCTACTTATAGTTGAAGAAAGGGGTGCGTCAATTGATAAGTATAATAAGGAATTTAATGTAATAATTTCAATTTATGGGATCTGTAGTTCAGTTAAAAAAGCAAATAAACGATACATATAGTCAATTATTAAACAGTGTAGAGGAAAAACTGAGTTTTGTTGAAGAAAAAATCTCTTACAAGCTTAATAGTAATGTGGATCTAGTCAAAGAAATGACCACTTATCACTTAAAAACAGGTGGTAAAAGATTAAGAGGTTTACTGACATTAGAGTGTTCTAAGCTTTGCGGTTATTCAAAAGGTGGGAGGGATATTAACTTAGCTGCTTGTGTAGAATTAATACATGCAGCAACCTTAATGCATGATGATGTTATAGACGGAGCAGATTTAAGAAGAGGAAAAAAGACAACTAACAACATTTGGGGTAACCAATCATCAATTTTAGTTGGTGATTATTTATTGAGTAGATGTTTTGAAATGATGGTAGATGATGGTAGTATGGAGATATTAAAACTACTTTCTTCAACTTCATCAACAATAGCCCAAGGTGAAGTTTTACAGTTACAGCACCAGGGTGATACTGAAATGTTAGAAGAAACTTATTTAAAAATCATATCATCGAAGACAGCATCTTTATTTTCTGCATCATCAAAAGTTGGATCTATAATTACCAATAAAGAAAATAAATTTAAAGATGCCCTAGAATTTTATGGAAAAAATCTTGGATTAACATTTCAAATAGCTGATGACACACTAGATTATAACTCAGAACTAAAAATGTTTGGAAAAGAAATTGGTAAAGATTTTTTTGAAGGAAAAGTTACACTACCAATTATTTTGTTAAACCAAAAAATAACGAATGGGGAAAAGAGAGAATTAAAAAAAATATTTGATCTAAAAGTAAGAACAAATAAAGAGTTCTATTATGTTTTAAACTTAGTAAAAAAATACGAAATTATCAAAGAATGTTATAAAAAAGCAGATCACTATATCAATCTAGCATCAAATTCTTTAAGTATTTTTCAAGACTGTGAAGAAAAAAGAATACTAAAAAATCTTACATCCTTTAGTATAAATAGAAAATACTAAGGAGATAACAAAATCTTTTTCCAGCTATCATTATCCTTTATATATTTCAGTCTTTCATGAATTCTACTTTCCCCATCTAACCAAAATTCTACTTCTTGATGTTTTAATCTCCAACCTGACCAATGCTCAGGTCTTGGAACATTGTTTTCATCTTTATAAATATCTTTAAATTTATTAATTGATTTTTTTAATTCTTCCCTGTTTTTAATAATTGAACTTTGATTTGATGCCCAAGCACCTATTCTGCTTCCATAACTTCTAGAGTTATAATAATTATCAGCTTCTTGATCAGTAACTTTTTCAGCTGTGCCAACAATTCTTATCTGTCTTAAAAGACTTTTCCAGTGGAAACACATTGATATTTTTGGGTTTTCATTAATTGATTTTCCTTTGTTACTATTAAAATTTGTATAAAAAACAAAACCACTTTTATTAAAATCTTTAAGTAAAACCATTCTAACATTTGGATATCCTGATTTATCAATTGTCCCCAAAGCAAGAGCATTTGGGTCATTTATTTCAGTTTTCTTAGCTTCATTGAACCATTCGGTGAATAATTCAGTTGGTTCGCTCAGTTCACCAAAACATTTATTTAGTCCCAAAGAATTTTTTTCGTTCATAATTTTACCAAAATAACTTATATATTAATATAATGTCTTTTAATACTTTTGGAAAATTTTTTCGTTTCTCAACATGGGGAGAGTCTCATGGTCCTGCAATTGGCTGTATAGTAGATGGCTGCCCACCAAATATAAAGGTTGATATTAATCAAATTCAATTAGAATTAAACAAAAGAAAACCTGGACAGTCAAAATTTGTAACTCAAAGAAAAGAGGACGATAAAGTAGAGATCTTATCTGGAATATTTGAAGGGAGAACAACAGGCACCCCTATATCTATGATTATATATAATAAGGACATGAGATCAAAAGATTATAGAAATATAAAAGATAAATTTAGACCAGGTCATGCTGATTATACATATTTTAAAAAGT
>CABXWS010000056.1 GCA_902515965.1 uncultured Pelagibacteraceae bacterium
CTAATCCTGAATATTGGGAAGGTGCACCTGGGGTAGCAGAAGTACATGTAATTGCAATACCTGATGCTCAAGCAAGAATTCAAGCTCTATTAACTGGTCAGATTGATATGAACAGATATGTTCCTTTCAATCAAAAAAAGATTTTTGATAGTAATTCAAAATTTAAAACAACAGTAATTCCAACTGGAAACTGGAGAGGTATGGTTATGAGAACCGATACTGCTCCATTTGATAATCCTAAGGTTAGAAAAGCAGTAAGGTTAGCAGTTGATAGACAAGAGCTTGTTGATTTAGTAATGGGTGGCGCAGCTACTGTATCTTGTGATACTCCTGTGATGC
This sequence comes from uncultured Pelagibacteraceae bacterium, assembly GCA_902515965.1. Taxonomy (GTDB): domain Bacteria; phylum Pseudomonadota; class Alphaproteobacteria; order Pelagibacterales; family Pelagibacteraceae; genus Pelagibacter. The sequence goes on from CABXWS010000056.1 coordinate 340, forward strand.
CTTCAGATCAATATCGTTTAAAAATGGACTGTCCGCAAAATATTAGTAAAGCAAAAAATTTATTAAGAGAAGCAGGATATCCAAATGGAGTTGAGCTAACTGTTTACCCAGCAACTTTAGAGCCAACTTGGCCTACAATTGCTGAAGTAGTTCAACAACAAGTTGCTAAAGCTGGAATTAAAGTTAACATCGAGATGGTTCCATCCAAAGGTTATTGGAATGAAGTCTGGATGAAAAAGCCAGTTTCAATGACACGTTGGAATCAAAGACCAGCAGATACAATCTTACACGAAGCATATCACAGTGGAGCAAAATGGAATGAATCTTATTTCAAAAATGCTGACTTTGATAAAAACTTAGCTGATGCAAGAAGTGAGCTAGATTTTGCAAAAAGAAAAAAAGCTTATCAAAATGCTCAAATGACATTGTGGGAAGAAAGCGGTACTATGATACCTTATCATGTATCTAGACTTGTTGTAACTTCATCGAAAGTAAAAAATCTTGATGCTGTTGACCACTTCTCTATCCAGTGGCATAAGGTAAAGGTTGACTAGAAAACATATTTAATAAAGGCCGTATTTAAGCGGCCTTTATTTTATTTCTATTTAAAATATTTTTGTTACTAATTTAAGTTAATTGTATGCTTTTATTAATTCTAAAAAGAATTGGATTAGGACTTATTACATTATTTATAGTTTCTTTAATTACGTTTGTTGGTGTTGAGGTTTTGCCCGGAGATGCATGTACTACTTATTTGGAGAGAGAAGCTTATGGTCCTGCTCTTGATGCATGCATAAAAAGGCTTGGATTAGATATCCCATCATATGAAAGGTATTTGGATTGGGCCGCCAATGTAATGAGAGGTGATTTTGGTTACTCTCTTAGTGGAGAAATGCCGATAAATGAAGTGCTTGGTCCTAGAGTAAAAAATTCACTAGTTTTAGCCTCAGTTTCAATACTTATTGGAATTCCACTAGCTATAATTTTGGGGATTATCACCGCTCTTTGGAGAGATAAGCTTCCTGATATTATAATTTCAACAATAACAATATTTTCAATGACTATTCCAGAATTTATTAGTGCTACTTTGTTGATTTTAATCGTTGCTATTTGGCTTGGATGGTTGCCAGGAATTGTGATTATTCCATCTGATGCAACATTTTATGAATTGCTTTCAAATATTATTCTTCCTGTTGTCGCAATATCAATGATAATGACAGCACACATGGCCAGAATGGTTCGTTCAAGCGTCATTCAAGTTATGGCAAGTGATTATGTGCAAATGGCAATCTTAAAAGGTGTGCCTTATTGGAAAATGGTTTTTAGGCATGTTTTACCCAATGCATTATTACCTGCAATTAATGTTGTAGCTTTGACCATTGCATGGTTATTAGGTGGTGTAGTTGTAACTGAGGTTGTTTTTAATTATCCTGGACTTGGAAGATTAGTAATAGAGTCTATATCAAATAGAGATTTACCAGTTGTTCAAGCACTAGCAATAATACTTGCATCAATTTATGTTGGTATCAATTTAATAGCAGATTTAATGACATTAATGCTCAATCCCAGGCTGAAAAGTTTACAAATAAAAAAATAATATGCGAAGTAATTTAGTAACAGGTAATAAACAAAAAAATAATTTTGAAAAAGTTTTTGAAATTTTAAAAACTATGGGTTCAAAGCCATCAGGATTTATTGGACTTTCAATTCTGATATTTCATGTAATATTAGCTTTGGCGAGTCCTTATTTTGCGCCCTACGATTATAAAGCGATAAGTCCAAATACGATGTTGCTTGCACCTTCAGCAGAACATTGGTTTGGAACAGATAGCTTGGGGAGAGATGTTTTTACAAGAACTATTCTTGGTGGTAGAACTGCGCTTACAGTAACTTTCTTTGGTTCATTGATTGCTCTTTTGTGGGGAGGTTTATTAGGTATCTTTTGTGGCTTGGTTGGAGGAAAAATTGATGATGTAGTGATGAGAGTTGTTGATGCATTCCTATCAATCCCATGGATACTTGCAATGCTATTAATTGTTTCTCTTTTGGGAACATCAACCCAGGTATTAATACCTGCTCTAGGTTTTTTTTATGGCAAAGGAATTGTTAGAGTTGCTAGAGCAGCTACGCATGATGTTATAGCTAAAGATTTTATAGTTTCAGCTAGAGCCAGAGGTCATAGTAATATTTCTATTATATGGAATGAAATTATTCCAAATGTTAGAGATGCAATATTAGTTGAAGGAGCAATGAGATGGTCTTGGATGTTATTAGGTTTTAGCTCTCTATCTTTTTTAGGTTTTGGAGTTAGTCCACCAACTCCAGACTGGGGTTTGATGATATCAAATGCAAGAGGATTAATGTCATTTGCTTATTGGTCAGTTATAGCTCCAATTGTAGGATTGAGTTCGTTAATTATTGGTATTAATTTAACAGCTGATGCCTTTGCAAAGGCATTAGGAATTGACCGATCAACTAAAGCGCCTGTATAAATGAATGAAATAATAGAAAGTGTCAAAAATTTATCTATTGGGTTTAATAGCCAAACAGGTAAACAAATTTCTATTCTCAGAAACGTATCCACCAATATTAAAAAAGGTGAAACGGTAGGAATAGTGGGTGAGTCTGGTTCTGGTAAAAGCACCTTAGCTTTGGCCATGATGGGCTACATAAAACAAGGTTTATTCGCCCTTGGGGGCGAATGCCTTTTTCAATCCAAAGATCTATTGAAGATGAATAGTCGTGAATTAGAGAAAATCAGAGGTAGAAAAATAGCTATGATCCCACAAAATGCAGGTCAAGCTCTTACTCCAAATTTAAAAATTGGATACCAAATTGATGAAGCTCTTAAGCTACATACTGAATTAAATAAATTAGAAAGAGATAATAAAATTTCTGAATTGTTAAATAAAGTTAGGCTGCCTTCACCTGATACAATGGCATTTCGGTATCCGCATGAATTATCTGGAGGTCAGCAACAAAGAGTTGCAGTAGCCATGGCTTTGGCAGGAAAACCAGATCTACTTTTATTGGATGAGCCAACTACTGGACTTGATGTAACAACTCAGGCTCACGTATTAGAACTTCTAAGATTAATTGCAAAAGATACAGGAACATCAATGATTTATGTTAGTCATGATCTAGGAGCTATTGCACAAGTTAGTGATAGAATCATTGTAATGTACGCAGGTGAAATAGTTTTAGAAGGACCAGCTAGAAAAATTTTAAAAGATCCAATTCATCCATAT
>CABXWS010000057.1 GCA_902515965.1 uncultured Pelagibacteraceae bacterium
ATAGCAGAGAAAAAAGTTGGGTAAACTAAATTTTTTTTAGTCATTTTATAAATTAATACTGCAGCAATAACGACAACTAATCGAGATAGATGATTACTTTCAGCTAAAGTGCCAGCTGGAAAAATGATCATTCTAGAAATTAGTGCTGCCAATGTTGAATATGCTAAGTAATTAAACCATCTGTATATCTTGGTATTTTCATCAATGATTTCTGACGTAAATGCTCCTAAAAATCTAGAAATATATGTGGCAAGAGATGTAATAATAATTATTACAATTATATTAAGTGACATTTCTCTCTCCAATAAAAAAAGCAATACTTCCCGCAACAAATCCACCAATCAATACACACCAATCAGGTGAGATTAAATAAAATAGAGGACCTAAAACTGCCCCTAGAATTATTGAAATATTTAGTTCTAAAGTCTTCATAACTCCAATCATTGTACATGTGAAATAAATAGGATTAATTATAGCCAATCCAATCATCATGTCTCTGTTAAGATAGTCTGCAGAATAATAACCTAGAATTGTTGAAACGATTGCAATCAACCATGTTGCTGTTCCAATTCCAATCCAAAAATCAACTCTGTGTTTTTGATCGATATCTTTATAATTATTTTTAAGTATAAGCCATGATGATACTGCAACAAAATGACATGATAAGTAAAATTTCCACCTAGGTTGACTTTTATGTTTTAGTAACGGCATCAATGAAACGGTCATAGGGTATAATCTTGCATTTACTAACCACACCGCAAAAAATAAATTTAATAAAGAAACACCAATTAAAATAGATTCTGCCATTACTAGTGAGCCTGGAAGAGCATAAGTTAGAAAAGTAGAAAATACACTTTCTTGAATTGTAAAACCTAAATTTTTTAATAATGCTCCAATAGCTAAAAAACTTAGACCAAGCGCAATAGCAGGACTATCAAATTCTTTTGCACACAAAATACCTTTAAAAAAAAATTTGGAATTAATCATCCGCCTAAAAATAGACGTCCAACATCATCATTTTTGAGTAACTCATCACCTTTGCCTGCTATTGCAGTTTGACCAGAAACGAGCACATACCCAATATCTGAAAATTCTAATCCTTTTTTTGCATTTTGCTCAACTAAAATTATTGTTTTTTTTTCGTTCTTTTGCAAATCACCCAGTATCTCAAAAACCATATCTATATATCTTGGCTCCAAACCAATAGATGGTTCATCAACAAGTAAGACAGATGGCTTCATGACAAGAGCTCTAGATATTTCTAATAATCTTCTTTCTCCTCCAGATAAAACTTTAGCAGGTTGACTTCTCCTGTTTCTCAATCTTTCATACTTGTCTAAAATTTTTTCAGCTTCTTGATATGACTCTTCAGTTTTATCTTTGATAAAACCACCCATTAATAAATTTTCTTCTACAGTCATATCAGGAAAAACTGAGTTATCCTGTAGTATATAAGCGATACCAACTGACTTTAATTTTTCTGCTGGCGAAAGATTTGTAATTTCTTTTCCATCTATCTCTATCTGACCTGAAAAAATATTTGTAAAACCATAAATTGAATGAAGTATTGTGGATTTTCCTGCGCCATTTGGTCCAATCAAACATAATGACTGTGCTTTACTTACAAATAGATCAAAGTTGTGTAAAATTTCCATTTTACCATAGCCAGCATTAAGATTTTTTATAGTCAAATGAACATCGTCTGAAGATAATTTTTTTAAATCATCAGCAATTGGAGCCTTGCCTAAAACTTCATATTGGTTTGACATTATTGAGCCCCCAAATAAGCATCTACAACTCTTTTGTCATTCCTGATTTCATCTGGTGAACCATTTGCGAGCATTTTACCATGTGCTAAACAAAATATGTTTTCTGCTAATTGCATTATAACTCTCATATTATGTTCAATTACCAATAAGGTTATTCCGAAATCTTGATTAACTTTAATTAATCTATCGATGATACCGTTAATTAATGTCGGGTTTATCCCGGCTGTTGGCTCATCAAGTAGAAGCATCTCAGGCTCATTCATGAGTGCCATGGCTAACTCAAGAAGTTTCTGCTGACCAAAAGATAAATCTCCAGCTCGTAATTTTCTTTTTTGATATAGTCCTACAAAATTCAATAAGTTTTCAGCTTTTTCTGTTAAATCTTTTGGAATTTTTGAGAATATTTTAAATATACTTTCGTCACTACCTTTGTGGCTAATTAGCATATTATCAATACAATTTAGTTTTCCATAAATTCTAGTCTGTTGAAATGTTCTTAACAAACCTAGTTTTGCAATAATTGGTACGGGTAACTCTGAAACTTCTTTACCATTAAATTTTATTGATCCACCGTCTATTGGATAAGTGCCTACTATTGAGTTAAACAAAGTTGTTTTTCCGGATCCATTTGGTCCTATTAATCCAACAATTTTACCTTTCTCTACATTCATTGAAATGTCTACATTCGCCTTAACACCACCAAATGATTTACTCACATTGCTAACTTCTAAAATACTCACTTTAATTCAACCTGTGCCTTCCTGTCTGCTTCATCCACCACTTCACCAAATCTCTCTGGATATTTTTCTCTAAGCCATCCCATTAATCCTTCAGGAAAATAGATTACGATTACAACTATTAAAACTCCTAAAGCAACATATTGCCAACCAAGAAAAAAAGTCCAGAAACCTTCTTTAAAGAAATGAAATAATGTTGCACCAATTATCGGGCCCCATAATGTTCCTTTACCACCTAGTATTGCCATTAAGACCATAAATACTCCCATTTCTCTTCCATCAAATGCAACATCTGTTGAGTCGATGTATCCAACCAAGCCGCCCATTATGCCTCCAGCTAATCCACAGAAGAAAGCTGATATCATCCAACCTGTAATTTTATATTTCATAGTTTGTATACCCATGGCCTCTGCTTTATCTTCGTTATCTCTTATGGCATTAAGTATTAGTTTAAATCTTGTTGTATAAATTGCTCTAACCGCAATGAATGTAAGAATCAAAACACCAAAACTTAAAAAATAAAAAAACTCTCCTCTGGCTTCTAATCCGCCAACATTTGGAAAGGGTGGAGTTGTAAAACCTTGACCTGCACCTATAATTTCAATACCTCCTGAGATTTCTCCAGCCGCAACACCTAAGCCTAAGGTGCATATAGCAAAGTAGTGACCTCTCAAACCTAAAATTGAATATCCTATAAGTCCAGCCACAATTGTTGGAACAATAGCTGCAACAGCTAATCCTGCGGCCATTCCTTGAAAAAATTGAGATGGTGTGTGAACAAATGTTTTCTCACCTCCACTTTCAGTCCATTCACCCAATGGAAAGAACATACCAACTTGAACTGAAGCACAAAGATACATTCCCAGACCATAAAATAGTATATTTCCAAATGTATTGTAGCCCATTTCTCCACCTTGAATATTCCAAGTGGTAGCTAAAACTATCAATATACAAAGAATTGATAGCTGAACTTTAAATGCTGGAAATACATATGGAGCAACTAAACCAAAAATCAAAATACCA
>CABXWS010000058.1 GCA_902515965.1 uncultured Pelagibacteraceae bacterium
ATCATTTGTAAAAATAGACTTTAAAAATGGAGACCCAATTTCGGTAAATGGGAAAAAATTATCTCCATCTAAATTACTTGGAAAATTAAACGAAATTGCAGGAAAGAATGCGGTTGGAAGAGTTGATCTAGTTGAGAATAGATTTATTGGAATAAAATCTAGAGGGGTATACGAAACACCAGGTGGAACATTACTAATGCATGCACATAGAGCAATAGAGTCTGTTACACTTGATAAAGAAACAATGCACAAAAAAGATCAAGCCATGCCTAGATATGCTGAACTGATTTATAATGGATATTGGTTTTCTAAAGAGAGATTTAAATTGCAAAGGATTGTGGATCTTAAGAGGAATAAAGTTAATGGGTCAGTTAAATTAAGATTATATAAGGGAAATGTAATTATTCATTCGAGAATTACCAAAAGTTCAGCTTACTCAATGAAAAAAGTTTCATTTGAAGAAAATAAAACATTTAATAAATCCAATGTTGAGAGATTTATTAATTATCACAAGAAAAAATTAAAATAGAATATCATGAATTTTAAACCAAGTAGGGCGCAAGCCACTAATAATTTAGATAATTTTATTGATAATAATCTTTGTGAATATTCAAATTTAAGAAATTTTGATTTTGGACCAGATAGAAGGTCAAATACATCTTGTATTTCTCCTTATATATCTCACGGAATATTAAGTGAATTAGAAGTTATAGATAAAGCCTTAAAGAAATTTTCATTTTCTAAAAATGAAAAATTTATTCAGGAAGTTTTATGGCGTACATATTGGAAAGGATGGTTGGAGTTAAGACCTAATGTATGGACAGATTACTTAATAGAATTAAGTAGTATAAGGGAAGAATATAAAGATAATAAAGATTACTTAAATGCCATTGATGGAAATACAAATATAGAATGTTTTAATGAATGGGTTAAAGAACTAAAAGAATTTAATTACCTTCATAATCATACAAGGATGTGGTTTGCTAGTATCTGGATTTTTACTTTAAATTTACCTTGGCAATTAGGAGCTGAGTTTTTTATGAAGCATCTCTATGACGGTGATGCAGCATCTAATACATTAGGATGGAGATGGGTTGCTGGAATACAAACACAAGGTAAGCATTACTTGGCAAGTGAATGGAATATAAAAAAATTTACCAACAATAGATTTAATAACGTTAATTTAAATGAAAATGCACCACCTAAAGTTAGTGAGAAAATGTACAAGGCTGTCTTAAAAGATTTTAGTAATCCAGTAAGTTTAGGTGAGCAAAATCTAATAATTTTTGAAAATCACCTTTCTTTCGAGTTTAATGATTTCAAAGATCATAAATTTAAAAAAATTTATTTAGTTAGTAATAAAAACGAACGTAGAAATATTAAACTTAGTGAAAAGACATTGAAATTTAAGACTAATTTAATTCAAGATCAAAAAAGAAGGTTGGATGAAAAATGTTTGGATTGTGAAATTATTGATATTAGTGAACTCAAAACAGTTGAGAATAGTTATCTTTTATATCCTTGTGTTGGAGAAAACTTAGATTTTTTAAATTCTCAAGGAATAAGCGATGTAAAATTTCTTTACCGTAATTTAGACCGTAGTTCTTGGAAATATTGCAATAAAGGTTTTTTTAATTTTAAAAAGTATATACCAACTATAATTAAAGAATTTTTTTAAAGAACTATTGTAAATTATTAAAATTATGAGATAACAATAATATGAACAACCCACAAGTTCTTGAAATTATTGAAAATCTTAAAGGCAGAAGAAATTATGAAGAAAAAAAAGCTTCAAAATTAGGTTTTAACTCTCTTTACGCATATATTGAAAATAAAATATTAAATGAGAAAGAAGCTGTAGAGGCAGAAATTCTTGAAAAATCAGCTGCTAAAGAAGAAGCAATTGAAGAAAAAAAATCAGAGAAAAAGAAAAGTTGTTCTTGTTGTTAAAACTAAATCCTTAGTTGTTCTTTGAACATTTCTTAGAACAATATTTCACTTTATCCCAGTTAAGCCGCCATTTTTTTCTCCAAGTAAAAGGTCTCTTGCATATAGGACAAATTTTTGTGGGTAAGTTATCTTTTCTCACTACGCAGTATTTTGTTTAATAAATTTTTCTGCCTCGGCTAAAATTAATTTTTTTCTATCAGGTTTCATTTTATCAAAAATTCTAACCATCATGGATAATCTAGGGTTCTTTAAGAAGAACGTTCTATTTCTATTTATGAATCTCCAATAAAGACCATCCATAATATTGCACCATTCTCCTTTTTTAAAATCCATCATTTTCATGAAATAAGCAGAACCACAAATATACGGTTTTGTTGCAAAAATTCCTCCGTCACTGAAAAGCCCCATTCCATAAACATTGGGGACCATCACCCAGTCAGAGGAATCTACAAACATTTCCATAAACCATTTGTAAACATAAGTAGGCTTTACTTCACATAAATTCATTATATTTGATAAAATCATTAACCTTTCAATATGATGTGACCAACCATAACTCACTGCATTTTTAATAGCATAATCTAGGGGTGGCAATCCTGTTGTTCCTTCATACCAAGAGTTTTTCATTTTTCTATTTTGTTTGAAAAAATTTCTAGTTTCCATTTCTTTGGAATAACTTTGATAAATTCCCCTCATAAATTCTCTCCACCCAATTACTTGACGAACATACCCTTCTAAAGAATTAAGTCTTATTTTATTTTTTTTGTGAAAATCTAAAACTTTTTTAATTAAAAATTCTGGGGTAATTAGACCTAAATTAATGTAAGGGCTTAAAGCACTGTGAAATAAAATATTATCTTTCTGATCAACAGCATCCTCATAATCTCCAAATAAATTCGATTTCTCTTTGATAAAAAAATTTAGTAATTTGATCACATCATCATATTCAGTAGCAAACCAAAAGTCTTTGGTATTGCCTGGATGACTTTTAAAATTTTTATCAACCAAAATTTTTAGTTTTTTGGTATGAGCAGTCTCAGTAATTTTGGGAAATTTAGGTATAGATATATCTTTTGGAAGTTTATTTCGGTTTTCTTCATCAAAGCTCCATTTGTCTCCTTCTGGATTACCATCTTTTTTCATAAGTATATCTAAATCTCTTCTAGTTTCTTTATAAAAGACTGCCATAAAAGGTTTTTTAGATTTTGATAAATACTTTTTAAATTTTTCTCTTGAATTTAAAAACATTGGAGTTTGAATTATATTCCATTTAATTTTTTCTTTTTTTAAAAAATCAGTAATTTTATTCTCAAAAAATTTATCTTCTATTTCAAAACTAGAAACTTCTGTAATTTTCTTTGCTTTAATTACTTTTTTAAGTTTTTCTGTATAATCCTGTTTAAAAGATTTATCTTCTATTGTGGAATATTCTAATTTAAATTTATTTTTCTTTAATCTGTCTGCATGCGATCGCATAGAGGACAAAAATAATAGTATCTTTTGTTTGTGGTGTTTTTCGTAAGTACAAAGCTGATAATCCTCAGCCATGAAAAAAATGTGGT
>CABXWS010000059.1 GCA_902515965.1 uncultured Pelagibacteraceae bacterium
GAGATTTGAGATATGGACTTTGTTTATCTAATAGAACCTTAGTCAGCATGTAATTTTCTGAAAATAATTCTCTTTCATCTATTAATTTTTTAAGTAGAGCATTTTCTGACTTATAATAGATTAATTCTTTCTCTAGTGAATTTAAATCAAGGTCTTTATTTCTCAAAGCAGAATACTCTTCATACATTCCCATATGATCTTGAAATAAATAATATTTATTTTTTACATACTTAAAGGGACTTGACACTACATATGATCCTCTAAAGATTAAATCTTTAGTAATTGATCTGAATTGATTTATGGGACCAGTTTTAAAGTATTCTAACGATAAAACTAATATAGATATAATTAATAAAGTAAATAAAGAAAACTTTTGACGATTTCCTTTTTTTAAAAAAGCAGATCGAATAGCTATTATAAAATCGTCTCTACTCGATTCTGTTGACATAATATTTAATACTCAGATAATACAGTAGAAAATATTTCTTGATCGTCTAACGCCTTTCCTGTTCCTATTGCAACACATGATAATGGGTCATCAGCTATGTTTACCGGCAAACCTGTTTCTTTTGAAAATCTTTTATCAATATTTTTCAAAAGTGATCCTCCGCCTGTCATAGTTAAACCCATATCAACTAAGTCTGCTGACAATTCTGGTGGTGTATTTTCTAGTGCTTTTTTAATTCCTGATACTATTTCTTTTAAAATTGGATTTAATGCTTCTGATGTATCTTGTTCTGAGATGTTTACTTCTTTTGGTGTACCTGATCTTAGATCTCTACCTTTAACGGCATATGTATTATTATTTGTAGGTATAGCTGTTCCAATATCTTTTTTAATTTTTTCTGCAGTGCTATCGCCAATCATTAAATTATATTCTTCTCTCATGTACTCTTTAAGCGCATTGTCCATTGCATCACCAGCAACTCTTAATGATTCTGAATACACAACTCCACCAAGTGACATAACTGCAATTTCTGTAGTTCCTCCACCTATATCAACAACCATTGATCCAGTTGCTTCTTGAATTGGTAGGCCAGCTCCTATTGCTGCGGCTATGGGTTCTTCAATTAATTGAACTCTTCTAGCTCCGGCTGCAAGTGCACTATCTTGAATTGCTTTTCTCTCAACAGGTGTCGAGCCTGTAGGTACACAAATTAAAATTCTGGGGTTTGCTAAAGTTTTTTTATGAACCTTTTTAATGAAATGTTTTATCATTTCCTCTGTAACTATAAAATCTGCAATAACCCCATCCCTAAGAGGTCTAATTGCTTGGATGTTTCCTGGTGTTCTGCCTAACATTGTTTTAGCTTCATCTCCAACTGCTAATACAGATTTTTTTCCTTTGTTATCAACTACCGCAACAACCGATGGTTCGTTTAAAACTACCCCTTTGCTTTTTAGAACAACAAGAGTATTGGCTGTTCCAAGATCAATTGCCATATCTTGGCTCCAAAATTTTCTTAAATTAGCAAACATTGACATTTCTTATATTCCTTTCACTTTTTGGTGTTTAATATTTTGAGAAGGTGCCTTTTTCTCACGTTTTATAAGCATTTTATTCAATGCATTTAAATAAGCATTTGCAGATGCAACTAAGGTATCCGTATCAGCTGACTGCCCGACTGTTGTTCTATCATTTTCTTCAATTTTAACACTTACAGTAGCTTGAGCATCAGTTCCTTCAGTCACAGCATGAACCTGGTATAAGGACAATTTCACATCATGTGGAAATAGTTTTTTAATGCATTTAAAAATTGCATCAACAGGACCATCTCCAGTCTCTATTGTTTTTTTAATCTCACCATAAACATCTAGTGTCATTTCAGCTTTTTGTGGTTCACCTGTTCCAGCAAAAACTTTTAAGGATTTTAAGTTTATTGCATTAATTTTATTATCAACAATTAAACTATCATCAACAAGTGCAACAATATCTTCATCATAGATATGTTTTTTTTTGTCAGCTAAAACTTTAAATTTTCCAAACGCTACTTGAATTACATCATCTGTAAGATCCGTATATCCTAGATCACTCAGTTTATCTTTAAATGCATGTCTTCCTGAATGTTTACCCATAACAAGAGAGGTTTTTTTAACTCCAACACTTTCTGGAGTCATAATTTCATATGTTTCTCTATTTTTTAGCATGCCATCTTGGTGAATTCCAGATTCATGAGCAAATGCATTTTTTCCAACAATTGCTTTATTAAATTGTACTGGGAATCCAGTCGCATTAGAAACTATTTTTGAAGCTTTGCTTATTAATTCAGTTTTAATTCCAGTATCATACGGCATTAAATCATTTCTTGTTTTGATGGCCATTACAATTTCTTCTAAAGCTGCATTTCCTGCTCTTTCGCCTATACCATTAATTGTACATTCAATTTGTCTAACACCCTCTGAAACACCTGCTAATGCATTTGCCACTGCTAAACCAAGATCATTATGACAGTGAGCAGATAATATTGCTTTATCTATATTTGGAACATTATTTTTTAAGTGATTGATTGTTTTTGCAAACTCTTCGGGTATAGAATAACCAACTGTATCTGGAATATTAATAGTTTTTGCACCTGATTTTATGGCTAATTCAACTGTCTTACACATAAAATCTAAATCAGTTCTAGTTCCATCTTCACAAGACCACTCAACATCATCAGTAAAATTTCGTGCATAAGTAACACTTTCTTTTATTGCATCTAATACTTGGTCATTTGTCATTTCAAGTTTATGTTTCATATGAAGAGGACTTGTAGATATGAAAGTATGAATTCTAAATCTTTCAGAGTGTTTTAACGATTCGTGGCAAGCATCAATATCTTTTTTTAGAGCTCTTGATAATCCGCATGGGATTGAATTTTTCATTATTTTACTAATTTCAGATACAGCTTCAAAGTCTCCTGGTGAAGCTATTGGAAATCCAGCTTCAACAATATCAATTCCCATTTCATCAAATACTCTTGAGATTTGTATTTTCTCCTCTACACTCATTGAAGCGCCTGGGGATTGTTCTCCATCACGCATAGTTGTATCAAATATGAATAGTTTTTCTCTATTTGGCATAAAAAATTTTATTTTCGAGATAATACATGCTCTCGTTCAGATTGCAAAATAAATAAGGTATTTCAAACTTCTTTTAAAATTTTTTATTTCTTATCACTGTCAACGAGCTTCTTCTTTGAAATCCAAGGCATCATTTCTCTTAAAGTT
>CABXWS010000060.1 GCA_902515965.1 uncultured Pelagibacteraceae bacterium
TTTATAGACCTTTGAATAATATGTTTTTAAATAAAACAATGGAAGAGATAAGATCAAATTTTATTTGTAAAAATCAGATAAAAAAAGGAAGATCTGGGACAAGAAAAATAATTGAGAATTTAAAAAAAGGGAGATCAGTTGCCTTGATGATTGATCAAAGAGTTAGGGAAGGAATAAAATCTAATTTTTTTAATGGATTAGCGAGCACAACCACAATACCAGCGCAGTTAATCAAAAAATATAAGTGCGAATTAATACCAATATATATTGAGAGAAAAAATAAATATTATTTTAAAATGTTTGTCTCAGAACCTATAAAAATAAGTGCCAATAAATCTATCGGTGAAATAACTCTTCACTTAAACAAAATACTAGAGAAAATGATAATCAAGAATGTCGATCAATGGATATGGACCCATGATAGATGGAAAAAATAATTAACTTTTATTTAATAAGTCCCTTTTAGTTGAGGCCTCTATAAAAGAGAAATAGGGTTCCTGAAGCTCAACATTCCAATACTTCAAATTTTCAATGGGAATTTTCTTTTGTGATATGGCGCAAACGACATGATCACCATCCTCCAAAATTTCAAAATTGTTTGGAAGGTATTTTAATTTTGCTAACTTATTCAACATAATTGAGATATACAATTAGTATATGAAAATTGCAATTATTGGAAGTGGTGGAAGAGAGCATGCTTTAGCTCATCAACTATATAAATCAAAAAAGTTGACAAAAATTTTTTGTATCCCTGGTAATGCTGGAACTGAAGAAATTTCAAAAAATGTAGATATAAATTTTGAAAAATTTGATGAATTGTATGATTTTTTAAATAATGAAAAAATTGAAATGGTTATTGTTGGTCCTGAAAAGCCCTTAGTAGACGGAGTTGTTGACTTTTTAGAGTCAAAAAATATTAAAGTTTTTGGACCCAGAAAAAAAGTTGCTCAACTAGAAGGTTCAAAAACTTTTACAAAAAATATTTGTAAAAAATTTAAAATACCAACAGCAAAATTTAAGATTTGTTATACCAAGGAAGTATCATTTTCTTATTTAAAAAGTTCAGAGTTTCCATTGGTTGTAAAAGCTGATGGGCTTGCAGCTGGCAAAGGAGTTTATATTTGTAAAAATATTAATGATGCTGAAAAAGCAATTGAAGAAATATTTAACGGTAAATTTGGAAAAGCAGATCAAGTTCTCATTGAAGAATTTTTAGAGGGAGATGAGATGAGTTTTTTTATAATATCAGACGGAAAGAATTATAAGACGTTTAATACAGCTCAAGATCATAAACGAGTTGGCGAGGGTGATACGGGCAAAAATACAGGTGGTATGGGAGCTTATTCCCCCTCTAGCTTAATTAATGACGACTTAGAGAGCAAAATAATAAACAAGATAATTGATCCAACTTTAAGAGCTATTAATGAAATGGGTGAAAAATATGTAGGTTTTTTGTACGCGGGATTGATGATAAAAAATAAGGAGCCATATTTAATTGAGTATAATGTTAGAATGGGAGATCCTGAATGTCAAACTATTTTACCCTTAATTGATAATGACTTATTTGAGATTTTAAATTCTTGCTGCACTTCAAGATTGGCAGATCAAGAAATAAAATGGAAAAATAAAAAAAGCATGTGTATTGTTTTATGCTCAAAAGGATATCCAGATGAATATAATAAAGAAGTAGAAATAAAAAATTTAGAAAAAAAAAATAATTTTAATGATAAATTTATTTTTCATGCGGGAACTAAGTCCATTGATGGGAAAATTTTAGCTATTGGTGGAAGAGTTTTAAATTTTGTAAACACCTCCAATAGCTATCTTGAGAGTAGAAGAGAGATAATAAATGAAATTAATGAACTAAACTGGGAAGAAGGTTTTTTTCGTTCAG
Source organism: uncultured Pelagibacteraceae bacterium (assembly GCA_902515965.1). Classification (GTDB taxonomy): domain Bacteria; phylum Pseudomonadota; class Alphaproteobacteria; order Pelagibacterales; family Pelagibacteraceae; genus Pelagibacter. Next base: position 1,895 of record CABXWS010000060.1, read on the forward strand.
ATATAGGTTATAAAGTAATAAATGAATGAGAATAATAAGCGGTAGATTAAGAGGAAAGTCAATTCACAATCCTCTAGATAAAAATACAAGGCCTTTAAAAGATATGGTGAGAGAGTCTATTTTTAACATTTTAGTACATTCAAAAAATCAAAAAATAGATGTAGAAAATATAAACACCCTAGATTTATTTTCTGGATCTGGATCTTTTGGAATTGAATGTTTATCAAGAGGTGCAAAAGAAGTCTATTTTTGTGAAAATTACAAAAATTCTCTGAAAATTTTAAAAAAAAACTTAACTGAATTAAATTTAAAAAATAACTCATCGATCATTGAGAAAAATGCATATGATATATCGAATGATGATATTCACAAAAAAAAATTTGATTTAATTTTTCTAGATCCACCTTTTAGGGATAAAAACATAAATACGCTTTTGGAAAAAATAAAAACTATGGAGCTTGCTAATAAAAATTGCTTAATAATTTTACACCGGAGTAAAAAATTAAAAGAGGAGTTATATGCAGATTTTAAAGTATTAAGAGAACAAACATATGGTGTTTCAAAAATAATATTTGGTAAATTTTAATTTAATATTTTTCTTGTTTCGATTTTTATTAATTCTACAGAAGGTTGATTTAAAGGATTTACTCTGAGTAAATTGCTCAAAAGCAAAGTTTCTAAAATAAAAAAAGTAAACAATTCTCCTAGCGTATCTTCTTTCCTATGACGAATATCAAAGCTCCTAAAAGGAATTTTCTTTTTTCTAAAGACATTTTCAGTAGCATTTTTTTGAGCATATAAAACTTCCTGATAATTTTTGTTTTTAAGGTTTTTAAAACCATCAACTAAAAAGGTATTATTATACTTAAAACTATTTTTGTTTTTAACACTAAAAAAAGTATAAAAATTATTTTTCGGACCATCTAAATATAATTGTAAGAGGCTATGATTATCTTTCGGCATTGTTGAAATTATAGGAAAAATTCCTTTATTATTTTTACCTAAACTTTCAGCAGATAATTGTTGATACCACCTTAAAAAATTATCTGAGGATTCATCATAATTTAAAATAACAGAATTTCTTTTACCTTTTTGAATATTCTTATAAATGGATATTACATTTTTAATTAAAAAATTTGTAAACATTTTCTTTTTTACTAAATCATTAAGTTTTTTAAATTTTTTTTCTTTAAGCCCCATTAATTCCGCTGGCAACATACCAACTTCTGATAAA
>CABXWS010000061.1 GCA_902515965.1 uncultured Pelagibacteraceae bacterium
TCTTTTAAGAGCATCAATTAGTTTTACATTATCTTTTTGGTGTAAACCTATAGATGGTTCATCTAATACATATAATACACCGGTTAAACCTGAACCAATTTGTGAAGCCAATCTTATTCTTTGGGCTTCACCACCTGATAAAGTTCCGGATTCTCTTGATAAAGTTAAATAATCAAGACCAACATTAAGTAAAAAATCTAATCTTTCATTAATTTCTTTAAGTATATGTTGTGCAATTTTTAATTGTCTTTTATCTAATTTTATTTCTAATGATCTGAACCATTCTTTTGCGTCATGTATAGATTTTTCTGTAACTTCACTTATGTTTAATTCATTTATTTTTACACATAAAGCTTCATCTTTTAATCTATAACCATTACATCTTTCACATTTAGTATCAGATTGATATTGAGCAATTTCTTCTCTTTTCCAATCGCTATCAGTTTCTAAATATCTTCTTTCAAGATTATTTACTACACCTTCAAATGTCTTTTTGTGTGAATATTTTTCGTATCCATCATCATATGTAAATTTTATTTGTTCTTCATCTGATCCATAAAGGATAATATCTTTTATTTTCTTTGGTAATTTTGACCATTTTTCATCTAATGAAAAACCATAATGTTTGGATATGGATGCAAGAGTTTGAGCATAGTACATTGATGTAGATTTAGCCCATGGTTCTATTGCACCTTCAGCTATTGATTTTTTTTCATTAGGTACAACTAGTTTTGGATCTACGTTTAATTTTATTCCAATTCCTTCACATTCTTCACAAGCTCCATAAGGACTATTAAAAGAAAATAATCTTGGCTCAATTTCTTCAATTGTAAAACCACTTTCAGGACATGCAAATTTTGTTGAAAATATTAATTTTTCGATTTTTCTATATTTTTTTGGAAGTGTTTCATTTTCATATTCAACAAACAGCAGTCCATTTGCTAAATTAACTGCTGTTTCTACACCTTCTGCTAATCTATTACCCAATGATGAGTTAATTATAATTCTGTCAACTAATACTGAAATATCGTGTTTTAATTTTTTATTTAGCTCTGGAACACTCTCAATATCATATAATTGGTCATCAACTTTAATTTTTCTAAATCCCCGCTTTTTATACCCAAGTATATCTTTTTTGTATTCACCCTTACGCCCTCTTACAACTGGAGCATATAAATATATTGTTGATTTTTTAGGAAGTTCTTTAATTCTATCAACAATTTGACTAATTGTTTGTGAAGTGATTGGTTTACCAGTAAATGGAGAGTAGGGTATTCCAGCTCTCGCATATAGAACTCTCATGTAATCATAAATTTCAGTAACTGTTGCAACGGTAGATCTTGGATTTTTTGATGTATTTTTTTGTTCTATGGATATTGCAGGACTTAAACCTTCTATTAAATCAACATTTGGTTTTTTCATTTTGTCTAAAAATTGTCTCGCGTATGCTGATAAGCTTTCAACATATCTTCGTTGACCTTCAGCATACACAGTATCAAATGCTAGGGATGATTTTCCTGATCCAGATAGACCAGTTATAACTACAAATTTATCTTTAGGAATTTCTAGAGAAATATTCTTTAAATTGTGCTCTTTTGCGCCCTTAATAAGTATCTTTTTAAGCATAATTTTAGTTGCTTTAGATTAATAAAATTAATATTCAAGCTTAATAATGTTATAAATAACATTTCAAATATATAAATATTATGGCAGGAAGCTTAAATAAAGTACTTTTAATCGGTCGATTAGGCGCAGACCCAGAAATTAAACAAATGGTTAACGGCAAAAGTGTAGCAAGATTAAGTTTAGCTACAAGCCAATCATGGAAAGATAAGAACACAGGTGAGAAAAAAGAAAAAACTGAGTGGCACCGAGTTGTAGTTTTTAATGAAGGTCTTGTTAATGTTGTGCAGCAATATTTAAAAAAAGGAGCACAAGTATACGTTGAAGGACAAATAACAACAAGGAAATGGAAAGATGAACAATCTGGACAAGATAAATATTCTACAGAAGTTTTAATTCAAGGTTACAATTCTTCACTAACAATGCTAGGTGGAGGCAATCAAAATTCTATTGCATCACAGGATAACAAACAAAGTTTTGATGACAATTCAATGCCTCAAAATGAGTTAGACGACGATATTCCTTTTTAATTAGATGCAAAAAAACGAAGTAGCAAAAGATATCAATATAAAACCAATATCAATGTATGATGAGATGAGCTCATCCTATCTTTCATACGCTATGAGTGTAATTATCAGTAGAGCCCTACCTGATATTAGAGATGGTTTAAAACCTGTTCATAGAAGAATTTTATTTGCGATGCATAAAGGTGGTTTTGATTGGACAAAACAATTTAGAAAATCTGCAAGAATAGTTGGAGATGTAATTGGTAAATATCATCCGCATGGAGATCAAGCAGTATATGATGCATTAGTTAGAATGGTTCAAGATTTTTCAATGAGTGTTCCACTAATTGATGGTCAGGGTAATTTTGGTTCAATAGATGGAGATCCCCCTGCAGCAATGAGATACACCGAAACAAAACTTGCAAAAATTGCACAGTTTTTAATTGACGATATAGATAAAAATACCGTTTCATTCAAAAGTAATTATGACGAAACTGAACAAGAGCCCACGGTTTTACCTGCTCAATATCCAAATCTTCTCGTTAATGGAGCGGGTGGCATAGCCGTTGGTATGGCAACAAGCATTCCTCCACATAACCTTGGAGAAATAATTGATGGCACGCTAGCTTTGATAAAAAATAAAGATATAAAAATAAAAGAGTTGATGAAACATATACCTGGACCAGATTTTCCAACTGGCGGAGTTATAATTGGTAAAGATATTATTAAAGAAGGTTATAAAACAGGAAGAGGCTCGTTTAAGATTAGAGGTGAAATAAACGTTGAAAATTTGAAAAATGGTA
>CABXWS010000062.1 GCA_902515965.1 uncultured Pelagibacteraceae bacterium
AGCTCAAAATTAGATAATATCAATGTTGGAAACATTGAAGAAAACTTTGATGTTGTATCCAATGCAGATTGGATAGTCGAGGCAGTTGTAGAAAGAATAGATATCAAACATAATATTTATGAAAAAATTTTTAAAAAAAGAAAAAAAGATTCTGTAGTTTCCTCGAATACATCTTCAATACCTATAAGTGTTTTATCTGAAAAAATGTCAGACGAGGACAAGAAAGATTTTTGCATTACCCACTTTTTTAATCCAGTTAGATACATGGACTTGTTAGAAATAGTAAAGAGTAGTGATAGCGATTTAAATAAAGTAAATCTTTTAAAAAATTTCTGCGAAATCGAATTAGGAAAAGGTACAATTATTTGCAATGATACTCCAGGTTTTTTAGGAAACAGAATTGGAGTTTATGCAATGCAAATTGCAATGACAGAAGCTTTTAATATGAAATTAAGTGTTGAAGAAGCTGATGCCGTTTTTGGAAGACCTATGGGAATACCAAAAACAGGAGTTTTTGGATTGTATGATTTAATTGGAATTGATCTCATGGCTGATGTTTTAAAAAGTTTTATAAAAGAATTGCCAGAAAATGATCCTTTTCAACCTGTTGCAAAAGAAATGCCACTTGTAAAAAAACTAATCGAGAGTGGATACACCGGACGGAAAGGTAAGGGTGGCTTCTATAGGATGAATAAAGAAGGGGGAAAGAAAGTATTGGAGGCAATTAATCTTGAAACAGGTGATTACTCTCTTTCAAAAAAAATTGATATTAAATCTGATAAAGTTGATCTTAAAAAATTAATAAGTAGAGGTGATAGATATGGAGATTATGCTTGGTCAGTTATTTCTAAAATAATAAAATATGCATCATCATTAGTTCCAGGTATTACCGATAAATTTAATGATATTGATGAAGCAATGAGGCTGGGATTTAATTGGTCAAGAGGCCCTTTCGAGATGTTAAAAGAAATAGGTGTGAATAACTTTTTTCAAAGAATTGATAATTATGAAGGTAATAAATTTTTAGAAAATTTATCTCGTAGTAAAGATGAAAATTTTTATGGAGAAAGACAAAAATATACTCAAATTGAAACATTAGGAAAGATAAAACCAAGAGCTTTAAAACTTGATAAAAATAATTCTGCTGAAATTTACAGATTTCCAGAATTTAATATAGTGGAGTTTACAACCAAGGCAAATGCGCTTGACTATGACTCAATGGACTCATTAAAAAATGCAACTGATAAACCTCTAATTATCATAAATGAAAGCATGCAGTTTTCTGCTGGTGTAAATTTGACTTACACCATGAATTTTGCAGAAAAAGGAGATTTTAAATCTATCGAAAAATTTGTTGGATATTTTCAAGAAACTTGTAAGCACTTAAAATACTCAAGATTTCCAGTTGTTTCAGCTCCATCAGGCTTGACATTAGGTGGAGGTTTTGAGGTTTTGGTTCAAAGTAATTTTGTTGCATCCCACACAAATATAGTCGTTGGGTTAGTTGAAACTTTGGTAGGACTAGTCCCAGCAGGTGGTGGTTGTAAAGAAATGCTTTGGAGGTGGTCACAAACAGATGAAGCCAAGAATGATCCAGATTATGCATCTTTAAAAGTTTTTGATATTATTGGTTATGCCAAAACTGCAGCATCTCCCGTAGAGGCAGAACCATTAAAATATTTAATTCCAGAAAACAAAAAAATTATGAGTAGAAATAGTTTATTGTCTGAAGCTAGAAAAATTTTACAAGAAAATGAAAACTTTAAAGTTCCGGAGGAATGTAAATTTAATTTATCAGGAAAACCCCTAAAAGATAAAATGGTTGGAATGTTAGAAAAACTTTATAATGAAAAAATAATTTTAGATCATGGAATGGTGGTTGGTACTGAATTAGCAAATGTTTTAAGTGGTGGAGAAACAACTCTTGATAAGACAATCTCAGAAGATCAACTTTTTAAATTAGAATTAGATGCCTTTATGAAGTTAATTGAGACGAGCAAAACTCAAGACAGAATTAAACATACTCTATCCACCGGAAAACCATTAGTTAACTAATAATTTAATACTCTTAATAAAATCAGGCTTTAAAACATAAATAGACTTATTTCCAACTTTAATTTTTTTTAGAGCATCCATTCCTGCAATTATTTTTCCAATAGGAGTATATTCACCTTGATATATAGGTATATCTATCAAAGTAATGAAAAATTCACTATCCTCTGTATCAAAATTTTCTTTTCTAGCAAAAGCAATTGAGCCAGCCTTAAATGAAAAGTTATTATTTACCTCAGAATCAATTGTGCCTAAACCTGATTTTCCAGTTCCTATACGAGGGTAATTCAAATTACTGATATTCCCATATTCTAAATCTCCAGCTTGAATCAGCGTATCTTTAATTACTCTGTAAAAAGCTGAACCATTATATGAACCGTTATTAATTAATGTTTTAAATCTATTTACTGCCGTAGGTGACATGATTGGGTCAAGTTCCATAACTACTTTGCCACATTCAACTTCCATAACTGCAATATTCTGTTTATCTTTAATCTGAATATTTTCTATATGAACATCTTTTATAAACAGACATTTATTATTCATTATGTAAAATGAAACTGAGCTAAGAATAATAAGTAGTATTAGGAAAGCAAACAAAATCTTTTCTGATAATGAAG
>CABXWS010000063.1 GCA_902515965.1 uncultured Pelagibacteraceae bacterium
TTCAATTGGTTTCTCTTTTATAGGTAAATGTATCAGGCCAGCAAAAATAGATAATGCGATAGAAATGTACCAAGCATAGTCAAAATTACCATATAAGTCATAAAAAACACCACTTAGATAAGCCCCTAAGAATGATCCTATTTGATGGCTTACAAAAACTATTCCGTATAACAGCCCAATATATTTAGTACCAAATATTTTACCTATAATTCCATTAGTTGGAGGCACAGTAGATAGCCACAACATTCCAAAAGTAACACCAAAAATAACTGAATTAAAAACACTTGGAGGCAAAAATATAAAGTAAATAATTGATACGCCTCTTAGCAGGTATATTAAACTTAGTAAAATTCTTTGACTATACTTTGTTGCAAGAAAACCACTTATTAAAGTTCCGATCATATTAAATAAACCTATTAATGCCAGAACCATTGCTGCACACCAGTCGGGTAATCCTTTGTCTATCATATAAGTAGGAATATGAGTTGCTACTAAAGCGATATGCCAACCACATACAAAAAATCCTAATGTTAAATATACGTAACTTTTATTTGAAAAAGCTTCTCTTAATGCTTCTCTCGCTGTCTGATTGTTATTTTGATTTGCACCAACTGGTATTTTTGGTGTTGAGACAAATAGAGCAACAATTAGACCCAAACCTAAAAAGAAACAAAAATATAAAATAGTATTTTCCCATCCATATTCAACAAGTGAATACCTTGTAATTAATGGAGATACAAAATAACCAAAAGAACCTGCTGATGTTACAATTCCAGTTGCAATAGTTCTAGTTGAAATAGGAAAATGTTTCGCAACTACTGAAACCGGTATACTAATCGCAGTAGATCCCAATCCAACACCAACTAAAATTCCTATGGTTACAGTAAAATAATAGCCCGTATTAAAGCCAGAATAAAAAAGCAAAATAGCTAACAGATAAAATAAAAATCCTATAAATATTGCAACATTGCCTCCATACTTATCAGTAATAATTCCAAACATAGGACTAAAAATACCCCATAGTAATAGTTGCAGACCCATCGTAAATCCGAATTGAGTAATTGTAATATCTAGGTCTGTTGCAAAATCGAAATAAAACAATCCAAAAGTTTGTCTTATGCCTAGAGCAATTACGACGACTAAAGAAGCGGCGATAATTGTTACTAAAGCTTTTTTTGTTGGAAAAAATTTATTGTCACTCATTTAATAGATTTAATAGCCTGTTTAATGTCGGCAATCAAATCATTTGGGTCTTCTAGACCTATGTGTAACCTAATAATGTGTTCGTTATTATGTAGCTTTGTAAAGGATCTTTTGCCCAGTGCCAATTTGTCTTGATATAACGCCAAACTCTCAAATCCTCCCCAACTATATCCATGAGCAAATAACTTTAGCCTATTAACAAATCTTATTACAGAGTTTTTGTTTTTTGATAAAATTTTTATTCCCATCAGCCCTGAGGCACCAGAATAATATTTTTTCCAAAGCTTGTATTGATTAGTATTTTTTTTGAAAGGGTAAAATATATCCACCACACTTTTTTGTTTACTTAAAAACTTGGAGATCTTTAAAGCATTTTGCTGGTGTTTTTCTAACCTTATATCAAGGGTTCTTATTCCTCTCATAATTAAATAAGCGTCATCAGGACTTAATCTTAAACCAGTTACTTTTTGGCTTAATTCCACCTTTTTAAAAACCTTTTTATTGATTGCTAAAGTTCCACCCATTACATCAGAGTGTCCAGAGTAATATTTTGTGGCTGAGACAATAGACATGTCAAAACCTAATTCTATTGGCTTAATTAGGTATGGTGTGCCCCATGTGTTATCTAAAGCTGTAAGAATTTTATTTTTTTTAGCAATTGCTATTATTTTTTTTAAATCTTGAAACTCAAATGTATTACTTCCTGGATTTTCAACAAAAATTAATTTGGTTTTTTTTGTTATTTTTTGTTTTAAGTCATTTAAATTTTTTGGATCATAAAATTTTGTTTTTATGTTAAAATTTTTCAAATAATCTTCGGTTAACAATCTTGTCGGAGAGTAAACTGAATCTGTAATAATAATTTCATCTCCAGGTCTAACAACACTTATTACAGCTAAAAAAACTGCTCCAAAACCAGTTGGTGTTAAATATACTTGATAACAATTTTCAATTTTTCTTAACAATTTCTGCAATTCATAAGTTGTTGATGTTCCTTTTCTTCCATAATCAAAATTTTTACTTAATGGGTTTCTTTGATATTTTTTTTGTGTCTTCTTAATAGCTTGCATTGACTTAAAGATAATTGTCGAAGCTCTTATAAGGGGCGGATTAACTGATTGATTTTGATAATCTTTACCTGCTTGTTTTAAAAATGTTTTGACAGAATTCGCCATAAAAAAATTGATTAGTTATTACGACAATGCTATATCCACCAAATAAGTCAATAAAATTGTAAAAATAAGGAGAATATGGGGTACCCGAAGAAACATAGAGGCCGAAGAAAAATGGGCTCTAAAAAAAGAAGAGCAAGAAAAAAGAATAAAAAAAAATAATTCTTAAATTATTCTTTAATCCAACCACCACCGAGAACTTTATGTCCAAATTGGTCTTTTTTGTAAAAAACACAAGCTTGTCCAGGAGATATTCCATCTTCCGGAATACTTAATTTTACTTC
>CABXWS010000064.1 GCA_902515965.1 uncultured Pelagibacteraceae bacterium
ACCTTTAGAGATAAGCTTAAAAAAAGCTGAGAGAAAAAACAAAATTAAGGCTTTTTTACTAGTGGCTCCTTTACTTCTGTTTCTTTTAATTACTTATATTTTTCCAATTGGTGAGATGTTTACAAGAAGTATAGACGACAAAATGATTACTAACATGCTTCCCAAAACCTTTAAATCAATGGAAACTTGGGATGGTAAAGAACTTCCTGAGGAGGAGGTATTTAGAAGTTTCTTAGATGATTTTAAAATACTCGTTGATAAAAAAGAGCATGGAAAATTAGCTCAAAGACTTAATAAAGAAAAAAATGGATTCACTTCTGTAATTAAAAAATTATTTAGAGTAGTGAAAAGAAATAAGATTGATGAGAGTATTGGTGTTAAAGATCAGATCATGAAAGTTCATAAAAGATGGAGAAATGTTGAGTACTGGCATATGTGGAAACAATGCATAATTTTGAAAAACCATCCCTATTCCCCTTTTATGAGGGGGAATATTTGAAATTGGATTAGAGTCTAAATAAATTTCTCCATTCGTAGGAGTTTCAAAACCTGCTAACATCATTAGACATGTGGTTTTGCCTGATCCTGATGGTCCTAACATAGTTATAAATTCACCTTCAGCGATATTAAGATTAAGATCTTTTACTACAAGAACTTTACCATCATAACTTTTGTCTACTTTATCAAATTTTACAAATTCAGAATTTTTAGGCATTAAACACTCTTAAAACATTTAAGTGGTTTGTTTTCAATAGTTAATAAGTCTTGATATGAAGTTCTTTAGGAAAATCGCAGAATAATTCACATCCATCTTTTGTAACCCTTATTGCTTCAGACGCTTCTACACCCCAATTGCCAAATTGCATTACAGCAATCATATGAAAACAAACATTTGGTTCAAGAATTGTCATATCACCTTTGTAAATATTTAATGTATGTTCGCCCCAATCTGGAGGATAGCCTATTCCAATAGAATAACCAGTTCTAGATTTTTTTTCTATACCATATTTATCTAGAATTTTCCAAAAAGCCTGCGCAACATCATTTGCTGTATTTCCAGGTTTTGTAGCATCAATACCTGCATGCAATGCTTCTATTGTTTTGTTCATTGTATCAATTTTTAACTGATCGGGTTTGCCAAGTAAAATAGTTCGCGCCATTGGAGCATGGTATCTTTTATATACACCTGACAATTCAACAATAGTCGCCTCTCCTTCAACAAACTTTTCTTGTGTCGCCGTAAGATGAGAGGCGGATGTTCCTTTTCCTGTTGGAAGCAAGGTTGCAATACTTGAATACTCACCTCCAAATTCTGGAGTGCCATAAAATAAAGATTTTTGAATTTCTCCAACAGCATCGCATTGTCTTGTGCCAGGTTTAATTACTTCCATTGCTGTTTGCATTCCCTTTTGAGAAATTAAAGCAGCAGACTTCATATAATTTATCTCTGCATTGGATTTAATTAATCTGACCCAATTAACTAGTCGATCAGAATCGACAATGTTTGCATTAGGCAATCCCCGTTTAATCTTTTCATAACAAAAAGCTGTAAAATAATGAGCATCCATTTCAACTCCAATAGATAGTTTATCCCATTTTTTTTCTTTAATTACTTTGGTCAAGTAATCATAGGGATGCTTTGGCCAGGTATGAATATAACTTTCATCATAAACAATAATATTATCTTTGTTTAAATAAGTCTTTATATAAGACCCTGCTGCATCTTGATCTCTAACAAAACAAATTGGTTCTTTTGAGTCAACATGAACTAAGACACATTGTGCATAATAGAACGACCAAGCATCATACCCTGTGAGATAATTCATATTATTTGTATCGTGCGATATTATTAGATCAATTTTTTTTTCTCTCATTAGAGATTGAACTTTAGCTAATCTTTGTTGGTATTCTTCTTTTGAAAAAGACATCAATTAATCAAATAACTTTCCAAATCCTTTAACAGATTTGTTCTCACCAATGTTTTTTAAAGTTTCCCAAATTAAAGCTTGGTTACTTGAGAGAACTGGAATTCCTAGTTTATCTTCTAATTTTTGTATCAGAGGAAGTACAGGTAAAGCGGTACAAGATACAAATAAAGCATCTGCCTCACTTACATCAAGATTTGTAAGGACATCAAATAAATAACTTTGATCTACTTTACCTATGTCTGTGTCAGAATGAATATCAAAATATGTGTTCGATGTAATTTCAAAGCCAGATGATTGAAAGTAATTAACAACATCATCGTTAATTTTTTTACTGTAAGGGGTAAAAATAGAGAGTTTTTTTATATTTAATTTTTTTAATGCTTTTAAGGCAGCCGTGCTTGGGGTAGAAAGTTTTGCTTCAGGTTTTGCAGCTTGTATCTTGCTTTTAATATTATCATATCCTGCTGCAATAGTTCCTGATGTGCAAGCATATACAACACAATCTAATTTTTGATCTGGTAGGATATCTTTTGTTACCTGAGTAATACTCTCTGACATTTTTATCAAATTCTCTTTTGACAAAGGATTATAACATTCTATCCTGTTTACAAAAAAGTCGATCTTTCTATCTTTAATCACGCTTATAAAATCTTTTTCGATCATAAGATCAG
>CABXWS010000065.1 GCA_902515965.1 uncultured Pelagibacteraceae bacterium
TTAGTATTCTTAGTTTTTTATGGGTGTAACGGTAAAGTGCCAGGGGCTGATGCCAGAAAAATTCCACCAAATGCAAAAGACAGAGTTCGACAAAATATCGAAGAAGGTAGAGGATTTACTCTTTTAGGATCAGATAAAAAAAACTCTGGGGATTTTGATTTTGCAAGTTCAAATGAGCTGTGGAGAGCTTCGTTAGATACTTTAGAATTTATGCCACTAGCGCTTGCAAATTACAGTGGAGGTATAATAGTAACAGATTGGTATAGTGATGGTTCTTCAGACAGTGAGTCTGTTAAAATTTCAATAAGATTTTTAAGTAACGAAATTAGAGCAGATGCTTTATCTGTAAAAGTATTTTATAAGAATTGTTCGATGCAAAATAATTGCAAGGTGACAGATAGATCAAGTGAATTGTCTACTGAGTTAACTAAAAAAATTTTAACAAAAGCTGCTATATACGGCAAAGATACTCAAAACAAAAAGAAAAAGAAGAAATATATAAACGAAGGTTTAAGAACTGACGAACAAGACGGATAACATCTCTTGCTGTGGAAAGATATAACTTTAAAAATGTTGAAGAAAAATGGCAAAGGTATTGGTCTGAAAATAATACGTTTTTAACAAAGATAGAGAAAAAAAAGAAAAAATTTTATTGCCTGGAAATGTTTCCATATCCATCTGGAAAAATTCATATGGGCCATGTCAGGAACTATACTATCGGCGATGTCTTATCAAGATACAAGTCTTTAAAAGGTTTTAACGTTCTTCATCCTATGGGATGGGATGCATTTGGTATGCCTGCTGAGAATGCAGCTAGAGACAACAAGTTAGATCCTAAAGAATGGACTAATGAAAATATCAAAACAATGAAAGAACAATTGAAAAAACTAGGTTTGTCAATTGATTGGGATAGAGAGATTTCAACATGTTCAGAAGAATATTATAAACATCAGCAAACTTTTTTTTTAGAACTATTAGAAAAAAAACTTGTTTACAGAAAAGAAAATTACGTAAATTGGGATCCTGTAGATGAAACTGTCCTTGCAAATGAACAAGTAATAGATGGAAAGGGCTGGAGATCAGGTGCAATTGTAGAAAGAAAAAAACTAAGTCAGTGGTTCTTTAATATATCAAAATTTTCACAGGATCTTTTGGATGGTTTAGATGGTTTGAAAGCATGGCCAAATAAAGTGAAAACAATGCAGAAAAACTGGATCGGAAAATCTTTTGGATGTGAAGTTAATTTTAAAATAGAAGGTGATTTGCCTATAGAAAATATCAAATGTTTTACTACGAGGCCTGACACTCTTTTTGGATTTTCTTTTCTAGCATTATCAATAGATCACGAAGTATCTTCCCATTTTATTGAAAATAATGAATTTTTGAAATTTAAAGAAGAGTGTTCTAAAACTGGTACAACGGAAGAGGCAATTGCTGTCGGTGATAAAATAGGTTTTAAAACTAATTTAAAAGCAATTAATCCACTTAATCCCGATCAAAAAGTACCAGTATATTTTGCAAATTTTGTATTAATGGATTATGGGTTTGGTGCTGTATTTGGTTGTCCAGCACATGATCAAAGGGATTTTGACTTTGCAAAAAAATATAATTTAGAAATAAAAACAGTAGTAAAACCAATTAATGAAGATGATAATTACAAAGTAAGTAATGAGGCATACCCAGGACCAGGAGTTTTAATCAATTCTAAATTCTTAAATGGTTTTAAAGCTCCAGAAGAATCAGTTATTGAAACTATCCAAATACTTGAAAATAAAGGATTAGGAAAACAAAAAGTAAATTACAGACTTAAAGATTGGGGTGTATCTCGTCAAAGATATTGGGGATGTCCTATACCAGTAGCATACGATGATAAAGGAAATGTGCATCCAATACCTAAAAACATGCTACCAGTAAAATTACCTGAAAATATTGATTTAAAAGTAAAAGGTAATCCACTTGACAGTCAAACTGACTGGAAAGATATAATAATTAATGGAAAAAAAATGACCCGAGAGACAGATACTTTAGATACTTTTGTCTGTTCTTCATGGTACTATCTGAGGTTTTGTTCTCCTAAAGAAAGTGATTATGGGTTTAAAGAAGATGATATTAACTATTGGATGCCCGTTGATCAATATATTGGTGGAGTAGAACACGCTATTTTACATTTATTATATTCACGTTTTTTTATGAGAGCTATTGATTATAACAATAAGAATTTTAATATTAAAGAACCTTTTCAAAACTTGTTTACACAGGGGATGGTTTGTCATGAGACATATAAAGATGAAAATAATAATTGGTTGAGTCCAGATCAAGTAGAAAAGGTTGGTGATAAATGCGTAGAAAAAAATAAGCCAAGTAAGATAGTTAAAATAGGGCCATCGGAGTCAATGTCAAAATCTAAGAAAAACGTAATTGACCCAG
>CABXWS010000066.1 GCA_902515965.1 uncultured Pelagibacteraceae bacterium
GAAACACATGTATATAGGCTTAGAAAAAAGATACTTGATATATTTGATGATAGTAATTTTATCTTAAGTGATAACAAGGGATATAATTTAAAATCAAATTAGTAAATTTACTTTAAATTATGAAGAAAAATTCAAATAAAAAAAAAAACATAATTGCAAAAGATTTATACACCGAAAAATATAAATTAAGAATTATTAAACCTAAAAAAGGCAAGGGTAGTTTTAAAAGAAAGAAAAAATAACTATTTTAAAATATCTATATTAAAGCTGATAACGATCCTGTCTTCATTAGACAAATTCATACCAACTGAATGTGGTAGATAAGCTGGAAAAAGCAGTAGGTCACCTTCAACAGGTTTTACTTGAGCATAAATTTGATTGAACTCTGTTTTACCATCGCTTATTGCAATTCTTTCTCTAGCTATTTGATTTGGATTAGAAACTCTAAACGATCCACAATTCTCAGGTGCTTTAACATAATATGCTGCACTTAGGTAATTGTTTGGATGCGTATGTTCTGAATTAAAATTATTTTTTTTATTTATAATTGCCCACATTTCTGTAAGGCTAACTTTTCCAGGTGTATAATGCCAACCATATTCTTTAAAAACATCTGCTACATACATTTGTATATCAAGAAAGAATTGAAATGGAGCTTTATCTTTTTCCTTTAAATTAAATGGTTTCGAATGCCATCCACCATGATTTGATCTAGCTATACCTTTTTTATCCTCTTCATATAACTCGTATATATACTTTGTTAGGTCTTTATTATGTTTCTCATAATTATTTACTTTGTAATGAAAAATTGGCTGTGGAAAAAACTTCAATACACTTTTTTCTTGTTTCATATTTATAATCTTGCACCAATTTGTTGAATAACTTTCGAAGACATTTCTCTCCCTTTATTTAAACAATCTAACATATTTAGATTATTTAGTTGACCATGCAAAAAACCAGCTGCAAATAAATCTCCTGCTCCAGTAAGGTCTTTAATATTTAAATTTTTTTGAGCCACATTTTCTGTCACCTCATCACCAAAAATTGACATTGCACCCTTTTCTCCACGTGTAATAACTAAGAGTTTTTCAAGTCCCTTACCAAAATTTACAACTTCATCAAAATTTTTAGCATCAATTAATGACATTATTTCTTGCTCATTTGCAAAAGTTATATCTAACTTATTTTTAACTAACTCTAAAAAATGATTTTTGTGCCTATCAACACAAAATTGGTCTGACAATGACATTGCAACTTTATTCGCACTATTTATAGCTTTTTCGAATGCTTTTTTTGGCTCACCTTCATCCCAAAGATAGCCTTCCAAAAATATAATCTCACTTTTTTTAACAACATCTGTATCGACATCATTCTCATTGATTTTCCCTGCTGTTCCAAGAAATGTACACATTGTCCTTTCAGAGTCAGGTGTAACTAAAATTAAACATGTTCCTGTAGGCAGCTCCTCTTTTTTTTTTGAGTAAAAATATTTTACATTCTCTGACTTTAGGCCATCTTCATACTTTTTTCCCAATTCATCATCACTAACTTTCCCTATAAATCCAACTTCATTCCTGAGCTGGGAAAGTCCAACGATTGAATTAGCAACTGATCCACCAGATATAGTTTTTTCTATTTTAAGATTTGAAAGTAAATCTGTAAATTCTTTTTCATCAAATATTAATTTCATTGTTCCTTTTGTTAAACTATTTTGACTTATAAAGTTATGTTCAACTTTACAAATAACATCGACTATGGCATTTCCTATTCCTAAAATTTTCATATTAAGCTTTCTTTGTAATTATGGGCTTTTTTCTATTAGGATAACAAGTCGTACAAATTTTACAAGAAATACCATAACATTCTCTTGCTTTGCAGTATTCTCTTCCATAATAAATTATTTGTAAATGTAGTTTATTCCAATATTTTTTTGGAAATAGACGCTTTAAATCCTGTTCTGTTTGAACAACATTTTTACCATTTGTTAAACCCCATCTTTGAGATAACCTATGTATATGCGTATCAACTGGAAAAGCTGGGTAACCAAAACCTTGAGACATTACAACGCTAGCAGTTTTATGTCCGACACCTGGGAGATCTTCTAACTCTTTAAAAGTCTTTGGTACTTTTCCTTTATATTTTTCAACAAGTATCCTTGATAAATTGTAAACACTTTTTGCTTTAATTCTAAAAATACCAATACTTTTAATCAATTTTTCTATTTTCTTTCTACCCAACTTCACAAAATGTTCAGGCTTATTGTAAATTGGATATATGTTTTTAGTAACATTATTTACATTTATGTCTGTACACTGTGCTGACAAAAGTACAGAGATTAATAGTGTAAAGTTATTTTTATATTTTAATGGGATGGGTGTCTTTGGGTAAA
>CABXWS010000067.1 GCA_902515965.1 uncultured Pelagibacteraceae bacterium
TATCTGCTATTGTTGACTTGCCATGATCAATATGAGCAATGATTGCGAAATTTCTGATATTATCGATTTCGTTAGACATTTAGGATCTAATTTTAGCACCAGACTTTTTCTCGACAGTTGAAATAATTAATTTATTAATTTTTTCAAGATCACTCTCCTCCAACGTTTTTTCTGTAGATTGAATTGTCACATTTAGTGCTATCGATTTTTTGTCTTGAGGAATATTTTCACCTTCATAAGTATCAAATATTTTAATCGACTTTATTAAATTTTTATCAACTGATGATATTATATCTATTAAATCTTGTGCCCTAAAATTTTTATCTACAACAAAGGCAAAGTCTCTTTGCGATTTTTGATAATCAGAGTACTTATAATTTAATTTTTGATCTTTAAGTTTTATTTTATTGACCTTTAAATGATCTAAATAAATTTCAAAACCAACAAGACTTTCAGTTTTTATATCTACACTATTAACAATATTTGGATGTATTTCTCCAAAATAAGCAACAGGTTTAATATCATCTTTACTAAGATATACTGAACCAGATTTACCTGGATGATAATATGAAGGAGATGTATCCTTTATGAAAAAACTTTCTCTGTTGTAACCAGCTTCAATCAATGTCTGTATTACGTCTTTTTTTACGTCAAAAACATCAACTGGTCTCTCTTTCTCATTCCAGATTAATCTTGATATTTTTCCTGATTTTATAGCTCCTATTACTACCAATTGTTCTCCCGGCCTTTTATCCTTAAAAATTGGTCCAATCTCAAAAAGTGAGATATCTTTAAATCCTCTATCTAAATTTTTCTTTAAATAAATAGTCAAATTTGAAAAAATTGAATTTCTCAAAACATTTAGATCTGAACTTATCGGATTTACTATTTTGATTTCTTTCAGATTTTCTTTAAATAGATCATTCGTTTTTGAGTCTGTAAATGACCAAGTAATGGTTTCAAAATACCCTTTTGATGCTACAGAGCGTTGTAAAAAGTGAAATAGCTTTTGTTGTTTGTTTAATGTTTCTTTTATTTTAGTTTTTTCTGGCTCTAATAATCCTATATTATTATATCCTTTAATTCTTACAATTTCTTCTACTATATCTATTGGTTGAGTGATATCAGGTCTCCAAGTTGGAATCTTTAAATCTAATTCTGAATTTTTGCTAGAAACCTCAAATCCTAAATTCATTAAAATTTTAATTATCTCTTTATCATTTACTTTAAAACCAGTTATTTTTTCGAACAAAGAAATCTTAAATTTAATTTTTTTCGATTTGTATTTTGTAGTTTTCTGAATATCAAATTTACTAATTTTACCTCCGCATATTTCTGATATTAATTGTGCAGCTTTTGTTAAGCCTAATTGAATTGATTGAGGATCAATCCCTCTTTCAAATCTAAATTTCGCATCAGTATCAATATTCAATAATTTTGAAGTTTTTCTTATAGATCTAGGTATAAAATAAGCTGATTCTAATAAAATATTTTTAGTATTAATTTCAGTTCCAGAACGTGTTCCACCAATTATTCCACCTAAACCTAATATTCCAGACTGGTCTGAGATAACACACATTTCATCATCTAATATATATTCTTTATTATCAAGAGCCTCAAAGCTTTCTCCCTTTTTTGAATTTCTTACTATTATTTCCTTGTCGATTTTATCTGCATCGTATGCGTGAAGAGGTCTGTTTAAATCTAACATCACATAGTTTGTAATATCAACGATAGCCGAAATTGGTTTTTGACCAAGAGACTCTATTTTTTCTTTAAGCCATTTTGGACTTTCTTTATTTGTAACACCTTCAATTAAACAACTACCAAATATTGTACAACCTTGGTTTTTATCTTTTTTAATTGAAACTTTTATTTTTTGAGATCCATTTTTTTTTATGTTTTTATTAGCAATGTCTCTTAATATACCACCTCCAGCAGCTGCAAGATCCCTGGCTATACCTCTAACTCCAAGACAATCAGGTCGATTGGGCGTTATTGATAAATCTACAACTTTTTCCGCATTATTTTGGAAAAAATTTTTACCAATTTTATCAGAATACTTCGATGATTTTAGTTCTGTTATTCCTTCACTTTCATCTGATAAATTTAATTCAGACTCTGAGCATAACATTCCATAAGACGTTACTCCTCTAATTTTACTTATTGCAAGTTTCATATTATTTTTTGGAATTATTGATCCAGGTCCAGCATAAACAGTCAAAAGATCCTTCTTAGCATTTGGTGCACCGCATACAACTTTAAC
>CABXWS010000068.1 GCA_902515965.1 uncultured Pelagibacteraceae bacterium
TTTCTTACCTTCAGTTCATTGGTCAAAGAGAAGTCTTACAGATACAAATAAAACTTTATGGGGGAGTTACTTAATTGATTATAAAGGAAAAAAAATTTTATTTGCATGTGATACAGGTGTTGGGGAAATTTACAAAGAATTAGGAGAAAAATATGGTCCAATTGAATTAACATTTATTAACATAGGTGCATATAATTTTTATCCTATGGCTTCCATTAAAGACTCGTCTGCTTACCACACAAATCCTGAGGAAGCTCTAAGCTTAGCTAGAGACTTAAAAAGTAAAAAAGTAATTGGAATGCACTGGGGTACTTTTGTTTTATCATTAGAGCCTATAATGGAACCACCTGTTAGATTTAAAGACAATGCAAATAAGTATGGTTTTAAAAGAGATGATGCAATTATTTATAAAATTGGAGAGTTTAAATTACTCAAAGATCTTATAGATTTTAGTTAACCTTTTGCATTAACCAAAGCCCATCCTGATTTAAAAAATATAATTTTCCGTTTTCAGGGTGAATTTGTATATCTCTAATACGCCCAATTTTGTTTTTAAAAATAACCTCTTCCTTAACTTTAGATATGTCATTAAAATCTAATTTCCGTAATGATTTGTCTTTCAAAGATGTTATTAATGCATGTCCATTCCACTCCTTAAATTCATTGCCTTTGTAAATTGTGATTGCGCTAGTTGCTATTGAAGGAACCCAATATTGAATTGCTTTTGTGAATCCTGGTTTCCATTTAGGTCCGATTGTTGTTCCAGAATAGTTTGTGCCGCCCCACCCCAGAATTTTCCAGCCATAATTTTCTCCCTTTTTTACTTCTCCAAACCAATCACCTCCTTTAGCTCCGTGATTACTAATATAAATTTTGTCGTCAAAAGGGGATAAAGCTAGACCTTGTGGGTTTCTAACACCTATTTGATAAATTTCTGGAAGCCAGTCTGACTTTCCTTCAAACCGAGGGTTATCTTTTGGAATACTGCCATCTATATTAATCCTTATTATACTGCCTGGATGTTTTGTTGCATCTTGTGCTATCATACCCCCACCTCTTTCACCTGCTGATGCAAATAATTTATTTCCTGTTATAGCTAGTCTAGATCCAAAATGATAAGGGGAGTCTATTGGTGGATTCGCTTGAAAAATATTTTCAAATTTCAATTTTTTTTTGTTTAAAACTGCACGAGCAATTGATGTACTTGTTTTAAAATTATTTCTATTTTCCGTGTAAGAAATATAGATGTAATTCTCATTATATAAAATATCTAGTAAGCCACCTTGACCATATTCTAAAAAATTTAAATTATGATTCACCTCACTGACATTATAATTCTTTAAATTTACAATTTTAATTTTACCACTTTTTTCTGTAATGATCATTTCATCGTTATTTATGAATGATGATCCCCATGGAGCATCTAAGTTTATTATTTTTTTGAAATGGAATTTCTGAGCAAATGAAGTCAGTGGAACTGAAATTAATATAATAAGAAAAATTAAAAATTTTTTCAATTTATGAAAGTTTTGATCTACCACCATCAACAGCAATTATTTGTCCTGTTACCCATGAACTTTCTTCTGAAATTAAAAATTTTGCAAGAGAAGCAGAATCTTTACCTTCACCCAATCTTTTTAAAGGATGAGCTCTAGCAATACCATCTGCTACTGCCTTATTTTTTAACATCGGTTCAGCTATCTTCGAATTTGTTAAACTTGGTGCAATGCAATTAACTCTAATATTTGGAGCAAACTCAGCAGCTAAAGAGACTGTTAATCCCTCAACAGCAGCTTTTGTTGATGCAATAATTGAATGATTTGTAAAACCTCTTTGGGCAGCAACAGTTGAAAATAATACAATTGAACCTTTATTTTTTTTTAAAACATCTTGATAACCTTTAATTAAATCAACCGCCGAATATAAATTTAGTTTCATACATTTTGTAAAATCTTGTTCTGAAACCATTCTTAATGGTTTAAGATCTATTGATCCAACACAATAAGCTATACCTTTAATATCATCAATTTCTGATTTAATTTTCTCTACAAATCCACTTTCTAAAACATCGGTAACTGTATATTTGCAGTTTAATTTTTCAGATAAAGATTTTGTTTTTTCTT
>CABXWS010000069.1 GCA_902515965.1 uncultured Pelagibacteraceae bacterium
AAAAACTTAACGGCAACCAACCTCCAACTATACCTAAGCTAACAACAAATCCTCCAAACACCTTCATCATAGTGTGACCTGCCATCATGTTAGCAAATAATCTTACTGATAGACTTATTGGTCTACTTAAATAAGAAATAATTTCAATAACAACTATCAGCGGTAATAAAACCATTGGTACTCCACTCGGTACAAACAACTTTAAATATCCAAGACCATGTTTAATAAAGCCTATTACTGTTACTCCAATAAATATGAATGATGCTAGAACAAATGTCACAATAATATGACTGGTTACTGTAAAGGAGTAGGGTATCATGCCAAACATGTTACAAAACAGAACAAACATAAATAGTGAAAAAATGAAAGAAAAATAAGGCTTAGCTTTTGATCCAGCTGTATCACTTATCATTTTTGAAATAAAAGAATAACTTAACTCCGAGAGTAATTGAATTTTGTTTGGAACATTAGATCTTTTTGTTCCTAAGTTAAAAATTATTAATATTGCAAGCGAGCTTATAACCATAAACAAACTCGCATTTGTGAATGAAATGTCTACGTTACTTATTTTTATTTCAGGACCAATCCGGTAAACATTGAATTGGTACATTGGGTTTGCTGCCATTTATCTTCTACTTTTGCATTTTTTTCGCTGATTTAATAACATTTAAAATACCTGCTACTACGCCGATAAAAAAAAATATTAAAATAAACCAAGGTTTAGTACCAAACCAATTGTCTAAAATAAACCCAATAATTGTCCCAACAGCTACTGCAGAGACCAATTCTGTGCTCATTTTAAAGGCTGCACCCATGCTGGAGCCCTTATTGTGCTCATCAGAGTTTTTGTCTTTTTTTCTTTTATTTTTTGCAATTTTTAGGCGAGTTTTAAACTGATCCTCATCCATTTTCAGGCAACCATACTCTCAGCTTTTTGAAGATCAACCGCAACAAGTTGACTAATACCTTTTTCTGGCATTGTTACGCCGTAAAGTCTATCCATTTTAGACATTGTTAAAGCGTGGTGAGTGACGATAACAAACCTTGTAGAGGTTATTTTTGTTAATTCAGTTAAAAGGCTGCAAAATCTTGTTACATTCGCATCATCCAATGGCGCGTCAACTTCATCTAAAACACATATTGGTGATGGATTAGTTAAGAAAACAGCAAAAATCAGCGACAATGCAGTTAAGGCTTGTTCTCCACCAGATAATAATGTGATTGATTGAAGTCTTTTACCAGGTGGACTAACTAGCATTTCTAATCCAGCATCAAGAGGATCATCAGAGTCAACTAACTCTAGCTTAGCACTTCCTCCGTTAAATAGTTTTGTGTATACCTCATTAAATTTTCGATTTACCTTCTCAAATGCATCCAGAAGTCTTTCTCTACCTTTTTGATTTAACTCAGCAATACTCTCTTTTAATTTAATTATTGCAGTAACTAAATCTTGTCTATCTTTTTCCATTTTTTTAATTTCATCTTCATATTTTGATGTTTCTTCATCAGCTCTTAAATTTACAGATCCCAGTTTTTCTCTCTCTCTTTTCTTTTCGTCAAGCAACTCTTCTTGAGAAACTACATCTGGATAATCTGAAGTATCATTTAAATTTGAGAAATTAAAAATTTCATTTTCTCTTATGTTTAATTCTGTAGATATTCTTTCCAACAAATCATTTCGTCTTTTATTCAAACCCTCAACCGTTGCACCTGAGCTAGCTTTTCTCTCTCGAATTTCTATAGATTCTTCTTTTGTTACATTTAAATTATTTCTTAATTCAATAATTTCCTTATCCAACTCTTCAATTAGTATTTCATTTTCATTTTTCTCTTTTTCAGAAATCCTCAAATTTTCTGAAATTTGTCCTTTTTTTTCTGCTTGGGTTTGAGGTTGCTGCTCTAGTTCTCGTAATTTATTCTGCTGGGCGTCTTTTCTGTTATTTAATTCTTTAATCATTTTTTCTGAATTAGTTAACAAATTTTTCCAACTATCAATTTCTTGATCAATTATCTTAATTCTTTCACTTCTCTTAATCGACTCTTTTTTTATATTTTGATTTTTACTAAATTCTTCAGCATAATTTTCCTGCAAATTTTTAATTTCATCATTTTT